>JAFGEV010000395.1 GCA_016931385.1 Prolixibacteraceae bacterium
GCTGAACAGTCGCGGTTGGGCAGGCAGGCTTCAATCATGAACAGCTTGCCCTTTTCACACACGGCCTGTTTCATAGCCTGATCCAGTTCTTCTTCCGTAGTAACCTTAATCCCTTTTACAAAGTCATCATTATCAAACACTCCGGGCAGACTGGCATATTTCCACATCTGTATATCGTTGTACATGCCATCCTGGTGAAGTTTACGTTCAATAAGGTATCCATCGTTATTGATGATCATGACAATTGCCGGGCATTTCATCCTGATCAGGGTGGAAACCTCCTGGGCCGTCATCTGAAAAGCGCCGTCGCCTGAAAGTACAACCGGACGTTTTTCCTGATTGGCCAGGGCTACCCCAAGGGCTGCAGGTGTACAAAAACCAATTGAACAATAGTATGACTGGACAATGAAGTTTTCGGCCTCTTCGATATGAAATTCCGGTGCGGCACAAAATGAGTCGCCCGGTTCGGAAAGCAGGACCATTTGGTCGTCGAGGTAATAATCGACACATTCGTACAATCTGGGGGCTGTTAGAATTGTCGAAGGTTTTGTGAGAAAGGGCTGAAGCGGCTGAAATGCTTCAGCAGGATGGGAAGCCAGGTACGACCGGGGCTTGATTGCTTTAGTCAATTCCTGAATAAATTCACCTAGTTCAATCGAATGGTAATAGTGCCCTTTTATGCGTACTTCTCCTCCTCCGGCAGTGATCATCCTGTGGGCATCGAGGTTTATACTGAACAGGCCTGTATCGAGGTCGGTCATCCAGGCACCGAGTGAAAGCAGGCAATCCGATTCTTCCACTTGACGGCGAACAGCCTCTTTGCTCCAGCTTCCCTGGTAAATTCCAATAAACTGAGGATGTAATTCAGGAAGTACCGATTTACTGCCAAGCATGGTTGTAAAGGGTATCTCGCTGCTTTCAACCATCTTCAGGGTTTCGGTACCGAGCCGGTAACGTAATAATTCAATGCCTGCAAGAATGACCGGATGTTCAGCCTCGTTTAATAACCGGCTTGCTTCAGCAACACATTCCGACAAACTTTCAGGACTTGAAGAAAGTGGTGAAATATCAATAGCGCCTGTTGGTTTCTGGCAGCTTGCATGATTTAAATCGGCGGGTAACTCAATATAAACCGGCAATTTTCGCTGAATACAGTTTCGAAGAACACGGTCAATTTCATCGGGAGCTGTCCGTGGATCTGTCAGCAAAACAGCATCGGCTGTAATTTTTTTAAAAATATCGAGTTGTAAATAGTAGTTTGAAACAAGGTGGTGTACCAAAGCGCCCGATTCCCTTCTTCGGGCTGGAGGTGCCCCGTTAATAACTATCATCGGCACATGTTCGGCAAATGCGCCTGCTACAGCGTTAATAATGCTTAAACCGCCAACTCCGTAAGTTACTACAGCAGCGCCAATCCCCTTAATACGGGCATATCCGTCGGCTGCATATCCGGCGTTTAATTCATTGCAGTTTCCCACCCATTGAACAGGGCTTTGAAGCACAGTGTCGAGAAAATCGAGGTTATAATCGCCCGGGACACCAAAAAGGTGCTTGACCCCAATTTCATACAGCCGGTCAACCAGATATTGGGACAAAGTATAATTATTTACCATTTGTGAAAGTGTTAGTTGAGATAAAATGAACGATTAAAGGTAAATACAATTAGGCAGAAAATCTATCCTTAAATAATTAAAATTGTCAACTTAAGGATTTTTGGATTATTTAATTAATGGACGTATTGCTATTTTTAATACATTTATATACTGATTTCAAATTATTAAACCCAATACGCATGAAAAAATTTTCCACTTTACTAAGTATTTCCCTCCTGATGATTTTGTTTTCACAGGCAAATTTAAGGGCTCAAACCAATCAAACAATATATATCAATTATGTCGCTGAACCAGTGGTGATTGATGGTTGCATTGAAGAACTGTGGGATGCTGTTGAAGCCGTAGAAATTGAAAAACCGTTTCCAGGCGAACAGCCCACACTAACAGCTTTCTGGAAGGCGATGTACGATGATAACTATTTATACATAATTGTTGATGTTTATGGCGAAGAAAGCCATTGGCCTGGCTGGAAATCAGGTGGCGATCCGCTTGAATACGACATGCCTGTAATTTTTCTTGACGTAAATGAAGAGCTTCAGGATGGAAAAGGCGTAAAGGATTCCGGAACAGGCCACTACTGGTTTGCCGAAGGATTTACCGAGGGTATGTATGATACACCTATTCAGGTTGAAGCTACGGATTATTGCCCCGGTGGGACTATAGCCTATTCTTTAGGAGGGGGAGAAAATGAAAATAATTATGTGTATGAATGGGCAATTCCATTTGCAAACCTTAAAGATAAATACGGCAGGCCCATGTCTTATCCATACGACCATCCTTTTGGTTTCGACGTTACAATAATCGATCAGGACGAAGGTAAAACAACTGCTCCGCTACATATGGTCTGGCAAAACGATGACATAGAGGGTGGTTGCTGGGAAAACATGGATAGAGCAGGCTGTATTGATATCGTTCCTTGTTGTGTCCCTTTTGATTTTTTTGTTTCAAGTCATTATGAAACTTTATCGTGGCTTGACGGATGGGATAACAGAATTGTGGCAAAAATTGAAGTATATTCGGGAAATAACTGGACAGCAACTTCCGATAAATCATGGTTAACTGTATTCCCTGATTCAGGTACATACTACCAAAAGCTAACGTTAATTGCAGATGAAAACAATACTGGTTCTGAAAGGATGGCAAACATAACCGTTTGCGAAAATGATTCTGCAACAGAAACAATTATGGTTGTACAGGAAGCTAATCCTGTTTCGGTAAACTCAAATATTAATAAGGAAAACATCATCATTCATCCAAACCCTGCAAATGAATATATTAGTTTAAACGGTTTTGATGGCAAAGCATTTGTCCGCCTTTCTGAAATAAATGGGAAAACAGTTTTTTCAAAAGAGGTTAAAACCAACGAGAAAATTGAAATAAGTAAACTAACTTCTGGTTTCTACATTGCGGTTATTGAAACCAGAGATCAATGTATTATGCAAAAATTTCTCAAAACGAATTAACTTCTTGAAGAAATTTTACCCGCCAATAAAAAGGCTTTTGCTTGAATAGTTCGGATCGCAGGTAAGGTTAACCTGCAATTTTCGTAAGCCGGCCTCATCGCCGGGCGTGGGAATATGGGTAAGGTGTACTTCGCAATCCCTTAGTTTTTTCAGGTTTTCGAGCGCCATTTGTGCTGCCGGGTTTGATAAAGCACTTATCGAAAGTACGATCAGGGTCTCATCCACATCAAGGCTTGTCATTTTCCCATTCAGGATATCTCTTTTCAACCGGGTAACTGAATCGATAATATTTTGAGGCAGCAAGTACAGATTATCGGGAAGACCTGCCAGTTGTTTGGTTGCATTTAAAATAAGGCTTGAAGAAGCATGGAGCAAGGGTGAATTTTTCCCGGTAACAATTTTCCCGTTGGGCAATTCAATGGCCGCCCCGCAAAAAATACCTGCATTTCCTTTACCGTTCTTTTCAGCATCGGTTGCAGCCTGCCTTGCGGGGAATACCACGTTTCGGTCCTCTTCTTTTGCCCCAACCTTATCCATTATTCTTTCCATGTGGTTGAGTGTGTCCTTATCGACAAGGCCCATGGCATATTCAACAGCACATCTGAAAAAGCGGCGGATTATTTCCTGATGAGATGCTTCAGCAATAATGTCATCATTAACAATGCCCGCGCTTGCACGGTTCACGCCCATATCGGTAGGAGAAAGGTACATCGACTTTCCCCCGGTAATTTTTTCGAGTATCCGTTTCAGGAGATGAAATGCTTCTATGTCGCGATTATAGTTCACCACTTCAACATTGTATGCCATTAAATGGTGTGAATCGATCAGCACTTCATCTTTCAGGTCGACGGTTGCTGCCTCGTAAGCCACGTTCACTTTATGGTCGATGGGCAAATCCCAGATTGGAAAAGTTTCAAATTTCGCGTACCCGGCTTTTACGCCCTTTTTGTATTCGTGGTAAAGGTTGCAAAGGCAGGTAGCCAGTTTGCCGCTGCCCGGCCCGGGCCCGGTAACCACTACAATGGGTTTGCTTGTTTCAATGTATTCGTTTGCCCCGTAGCCTTCATCGCTTACAATCAAATCAACATCGGTGGGATAGCCTTTCGTGGGGTAGTGTAAGTATACTTTTATACCCCTCATTTCGAGTTTGTTTTTAAAAGCTTTTGCCGGAGTCTGATCCTGATACCTGGTGATAACAACTGCAGTAACATCAATTCCCCATTCCCTGAAATCGTCAATGGTTTTCAGGGCATCAACATCGTAGGAAATGCCAAAATCGGCCCGTACTTTTTTACGCTCAATATCGCCGGCGTGAATGCATAAAATTACATCGGTTTTTTCTTTCAGCAATTGTAAAAGCCGCATTTTCACATTTGGGTCGAATCCGGGCAAAACCCTTGTCGCATGATAATCGAATAAAATTTTCCCGCCAAATTCAAGGTATAGTTTGTCGTTATAACGGTTAACACGTTCAAGAATTGATGCAGTTTGTTCCCTAAGATATTTCTCGTTATCGAATCCAATGCGACTGACAGTTTCCATTATAGCCAAAAGTAATCGTGTGTTGTTGAAAATAAAACTTCAATATTAGTCAAATTTCATTTTCAAAAAAATTATAAAGGATTGAAAAGGACAATTTTATTTAAAATAATATCTTTACTGCAAAAATTTTTTCAGGATGAAAAACATCACAATTCTTTCATGTTTAACCCTTTTTTTAATCTCAGGGTGTACAAATGACGATACCGACAACCTTGAATGGAATAAGCAGGTGGCCATAGCCTATGTACATTCTTATGCAGTTTCAATAGGTGAAGCAGTTCCGGAAATGGAAAGCGATTCGGCGTTAATTTATTACATTCGAAGGGCAATCGATCCAATCCGTTTTTATCCCGACAGTTCAGGGTATTTTTATGTTTACGATTTCAACTGTGTCAATATTGCGCATGCACGCCAGAAGGACCTTCAGGGCCAGGATCTTACCGATTATACCGACTCGAGGGGAAAGTATGTAATCCGAGAACTTTCGTCCATGGCGCAAAATGGTGGGGGATATGTAGAGTTTTACTGGATTAAGCCCGGCGACACGGGTGAAAAATTAAAACTCGGGTATGTCGAACCGATTCCGAACACCGATTACTTTATCGGTTCGGGCGTTTATCTGGAATAGGCTTTAAAAAAAGTTTGCTTAAATAGCTTACAAATTGAAAGCCACCCCAAGGGAAAAATAACTCAACCCGAACCCGGCTTCACAAAAACCGCTCATTTTTTCTGAAAACGGGTAGCGCGCCCCTAAAAAAATTACCGGTACAAAATGTACATCGTCAGAAAATTGAAACCACATGTGGTACGCTGCTCCAAGCCCGGCGCCCAGGTAGGTATCGAGCATGTCAAGAAACGGGTAATGAAGCGTACCCCTTACTCCCAGTGAGAATATCATCCTCGAACTTGTAAAGCCACCTGCCAGAAAAGGGCCTACGCCAATACTGGCAACTTCTACAATCCCTTCGGCAATGCAATAGTCGAGCGACATCGAACCCAGCGGGTAATAATCATAACCAATGCCA
>JAFGEV010000061.1 GCA_016931385.1 Prolixibacteraceae bacterium
ACTGCAGATTATTAATTATCCCTTCGAAGAGGATTGTGAATAAACAATACCATCAGGCCGCTAACCCTTTGCAAAGCATTTCATTTTTATTTTCAGATTTTTGTTATTTTTAGAACTTAATTTTTAGCTGACCCATCTTATGAAATTTTTTAAAGAAAGAAGTCAAACCAAAGTCGTTTTGCTTTACACTTTTCTTTTCGTTTCACTTTCGTCACTTGCCCAAAAAAACATTTCTGATGTTAACAAATTCATGAAGCAGTTGTGTGAAAATGAAAATGTTTCCCTTATCAATCTGGCCTCCACACCCGCGAACAATGAATTTTCACTGGTCAAAATAGGGGATACTGAAAAAGAAAAACCTGCAATTTTTATAGCTGCAAACATGGAAGGCACCAACCTTATTTCCACTCTAGGTGCCCTGTGGTTTGCAAATTATGTTTCGAACATGACCGATACAATTCATGATGTTAACTGGTACATTTTACCCTGCGGAAACCCCGATGCTTATCAACGGTATTTCGATACCCCAAAATGGGAATCGAAAACCAATGGCACACAGGTTAACAACGACAATGACGAACAAACCGACGAAGACGGCTCTGAAGACCTGAACAATGACGGAATGATCACCCAAATGCTGGTAAAACATCCTTTAGGTGAATACATAAAAGACACAACCGACTCAAGGTTAATAAGAAAAGCAAAAACCAACAAAGGCGAAAAAGGTATTTACAAAATATATTCCGAAGGCATAGATAACGACGGGGATGGCGAATACAACGAAGACCCGCCCGGAGGGGTAATCGTTAACCACAACTTTAACTATATGTACGAACCTTTTATCCCTGAACACGGAAAATGGAACGGTTCAGAACCTGAGGCCTTCTCGCTGATGAAGTTCTTTTCAGAACACCCTGAAATCGCACTTGTTGTTGTTCTTGATGAAACCGACAACCTTTTGTTCCCACCCGAAACCGACACCAAAAAAAGTAAAGGCCAAAAAATTAAAGTACCCGGCTACTATGCCGAAAGGCTGGGTGTTGATGCGAAAAAAACATACACCCCCGAAGAGTTAAAAGAAGAAATCGATCGGAATGCCGACGATAAGGAATACGGCAACCGTATATACCTGACCCTGCTTAATAGCAAACCTCCTGAAGAAATTCAATCAGAAGATGTTTTGTTTTATAAACAGGCATCGGAAGAATACAAAGAATACCTGAAAAAAATAAACCTGCCTGCCGATTACGAAAAACTTCCCGGGTGGCAAAATGGAAGTTTTGAAGAATTTGCATATTTTGAATACGGACTGCCTGTGTTCAGCATAAACCCCTGCCCCTTAACCATATTTAAACCAAGCGAAAAGGATTCTGTAAAGAAAAAGGAAGAAGAAAAAACCTATGAAGAAAAACGGCTTGCCTACGCCGACTCAATGGGCCTGGATGCTTTTGCTGGCTGGCAAAAAATTCAACACCCCGATTTTGAAGAAGTTGAAATTGGTGGGCTAAAACCTTTTTTCATGTTATGCCTGCCTGCTGATTCGCTCGAAAAAAGATTTAAGCTCCAGTTGCCCTTCATAAGCAAACTTGCCCAAAAATTACCTTCGTTCTCAACAGACTACAAGCTTGAAAAAATTGGCGGCGGGCTAGTAAAACTCGATATTTTTATTACCAACAACGGGGAGCTTCCCTACCCCACTTTTATGGGAAGCCGCAACAACAAACCTGCTCCGGTTGTTTTCACAATCGAAGGCGATGTTGGCTTTTTATCGGGTAAAGCCCGAACCCCGGTACAGGGTATTGGAAGTAATCAAACCCGCAAGTTCACTTTCATGCTAAATAAAATGAATGAGAAAATTCTTACCCTTCGCTTTGAATCGAAAAACGTGATTATTCATCAACCTATTGTTAAAATTGAATTGCAATGATACGCACCATATTTACATCAATTTTTGCCTTTGTACTTTTAAATGTTTGTGCAAACAATTTTAAGGTTGGGATCCCATTGCGTTTCGACCATTATTACACCTACAACGAAGTTAATGAAGCGCTGAAAAAGCTTAACGAAGCATATCCTGCCCTGACAAGCATCGATGTAGTTGGGAAAAGCGACGAAGGCCGCGATATCATGGCCTTAACCATAAACAACAAAAAAACCGGTACCGAACTGGAAAAACCCGGCCTTTATGTCGATGGCAACATTCATGGAAACGAATTACAAGCGGGCGAGGTATGCCTGTACCTGGCCGATTACCTTCTGGGGAAATATGGCACAAACGAAACAATAACAAAGCTGGTCGACCAAACTGCCATATACATAATCCCGGTGGTTAATGTTGACGGGCGCTGGCACTTTTTCAACGATGCCAATAACCCCAATACAAACCGCAGCATACGCCGCCCCCAGGATGACGACAACGACGGCTTGTTCGATGAAGACCCCTACGATGACCTCGATGGCGACGGAAACATCTGCCAGATGCGCATAAAAGACCCCGATGGAAAATACAAAACCAACCCAAAAGACAAACGTTTGATGCTGGCCATTGAGCCTGAAGAAAAGGGCGAATGGACCCTGCTGGGATATGAAGGCATCGACAACGACAACGACGGGCGCTTTAATGAAGATAGCGAAGGCTACCTCGATCCAAACCGGAACTGGCCCTTTAACTGGAAGCCCGATTTCATACAGCGCGGGGCAGGCGAATACCCCCTGTCAGGGGAAGGCCTCAGGGCCATTGCCGAATACATTGAAAAAAGACCAAACATAATTATGGTATGGGCTTTTCACAATTTCGGCGGAATGTTTTTGCGAAGTCCCAGCAACGATGAAAAAGAAATCCCGCGCCAGGATATTGAAGCCTACGACCTGCTTGGAACAAATGCCGAAAAAATTGTGCCCGGCTATAAATACATGCCTTCGTACGACCTCTATCCAACTTACGGCGACTTTGGTGAGTTTACCTACAACCTTGCAGGGGCATTTACTTTTGTAGGCGAACTTTTTCAAAACGACAATGAATCCTTCAACAAGGAAGCTAAAGCTGCTGAAGATAAAGAAACGATGGAATACGAAAGATTGAAGTTCAACGATTACCTTGCACATGGCGAATTGTATAAAGAATGGAAACCTTTTAACCATCCGGTTTACGGCGAAATTGAAATTGGTGGCTGGGTAAAAATGAGTTCACGCCTGCCCCACCCGTTCATGCTGCCCGAACTGGTTCACCGTAATGCATCGGCAGTAATCTATTCCGCCGGCCAGCTTCCCGAAGTTGAAATGGAAGTGTTCGAAACTGAAAAAACCGGAAAAGGTTTATATAAAATCAGGATCAGGCTGCGCAATAAAAAAGGACTGCCAACAATGAGCATGCAAAGCTGGCAGAAGAAACTATATCCGCCCGATCAAATTACTGTAAAAGGAGCAAAAGTTGTGGCCGGAGGTAAAATCAACAACAGGTTTACCAACGACGTGAGCTACAAAGAACACAAACCTGAAATACAGTTCACACGAATACAGGGCTTTTCAACCGTTGAATACGAGTTTATTGTAGAAGGCAAAGGTGAAGTTCAAATTGAATACAAATCGCGAAAAGCAAACAATTGCAAACAAACAGTTTCTCTGAAATAATTTCTGCCAATAATCACACCCATTCTTCCAATTGAAAGAACGACTGGAAACGAATTCGAATGCAATTGAACACATTGTGAAATAATTGCATGTAAACTGTAATTTCCTCTTTTCTTGTCATACATATCTGAAAAAGAAATCTGAAAGTAATAAAAGAAAGAGCCATGAAGAGTTACATTTTAAAAAGAAAGAAATGGTACGATTCGGATTTTCATATCTACAGGGGAAACGAAATTGCTGGGGAAATTAAAGCCAATGGTCTGAAAAACTCCTTTACCGTTACCATCGGGAGCCGTATGATAACCATACTTCAGAAAAGCATCTGGAAAGAAGAAAAACAGGTTTTTGAAGAAGGCATGCAAATTGGGACAATCAACCACTTTTCATTTAAAAACTACGCCCTTCTGAATTTTGAAAAAACAGTCCAACTGAAAATCAAGCAAAACATCTGGAAAGGGATCTTTACCCTTGAATCGGACGCTACAGCCATAGCCGAGTGCAAAACCAATCACAAAGGCATGACAGTTACTGCAGGCGATTTAGTTGACGAGAGCATTTTGGCTGCTTTAATTGCACATGTACAATCCGTAAACAATTCTTATATGGCAACAGCAAGTTTTATCCCGCTTTTCATTATCTTGTTCATGTAAACAAATGCATACCGCTAATGAAAAATGCCTTATTGCTTACAGGTGCAGCAGCACGTATTTCTCAGGAAGTTGCTATAATTGACAAACTAATCGAGTACCATGAATTAAACATTGATGAGGACAATACAATGTTTGCAGGTTTTAGCTCTGGTGCTTTAAACATTGCTGCCCTGAATTCCTGCTTCAGGAAAAATAATCCTTTAGAGTGGAATAAGTATTATAAAAACGAAATCCTTTTTAACATCCGTAATGATGATGTTTTCAAAAAAATAAAGTTTATCCCGCTCGACACAATACCCTTAAGAAAAACCATCGACAATTTCATTTTAAAAGCTGGAATTAAAACACTGGGCGAGTTACCATTTCAATCTTATATTCTTGCATTCTGGTATCGTAGGTTAAAAACAGTTTGGGCTTATAGCGAAAATTTTAAGCATAAAGCGCTTGACCTTTCAGACGTGATGATGGCAACAACAGCCATTCCAATAATATTTCCCGACCAAACAATTTCTTCAAACGAAAAAATAAATTCCAGTTTTCTTAAAGGCAGTTTTGGTGACGGTGGTGCAGGAGGTACTTTTAAAAGGTTTGAATACTATCTGAAAAAATATTACAAACAAAACGGCAAACTCGACAACATTTACATTATCAGTCCCATGCGTGAACTATCACATGATGATTACCAGGACCTCTACAATATGATGCCATCTTTTGAAATGCTGAAACTCAAACTTAAAGAAGTTAAATTACTGAGAATATTTCTGGGAATGATATCACAAAACGGGTTCGACACATTTATCAAAAGATTTTACAAATGGACCCGAAAAAAACAAATTGCAAATAATATATATGTTTGTATACCCCGGCTGCCTCAAAATTACCCAATACTTAATTTCGGACTTCAGAAGGAACAATACAAAAGTGTTTGCGAATGGATAGACAATAATCGGGATACATTTACCATTTCTTTAGAAAAATATTATATGGATTTGTAGATATAAAATATTAGGTAATTCCCTTAAAACTTTTTTTAAATCGTTCAACTGAACTCATTTTTTCTATTTTTGTTTCCAATCACACTACAAAATTATTTCTATATGAGCGGATTTTTTGGCGCAGCCTCTGAAACAAATTGTATTACAGATGTTTTTTACGGAACTGATTACCATTCACACTTAGGCACTAAACGTGCCGGTTTAACTTTTTTTTCTGAAAAACTGGGTTATCAAAGGGCAATTCACAGCCTCGAGGACGGGTATTTCAGGAATAAATTTGAAAACGACATTTCCGGTTTCGAGGGCAATAGTGGCATTGGTATTATCAGCGATACCGAAGCCCAGCCCCTGGTCATTTTTTCACATCTGGGAAGGTTTGCCCTCTCAACAGTTTCAAAAATCAACAACATCGATGAACTGGCCGACAGGTTTCTCGCGCATGGAAAAATATTTTCAGAAACCAGCCAGGGAGGGATCAATTCAACCGAACTGGTTGCCATGCTCATTTGTGAGAAAAAATCTTTTGTAGAAGGCATCGAGAATGTTTACAATCTGGTTAAAGGTTCGTGTTCAATTTTAATCCTGAATGAAAATACGATCATTGCCGCCCGTGATAAACTGGGCCGCACACCTGTCATTATCGGAAAAAAGGAGGGCGCATTTTGTGCAGCATCAGAAACTTCAGCTTTTTCGAACCTCGATTATGAAACCGAAAAATACATGGGCCCGGGCGAAATTGTCGAGATCACTTCCTCGGGTTATACTACAATACGCGAAGCCAACGAAGAGATGCAGGTTTGCGCTTTCCTTTGGGTATACTATGGGTACCCCACTTCATTTTACGAAGGGATCAACGTTGATGTTTGCCGTTATAAATGCGGTGCAAAACTCGCGCAACGGGATAAGCTGAGAACAGACTTTGTTGCCGGTATACCCGACTCGGGCATTGGCCACGCCATTGGCTACAGCAACGAATCGCAAATCCCCTTAATGAGGCCTTACGCCAAATATACTCCTACATGGCCGCGCAGTTTCATGCCACAAAGCCAGACAATGCGCGACCTGGTTGCCAAAATGAAACTTATACCAAACAGCGCACTGACTTATGGCAAATCGGGTGTTTTTCTCGACGATTCCATCGTGCGGGGAACACAACTAAAGGACAATGTGAAAGACCTGCACGAGGCAGGCATTAACGAAGTACACATGCGAATTGCATGCCCTCCCCTGATCTTTCCCTGCGATTTTCTGAACTTCAGCCGTTCTCGAACTACATTGGAACTGGCATCGCGAAAAGCAATTTTCCAACTTGAAGGTAAAGAAGATGTCGATTATTCAAAATATGCAGATCCCGATTCGGAAGAATATGCCAGAATGGTTGAACAAATCAGAAAAAATTTAGATCTTACAACGTTAAAATTTCAAAAATTAAATGACCTTATCGAAGCAATAGGTCTACCCAAAGAAACAGTATGCACCCATTGCTGGGATGGATCAAGCCATTACTAAATATTTAATATATGAAAACCGCTTTTTCCCCCCTTTCAATAGTTTGCATATTTAGCCTGATATTTACGGCAAACGCAAACAGCCCTTTGATTATTAACACATCAAACAGGGACGCAACATCGCTTAACGGCCAATGGAACTACATTGTCGACCAGTATGAAAACGGGTATTACAACTACCGGTATAAACCCATGGATCAGGATCGGGGATATGAACATAATCACGGCGCTTACTTCAACGATTACGAACAACAGGATAAAACCGAACTAATTGAATACAATTTCAGTAAATCGCCAACCCTGCGTGTACCGGGTTCATGGAATGCCCAGGAAGAAGAATTGTTCTGGTACGAAGGCACAATATGGTACCGTAAACATTTCGATTACACCAAAAAAAATGAAAATAACAGGGTATTCCTCTATTTTGGCGCTATTAATTACGAAGCCCATATTTACCTCAATGGTAAAAAGGTAGGGATGCACATTGGTGGTTTTACACCATTTAACTTCGAAATAACCGGGCTGCTTAAAGAAAAAGAAAACCGGCTGGTGGTAAAAGCCGACAACAAACGGAAGAAAGAAGCTGTGCCCACATTGAATACGGACTGGTTCAATTACGGAGGTATCACGCGAGATGTTAAACTGATTGAAACCTCTCCAACCTTTATCCAGGATTACCATATCCAGTTAAAGAAAGGTTCGATGGATGAAATTAGCGGATTTATTCAGCTTAATGGTAACGATCTCCAACAGGAAATAACAATTGAATTACCCGAATTAAATTTCAAAACAAAAGTAAAAACAGGTGAAACAGGAAAAGCACTTTTATCTTTCAAGCTTAAAAACCTGGAACACTGGTCACCCGAAAATCCCAAATTGTACGATGTTTTACTCACATCGGGAGATAATACCCTTATCGACCAGATCGGATTCAGGAGCCTCGAAACCAGTGGAAGCAATATTTTACTGAACGGTAAAAAAGTTTTTTTGAGGGGCATAAGCATCCATGAGGAAAACGGCTCCCGCGGCGACAGGGCATACAGCAAGGAAGATGCCCAAATGATACTTGGCCGCGCCAGCGAACTTAACTGTAACTTCGTAAGGTTGGCCCATTACCCCCACAATGAGCACATGATAAAAACTGCTGAAAAGATGGGTATTATGGTTTGGAGTGAGATACCTGTTTACTGGACCATCGACTGGGAAAATCAGGCTACATACGAAAATGCATCCCAACAACTTGAAGATATTATTAACAGGGATAAGAACCGTGCAAATGTCATTATTTGGTCAGTGGCCAATGAAACACCAGTCAGCGAGGCTCGCACAAAATTTCTTACAAACCTTATCGACAAAGCCCGATCGATGGACAATGTACGGTTCATCAGCGCTGCCCTTGAAAAACATACCCTCTCACGTGATCCTTATATCGTCAGCATTGAAGATCCTTTTGCACAATATGTCGACGTGCTTTCGTTTAACCAATACATTGGCTGGTACGACGGGCTCCCTGACAAATGTAACCACACTACCTGGACAATTAAATTTAACAAGCCTGTCATTATCAGCGAATTTGGCGGAGGCGCGCTTTATGGCTTTCATGCCGACAAAGAAACCAGATGGAGTGAAGAATTCCAGGAAGATTTGTATGTACAGAATTTGAAAATGCTGGAACAAATCCCTCAACTCAGTGGCATGACTCCATGGATATTAAGTGATTTCCGCTCGCCCCGCCGCATGTTGCCCTATATCCAGAACGGCTGGAACCGCAAAGGGGTTTTCTCTGAAAACGGGGAAAAGAAAAAAGCATTTTTCATTTTACAGAATTACTACCTGAACAAGAAAAAAGAATTCTGATTAATTGATTTTTCTGAGCTTGCATTCAGCACTTAAAAAAAAAGGAGATTAAAATCTTTTGTTTATCACAAATCCTTTCTCTTTTTCAAAAAATCTTAATATAAGATTGCTTTTATCCATTGTGATTTTTTCTATATTTAGCCCATAATTTAT
>JAFGEV010000396.1 GCA_016931385.1 Prolixibacteraceae bacterium
CGGGGTTTTTACAGGCCGCCCTATTGGAAAATTCTGCTTCAGGGATGAAAAGCTTATCCGGCTGACAGAGTATTGCCACGAAAAAAATTATGCCCTGCAAGATGTTTATTACTATGCCGATTCGATTGATGATGCCCCTGTTTTTTTAAAAATCGGACATCCTGTATGTGTCTCGCCTGATAAAAAACTATCAAAACTGGCCTTCCGCAATGGTTGGCCAGTTCATCAGTGGAAATAATTTCTGTAATCAAAATAAAGTTGAACTTCAGGTCTGCTTACAAAAAATATGTTTTTCCCTGACTTCCCAAAAAATGGAAAACCAGGTAGAACAAATAATGTTTTCTAAAAAACCTCAACCGTACCTTCGGCACATAATTCATTTGTTTGGTCTTCGATAATTTCAAAATTCAGCATCGCACCTTGTTCTTGCTTTTTCCGATAATAATATTTATTCTGGGGCAACATCACTTTTTTAAACCTGATTTTTTTGATTTGTGAGATTTGTGCATCTGTTTTGGTCGTTTGGGCAAGTCCTTCAAGCAATAAACAACCCGGGTAACAGGAAAAATCGGGGAAATGGCCGGGCAAAAACCAGTTATTGCTGTCGAAATAAAAACCTTTCTCGTCTCTCTTGCAATATACACGATCAACCGAAAGCTCAACATTCGCATCGGCAACTGAATTTTCACATTTCACATTTTCAGTAAAAACGCCATTGATAGTCCCGCTGAATAAAATTTTATCTCCTTCCTTCCAAACCGTTGAACGTACAATAAACATTGGTTTACAAATTCTTAAAACTTCGGTACGGGTAAAAAGCATTTCGTTCATAACGTATTTTTCATTATAAAACTTAGCATCGTTAATAACCGTTAGAAAACCCACAGGCCGGTAACTATCGTTCCACCATCCATTTTTTAAGCCAATGTAGTACCCGTGAATATACATTGTTTGTGCTGCATGTTCGATCAATAAAGATTTTGGATAGTAAAAATTTGGTTCTGTGACATTAAAAATTACCGACTTCTTCTCGGTAATAAACTGTTCGGTATTGGCCAGAATAACATTATCGACAAACCGAAACGGAAATTCATGAGGAAGGAATGATACCATAATTACTGTTTTTAAATTGATAAATATGAATTAATAACTCTCTGTTTAAAAACAAAGCCATATAAACACCATCAATTAAAAACAAATAGCAATTATGTAGTAATAAGTTATAAAAATATAAAGTATAATATTAAAAAGAAAGATGTATTGTTTAATTAAACGTTAAAAGGAGAGATTAATTATATAGGAAGAATAATAATTCTTAAAGGCACTTAATCAATAATAAAAAACAGCGTCATACTCTGAGGTGTTACCTTTCTGATCATCAACCCTTAACTGCAAATTATGTTTGATACCTTTTTGCAAAACATCATCGAAATTGTATGTTATTAAATTGTTTTTCATATCATATTCAAACAGTACCCATTGCCCATCAATAGTGCCAGAATAAGTATTTATACCCGACAACTCATCCTTTATCCTGAACCTTATTTTATCATTTTCAATCAACTCCGATTTCTTTCTTATGCTTAAGGAAATTATTTCAGGCGGAATGGTATCGACTGCGATGCAATAATTGCCAAATACTTTTGCACTGGCCGACACCCAACCTTTTTGATAGTTTCCTCCAACTGATGACAATGAACTGTCATTTGGATTTACAACGGCAAGCAAGGCTTTTGACTCAAGATTTTTTGGGAGCCCTTGAGCCAATATCGATATATTTACGGGTTCATTCAAGGGCGTGTAACGGGTGTGAATTGCATATATCGGAGTAATGGAATTTAAATTGGCGGGGAGCTTGTTAAATGTGAAATCGATATCGGTAAACAAAGCACCATTGGGCACAAACAATTCAACCTCATTGTTTTTGAAATGGTTATCATGATTGAATAAAAACCTTTTGGAAAATTGCTTTGCCGGGGGCTGCAATTCCCCTGTCGATTTTACGGAAAAAACAATTTCAGAACTATTCCCTGAAACATCAAACATCACAATCCTTACCGGGTGCAATCTACCATCATCAAAGCGAAAATCATCAGCTTTTTTATTGATGCTGTAAATTTTGAGTTTATTCCCGGGCTCTACAAACGTTTTATGAACCCTGCGTTTGTTCCTAATATACTCATCGTAATCGATATGGCTGTTCAGGCAGCCCATCGTTGAATAATCAAGCTCATCGAAAGAAAAAGACAGTACATAACAACTGTCAATCCATAGTTCAAGTTTATATATTCCACATTTGCTCCAGCTTCCGTCCAAATAGTCAAACGCATCGATACCGAAACCTATCTTTCCATATGCCTCAATCAAAGTCCGCCCCTTTAACCTGTAGGCCCCGTTATACAACACAAGTGGGAATCTCTTTTTCGAAAACGAACGTTCAATATGGCTTTGATCAGATAAAGGAAAAACAAATAGGTTCTCGACAACCGGTTTACGGGTATCGGTAATATGATAACCCAGAAGAAGAGGATTAACCGGATTCTCTGTTTCAGAATCCCTGATCTCAAAATGCAGGTGAGGCCCCCCTGAGCTTCCGCTGTTCCCTGAAAAACCAATTACTTGTCCACGCTTTAAAATGAAATCGCTTTTTTCGGGGTAAAGGTTTATGGCAAAACTTTTTTTTAAGTATTGTTGCCCACGCACCCAACCCTGAATATCTGGGAAAAATTTTTCAAGATGCCCATACACCGATGTATAACCATTAGGGTGGGTAACATACAAAACATTGCCATAGCCTGATGGTGAAATTGAAACCCTCGAAACATACCCGTCGGCAATTACCGACACAGGCAAACCTGCTTC
>JAFGEV010000062.1 GCA_016931385.1 Prolixibacteraceae bacterium
ATATTTCCTGTACCTGTTGTCGGCCTGATTGCCTTCCCTGGTAAGCAGATAATCGGCAGCAATTTTAATGGATGACAGAGGAGTCTTGAATTCATGAGTCATGTTGTTGATGAAATCTTTTTGCAGATCAGCCAGTCGCTTTTGACGCAGCATCACATAAAGCGCATAGCCAAAGAAAATCAATACAATAACCGAAACTGCAGCAAAAAAGATCCATACGCTTATTGAATTCAGGATGAATTCGTTGCGGTTTGGAAAGTGGATTACAAAGTAATAGGTTAGGCCGGCAACTTTAGGCAATTCCGTTTTACTTCCGGGTTCTCTTTTTCCATCTTTTATGCCCAAATGGTTGCCATATATAATCTGATCGGTGGTGCAATCATAAATTCCGTATTCAAAATCAGTATGGATATTCAACTTGTTGAACTCATTGATCAGATAAAACTCCAGCACGTCAGCTGTTACATCACTATTCAGGTCTACCACATAAAAATCATCAGAGATTTTCCTAACCGGGTTTTCCACGGGAACATGGTTACTGCCCGCTATTTTTTTAAAAACTTCATACAGAGCCACGTGCACTGCATGGTTGAATTTTTTAGATTCACTGTTCATGCTGGTGATCAGCCAGGTTATTTGTACCATGATGATGCAAACAATGGTAAATACCCCCAGCAGCACAAATATTCTGATTGATTTTGAATTCAATTATGTTGATTTTGAAGCATAATATTATAAAATATAAACAATACGCAACACATCATTTACATTTCATTTACAATTCTTAGGAATTTGTTTGAAAAGGCAGATGTGGTCAAACATTACCTTTGTGATGAAGTCAAAACTCAATTTTCAACAACAAATAATTAAACTCATCGCCATGAAAAAATCCATGATCCTTCTCAGTGCATTATTTATGTTTTCAATGGCTTTTTCACAGGACATGGCATCGGTTTCCGGTGCAACGCCTATGAATAAGTCAGGTATAGCATTTGAAGCTGTAAGTTATGATTTTGGGGCCATTTCGCTTAACAAGCCTGTTTCGCACAAATTTACACTTACCAATAACGGAAATGCGCCTTTAATAATCAGCAGAGTGGCAACAACCTGCGGATGCACTGCGTCAGAGTATCCAAAAGAAGCCATTCTGCCGGGGAAATCAGCTGGTATTGTAATTACTTATAATGCAGCTTCTACAGGGGCCTTTTCAAAATCAGCTACTGTTTACAGCAATGCTGCTGATGAAACAGTAGTGTTAAAGATTAAAGGTGTGGTGCAGTAAAAAACACAGATAGGGAAAAACATGCAAAGAACCCCACCGGTTATTTATAGCCTGATGGGGTTTTTATTTATTTCCTGAGCGTATTAATGACAATCAAGAATGAAAAATCCAGGTTTACTAAAATTCTTTTGATCAATGGGTCCTTTCTTTTGCAACATCTGCAGATTGCCGGGGTTCCGGATTACGCTTGCTTTTCTTTGTTGCTGAACCCTTACTGGTTTTAAAATATCCTGCATTTTTCAGCCATTCATCCTGTGATTGCGTAAAGGACTCATTTTTAGCATTCACTGAGGTGTCGTTCTTTTCACTTTCTTTTGAAGTGCCTGCTTCCGCATTGGGGGCAGCAGGATTAAAATTTACTACAGTTGCTGTTGAATCTTTTAACAGGGATGAATTCGGTACGCCGCTTTTGGAGGGTGATTCTTTTTTAACAGGGGTTTGGGCCATTAAAAATACAGGTAACCCGGTAAGCAACATGATAAAAAATGCCAGTTTCCAGTTCTTTTTAAAACAGTTCAGGGTTTTCATTTAAATAACGGTTTTTCGGATTAATAAGCTTTGGGCTTATTAAAACAGTGCAAAAACCACGCCAAACAATGGATTAGCGTAAACTAAATTGTTAAAAAAATGAAAAAATTCAGGCACTGACAGGAAAGAAGTGGCAGTAGCAGTAGCAGCAGCAGAAAGTCACACTTCGACAGGCTCAGTGTGACTGGCGTTGTCATACTGAGCCTGTCGAAGTATGACGAGTTGTGGAAGCGGCAGCGGCAGTGGCAGCGGCAGTGGCAGTGGCAGTGACAATGACAATAACAGCAGCTGTTAGTCTTTCTTTTTGGATGCGGCAGGCTTTTTACCGGGAGCTTCTTTCTTTGGCTTGTCAGCAGATGATTTGGAAGCTGCTTTGTTTACGGGTTTAGTATCTTTTTTGCCTTCGCCTTTAGGTTTGGCTTTTGTTTTGGCAGGTTCAGCTTCTTCTGAAGTTGTGTTAGTTTCAGCTTCAGCAGGCTCAGCTGCTTTTTCATCAAAGTTAAGCAGGTTAAGATCCTTCAGAGAATGATACCAGGCAACCAATTTCTTGATATCCGATACATAAACCCGGTCGCGGTCATAATTGGGAAGTACCTTTTCGAGGAACTTTTTTAGATCTTCAGGTGAGGACTTGGCATCAGGCACCTGCGCCTCTGCACCCAGATCATATATGCTTTTGAACACATCATGCAGCGGAATCTCTTCCCCGTCAGTAAAAATGGCAATATCAGCCAGAGAACTGACTTTCTGGGATGCACTCACAAAACTTCTCTTTTGATCAGCAAAAGATTCAACAATGATTCCATTGCGGCCTTGCGAGATAAACCTGAAAAGGCCACTGTGTCCTGAAACTGACATGATCTCCTTTAAATCCATGGTATTATAAGTAATAATTGGATGTAAAAATAAAAGAATAACCTATAATTAAAACGAAAAATACAAAACAAATTTGGTTTAATGCAATTATTGTTTCACGAGGTGCAATGCAAAACTGCTTCTGCTTTTACTAGTCATACTTCGACAGGCTCAGTATGACAACGCCAGTCAAACTTCGACAGGCTCAGTATGACAACGCCAGTCACACTGAGCCTGTCGAAGTGCGACATACTGAATCCCCACAGTTCATGCTCCTGCCACTGCCACTGCCACTGCTGCTGCTGCTGCTGCTGCTGCTGCTGCCACTGCTCCTGCTGCTACTACACAATTCCCCGTTCCTTCTTAATGGACTCATAGGCTTCGTTGATTTTCTGAAATTTCTCCTGTGCACTTTTTCTGATTTCTTCTCCCAGGTAAGCAACTTTATCAGGGTGATTTTTCAGAGCCAGTTGCCGGTATGCTTTTTTGATATCTTCATTGCTTGTATTTCGATTGACCTCAAGAACCTGGTAGGCCCAGTCGTCTGATTTTTCAAACATATTTCTGAGAGAACTCATATCTGATTGGCTTATGCCCAAATCAAGGCCAATGCGCTCAACCTGGATGATTTCAGATTCAGAGACATTCCCGTCAGATAGGGCGATACCCATGAGCAGGTGCATCAACTGAAGCCGTGATGCATAATCCATACGTGCGCGTATCTGCATGGTAACATCTTTCAGGGGAATATCCTGCTTCAGGAGATCTCGCAGTATGCGAAGCATCTCATTGCTTTCTTCTTTTCCGAATAACCTGATAAGGTTTGCTTTAACATAGACAAGTTCAGATTTCAGCACTTTCCGATCCGCTTTCATTATGGAAGCAATCAGTACCAGCAAACTTACCACAAAGTCGCCAGTGGTGGTGTCCGGACTTCTATTGTCAAAGCGCTCCAGGTCAGATGCATCAACAAATGATCCCAATGCGAAGCCAAGAATGGCTCCAATTGGACCCCCAATTGTCCAACCCAATCCGGCACCTATCCATTTGCCAAATTTTTTCATCTAAGGGTTCTGTAGTTTTCTTTAAACATATTATGAAGTTTCAATACCTGTGGTATTACAAGTTCCGTACCATCGTTGACAATCACGTGGTGCGAACGGCTTATTTTCTCTTCTTCCGGCAACTGGTTGCGCATGATGGCTGCTACCTTTTCCGGAGTCATGTTTTCACGGTCAATAACTCTTTGAATACGGATTTCTTCAGGTGCTGTTACGGTAATTATTTTGTCGAAATTCCGGTAAGCATTGCTTTCAAAGAGTATGGCACTTTCCTGTAGTATATAAGGGAAACCGGCATGACGGTTGCACCATTCCGAAAAGTGATCAGCAACCCTGGGATGAATCAGTTTGTTTACCTTATCAAGCAATGATTTATCATCGAATATTGCGGAAGCCATCCTGTTTCGGTTGAGAATGCCATGGTCGAAAAAGGCTGCTCCCAGAATTGTCTCCAGATTCTGTTGAATTTCAGGGTCATAATCCATGAGCAGTCGGGCTTCAATATCTGCGTAATAAACCGGAACCCTGAGGCGTGAATATACCTTACATATCATGGATTTTCCGCTTCCGATGCCACCTGTAATTCCAACTTTGATCATTTGCGCGTGATTAAATACTCCGTTTCCTTGGGACTGAAACGGATATTATTCACATAACGGGGTGTATCGGAAAGAAATACGGAAAGCCGGTTGGTGTGGTTTTCCGGAATATCTTCGTAATCAATGACAGGTATCAGTGGATTATTGACAATCTTATTGTAATTACTGAGGCAGATGCGGTAAGTTAAAGTTACCTGTCCGGGTATGGCAATCATATGTAATGTGTCAGGGACATTCACCGGTATTACGGTATACCTTTCCTCGACCTCTGTAAACCGGTCAACAGGTATGCTCACCTTTACTTTCTGAAGTGAATATACTACCTGGTCTATTCTTTCAAGTCCGCAATCAATTGAAAAAGTGTCGGAAATACCGGTGAGATGAATAGGTTCTGTTTTAATGTACTTAAGAGGTGTCACCAGGGATCCGGGACCTGATATGATAATGCTGTCGGGACTGACACTGATTTCACCATTCTGCATATATTGTTGGTAGAAAAACTTATTGTGCATGGCAAGAACAGGCTTAACAGCAATTTTCCTGACAACCATTTCGGTGAATTTAAAAAAAAGTGTATCCGGAGCAATGTCGAGGATTGTAACGTTGCCAAGTTCGCCGGATAGAATTTCCCTGACTGTTTCTGTAACCACATAAAAGGAATCGGTGCCGGCATTGCTCAACAGATAAGAATTCACATTAAACCGGAGTGGTATAAGATTGAGATTCAGTTTGCTTCGGATAATGGTAAACCCCCTGGCACGAACTTTTAATCCCAGTTTTTCAGGAACAGCACCTATGAGGACTTTTTTCTCAGGAAGGTTAACATAACGAACAGGGTAAGAAATATTCGACTCATATTGCTCGCCCAGAGACCGGACAAACCAGAATGTTGTGGATAAAACAACGAAAAAGAGAAAAGTCAGCAGCTTACGCTGTTGCAGAATCGGAAGCTGAATGAACCTTCTCAGCGCTTGTTTTAGCAACTCAAAAATACCCGCTGTTTTTTTGAATGATATCAATAATAAAGCGTTTAAAGTATATGGCAAATATACCTTAAACGCTGCATATTCAAATAATTATTGTTGCTGATTTTGCACGTCACTTGTATCGCGCAAAACGGCACTCTTATCTACCTTAAGGAGCACATTATTTCCCACATCAATGGTGATGATGTTGTCAGAAATATTGTTGATTTTGCCATAAATTCCTCCGGCAGTAATGATGTGATCGCCTTTTTTAAGTGATTCTCTGAAATTCTTCAGTTCCTTCTGTCTTTTCATCTGGGGTCGGATCAGGAAAAAGTAGAAAACAACCATGATCAAAAGAAGAAAAATCAATGAAGAATAGGGACTGCCTTGCTGACCCGGCTGTGGGGAAGCCATCAGGATAATTCCAAGAAGATTGCTCATTATTTACTGTATTATATGAATAATTAAAAAAATTCTATTGGTTAACTGTTTTCTTTCTGTTGCAAAATTAACAATATTTTACTGATGTCAACAACTATCTGTCTTGGCCCTGTCCCTTGTCTCTTGTCCCTTGTCACTAAATCACGCCTCCCCAATTAAACCCCTGCCGGTTTTTACAATCCGCTTTTCATCCTTCAGGAATTTGAAAATTTTATCAAGCAGGCCATTGATAAACACACTGCTTTTTTCAGTGCTGTAAAATTTGGCTATTTCCAGGAATTCATTGATGGTTACCCTGGTCGGTATGGAGGGAAATGAAACAGCCTCGGTAATGGCCATCACCATGATCAGCAGGTCAATGAATGCAATCCGGTCCACATCCCAATTTTCAGTATACGATTCAACCAGTTTACCGAATTCCTCCTTGTTCAGTATGGATTTACGGAAGAGGTTGATGGCATATTCGCGGTCGTCTTCGTTTTTGAAAAGCTGCAACAAGGGAGCATGCTCTCCGTCACTCTCTTTAAAGCCTTTCAGTGTTTTAGCAATCATGCTGATCACAAATTCCACCTCGTCATTCCAGTATATGCTCTGCTCTTCCAAAGTCTGATAAATGCTCTCGGTATTGATAAACTCGTTGGTGTAAATATCAATGATCAGCTTTTTGTCCTGTTCATAACTCCGCGATGCGTCTTCCATGTATTCTTTAAAGTAGGGGGTCATGCGAATGCGGTTATGAAGCTTCTTGATCAACTCAGGGGAGTTTACCCAGGATAACCGTGAGGTATTCAGATACTGATTGAGTTGCTGGTTGGCCTTGAGTTGCTTAATTACCAGATTATCAACGAATTTAGTGTTGGGGTTCAAATCTTCACGGGTGGGGATCTTTTTCTGCATTGCAATTTCAATGCGGGAATTGGCATAATCTGCAATGTCGGTAATCAGCAGCAGCAAATAATGGTATAGATCGAATGTTTTCTGAATGCTGAATGAAAGTTCCTTCTCAAACTTAACTATTGTGTTGTCCTCGCTTTGAAAGTATGCGTAGAGGAGTTGTAAAATCTTGATTCTTAATATCCTTCTGCTGATCATAAGTAAAAGAACCTGTTTCCGTTGGTTAGTCCAAAATCATAACAGTGCAAATTAAACGGTTTTTTTCGAACTTTTAGCAAACTTATAATTTCATAAGTTACCCAATTTTTGTCAAAAAAGCAATTTTTAACCTAAAAATTAGGACGTTAAAAGGGAAAATTTTTTATTTTTGAAATTGCTAATATACTCTACTAATAAAACCTTTTGTATGATTGATCAAAGTAATGAAAAAAATGAAATCGCCGAAGAATCCGAACACCGGGAGATCTTTTCAAGGGCGGTTAGAGCAGGAAAGAGGACTTATTTTTTTGACGTTAAGGCAACCCGAAGAAATGACTATTTCCTGACAATTACAGAGAGCAAGAAACGTTTTCAGAAAGATGGCCGTTTCTTCTTTGAGAAGCACAAGATCTTTTTGTATAAAGAGGATTTTGAGAAATTTGCGGATGGATTTCAGGAAGTAATTGAATTCATTAAAACCGTGAAAGCTTCAGATCATCAGGTTGATGGCGTTATTGACAATGAGGAGGACAATTACACGAATGTCGATTTCGATGATCTTGAAAGTGTTGAATTTGAAGAAGGGAAGCACCAAAACTAACCCCGGCAATCAGCAAAAACCCGGAAAGTTCATTCTTTCCGGGTTTTGTTTTTGGTACGGCAGTTACCAATCAGCCTTCTGATCTCAATGACGGGTAGAATCTTAACATTGGTGATAATGTAATCCTTGTTGATAAAACCTCCCAATTGATTACATTCCCTGATTAGCGCATCGAAGAGTGCTTGCACCGGTACCTGCAATGGGATAATACTGATGATGATACACAACTCTTTATTGAACCTCAATTGTTCAACCTCTCCTTTTGATTTTCTGATGGCATAACCGATCTCATCGGTAATGACTTTCCTCTCAAATTCCGAAAATGGTTTTCCGCTTGCCGCGATCAATACGGTAAAATACCTGAGCTTTAATCCCTTTCCTCCCAATCCGGTGGATATCAGGATCTGACTCTCGTCAAGCAACTTGCTTTCCATCAGTAGTTTACATTCCTGCAGGGCCAACATGGCCCAGTCCTTTAACTGATTCCGGGAATCGTTTGTGTATTTTTCCAGGGTGCGGTAAGCCTCGATACTGTCGATATTTGCCAGTTGAACAAGCAATTGCTTCTTATCGTCAAGCGTCAGATTGTGATTGAAAATTGTATCCCTGTTTTTGAGAACTTCATCCCGGTCGAAACTATTTTCCATTTTCCTGGTGTAATTGTAATACTCCAGTTGCACGTCTGCATCTATCTGTTGTTCAAGTATGGAAACACTTCCGGGAATGTTTCCAAGCAATTCCTGAATCTTATCGTATATGTTTTCATAATGTTCCATTCAGAATTTACAATTTTGCCGGGTGTATCATTAAAGTTAAAAAATGTGATCCAAAAATCCATGAAAATCTGTAAAATAATCACTTGATATCATAAAATATTCTATTCGGTGTTTCGCATCGCTTAAATAAATAGAACCATTTTCATTGAAGCCCGGAACCATTATGAAGCTTTGTATAATTTAGCAGGCATTGCCGTGATAGTGATCTTTTAAATGGCAATGTCCGATATACCTTCAGTATGCAGAGATTCCGGCTAAAAATTAACAGGACCAATTTTGTTCATCAGGTTGATGATTCGTGCCTGTCTTTTCAGCAGGTAAGCCGATGGCCGGGCTGGGTTTCTGCCGCGGGGGTTGGGCAGGGCAGCAGCAATGAGGGCAGCTTCCCCTTTGGTTAATTTTCTGGCTGATTTGTGGAAGTATTTTTGAGCTGCTGCTTCAACTCCGTATAAACCATTACCGGTTTCCATAACATTCAGGTAAACCACCATAATTCGTTTCTTACTCCAGACAGTCTCTATAAGAACTGTGAAATAAAGCTCAAAGCCTTTTCTGATGTATGTTCTTGCGGGCCATAGGAACACATTTTTTGCGACCTGTTGCGAAATGGTGCTGGCACCTCGTTTACGCCTGTGTCGTTTGTTGTAATCCACTGCTTTCTGCACCGCTTCCATATCAATTCCCCAGTGCTCCAGGAACCGGTTGTCCTCAGAGGCCACTACAGCCCTAATCATATAAGGCGATATGTTTTTATAGGATACCCAGTCTTTATGAATACCCACCCTGGTTCCGTCATTTTTCTTAATGAAAGCGCGTTTCAGCATGAGCGGTGTAAGCGGAGGATTGATGAAAGAAAACAACACCACTGCCAGAAAAGTAGTTGCGAAAAAACCCAGGGCTGCCCATTTCAATAAAAACAGGACTTTCTTCAGGTATCGCCTGAGAATACTCCGGGAGGGTATTGGTTCGGATTCCGGAATGCCTGCCGGTTTCTCCATTATTTCTTCCATTGGTTCCTTTTGCAGGGCGAAAATTAGTAAAAAAAAAGACAGAATAAATTCTGTCTTCTTAGTTGGTGCTTTTGTGTTCCAGTTCTTTGATTTTTTCCTGGGCACGTAAATAATAAGCTTTGTATTTGATATAGTGATTTCCTTTTTCAAATTCCCAGAATACATTCCCGGCCCGGTATACTTTACCGATACAGGCTTCGAAGATCAGGTTATAGTTAATCCCTATAAGCCGTTCAGCTTCGAGAATTGTTCTGAAACGTACGCTTTTATCGCCAAAATGGCCAATGACAGGTACATTGTACTTTTTCTGGCGGCGTTTCATTATCAATCTGTTCATAGCAGTTTTTCTTTGATTTACGTGAAAGGTAATTTTTTGTTGCATAATTAACCAGCAACTTTAAAAAACTTTCCCGTACGCAGATTATTTGAAGCGCCTTTACTTCAGCGGATAAACACCGCAGACATGTTACTTAAAAAGACTCTCGTCCCTGATGAGCATCAGAATGGCACTGTGAGGCACAATTACAAATTTGTCCTGGTTGAATTCAATTTCCCAGCCGCTTTTCTGAAGGTACACCGCTTCATCACCCTCTTTGGGTTGCAATGGAACATATTTTACCTCATCACTCTTGTCTTTCCAGGGCTCATCCAGCTCATTAACGGCCGGAATCGGATAACCGGGACCTACCTTAACCACATATCCTATTTGAATGGATTCGCGTTCCTGCACACCGGGAGGGAGAAACAATCCTGATTTTGTTTTATCGTGCGGCGTTTTGGGTTTAATCAATACCCTGTCGCCCACCAGTATCATTTTTTCCAAATTCTTTCCGCCAAGCTCAAGTGACATACCTCAATTGATTTGTAACAAATATAGTAATTATATTTTCAGCAGACTGGCTGTGTCAGACTGAGCCTGTCTGCACCGAGGCTTTGACAGGCTACTAATGACAACATTTATATATTATTATTTACCTAACTTGTTGTCACTTTTGGCTTCAGCGCCAAAAGTAACCAAAAACGCCGCCGCTGCTGATAAAAGGCTAAAAATCAATTCATGAGCTACACAAGAAAATAAACTCGGCCGTAAGAACCGGCCTCAAACATATTTTCTTATCAGAATTCGTATAGCAGGCAAGCCTGCAATGAATTGATTTTTTTGACGCCTTTTCTCAGAGGCGGATTAAGCTACTTCAGGGGTGTTGTTGCTTCTTTCAAACTCAGCTAATGACAATATCGTGTTTCCTTTATTGTATAGCATAAAGCCTTAAAAATATATAGGCTTTATTAGGAAGCACTGCTAACCAACAAGCACCGTGCGATGGCCCGACAAAACGTAGAGGGCGTGCCGGGACTAGCTGGGGGTTCGTTTTGTCTTGACTTTTCTTGTTTCGTTCTTTGCGTCAAGGCAAAGAATGAAATGGGGTTCGGGGCGAAGCTCCCGGATAAGAGGCCTCAGTAAGACAAGTCGTAGGAGCTGCAGCCATTCGTCAACAATTTCGGTCATTCGTCAATTCCTGCACAACATTTCATACAAAAAACCGTAATCTTATATTGAATACAAACACCATAACCAACCTTTTTCAATGCGCAATTACAAGTTATATACCAACAAGCTCCGCCCATCGCTGATCAACGGGCAGGATGCGCTTTTCCGGGCAGTTTTTGACGGATCCCCTGATGCTATCTTTCTGCTACACCCGGATGATTTTCATATTGTTGATTGCAATACCAAGGCGCTGAAGTTGTTCCAGGCCGATGATAAGAATGAGCTTTCGGGATGCGATATTTTTTCGTTATATGAATCGGAGCCTGTAGAGTTCAGTAAAAACAGTCTGATCGAAAACATCAACATCGGCAGGGAACACAGCCAGGAACTTCCGTTGAAATCACTTAAAGGGAATATTTTCTGGGGTAGTTTTTCTGCCAGAAGGGTAGAAACGGCAGGGGGAGCTCTGATTATCTCCAGGGTAAGAAGGGTGGTGGATTATATGAAAACGGCAGAAATGCTGTCGGCCATGATAAAGCAGACTTCCAAGGCTACAGGTTATAAATACTTTTCAGTTCTCACCGAATTACTATGCAAATCGTTTGGAGTGAGTATGGCCATGGTTGCCCGTATTGACAAGGCTGGCAACAGGGCAGTTTCATTAAATTGCTGGAATAAAGGACAGAATATAGAGAACCTTAGTTTTGATTTGGAAGTAAGTGTCTCGCAAAATGTAATGAGAGGGTATACCACATTTTATCCGAGTAACCTGGCTGAAATGTTCCCTGACGACAAACTGATCAGGCAATACAACACTGTAGGTTACCTGGGTACTCCCGTTTTTTGTGCTGCCGGCGAGGTTTGCGGACTGCTCATCCTGATGGATGACAAGCCAATGGAGGAAATCCCCAATTCACGCTATGTCTTATCTATTTTTGCTTCACGCGCAGGTGCGGAGCTTGAGAGAATACAGGTTGAGGAAAGTTATCAGCAGAAGATCAGGGAACTGGAGGGGAGATAGTAGCGGCAGTAGCAGTAGCAGTAGCAGTAGCCGCAGCAGCGACAGCTCAAACCCAAGTCACAATACTCAACTCTCACTCATCCAGCATCCAGCATCCAGCATCCAGCATCTAGCATCTAGCATCTAGTATCCATCTAAACAACTTTTTATTCAATCCCTTATTTTATTGATCAAAATTTCTATATTTGCACTCCCAAATTGAATATTTGAAGAGGGCCCCGTAGCTTAATTGAATACCTGTCCCAATTCATCGGGAGAGCATCTGACTACGGATCAGAAGAAATACAGTAAAATTGACATATTGGCCCCGTAGCTTAATTGAATAGAGCATCTGACTACGGATCAGAAGGTTACAGGTTTGAGTCCTGTCGGGGTCACCATAAAGGACAA
>JAFGEV010000063.1 GCA_016931385.1 Prolixibacteraceae bacterium
TAGGGGGCGGATTAAAGCGGATTGAGAAACAACATGAGCAGGGCAAAATGACTGCCCGCGAGCGCATTGAGATGTTGTTGGATGAAGGTAGTTTCGAGGAGCTCGACATGTTTGTGACACACAGGTGTTACAATTTCGGCCTTGAGAAAACAAAATTCATGGGCGATGGCGTAGTAACAGGCCATGGTACAATCGATGGCAGGGTAGTGTACGTTTTTGCTCAGGATTTCACAGTTTGGGGCGGGTCATTATCCGAAACAATGGCACAAAAAATATGTAAGGTTATGGATATGGCCATGAAGGTAGGGGCGCCTGTAATTGGCATCAACGACTCGGGCGGGGCCCGCATTCAGGAGGGGGTAACCTCGCTGGCAGGCTACGCCGAAATATTCGAAAGGAATATCCTTGCCTCGGGGGTAATCCCTCAGATATCGGCCATTTTTGGCCCATGTGCAGGTGGAGCCGTTTATTCGCCGGCATTGACCGATTTTATTATGATGACCGAAAATACCTCGTACATGTTTGTGACCGGACCAAAGGTTGTAAAAACGGTAACCGGTGAAGAGATATCAATTGAAGACCTGGGGGGAGCCGATGTGCATGCATCAAAATCGGGGGTTGCCCATTTTAAAGCCGAAAACGAAGAGGAGGGCTTAATGCTGATTAGAAAATTACTGAGCTACCTGCCCCAAAACAACCTTGAAGAACCTCCTGCCATTGAATGTTACGACCCCATCGACAGGATGGAGGATGAACTGAACGAACTGGTCCCCGAAAATCCAAACCTTCCTTACGATATGAAGGATGTTATCCATTTACTTGTTGATAATTCTGAATTTCTTGAAGTACACCGGAACTATGCAAAAAATATTGTAACGGGTTTTTGCCGGATGGATGGCCTGAGTGTGGGCGTTATTGCCAATCAGCCGAATTACCTGGCTGGCGTTCTCGATTGTGCAGCTTCGAAAAAAGCAGCCCGTTTTGTGAGGTTTTGCGATGCTTTCAATATCCCAATCCTTACACTTGTTGATGTGCCGGGTTTCCTTCCCGGTTCGGGACAGGAATATGCAGGAATAATTAACGAAGGCGCTAAATTAATGTTTGCCTATGGTGAGGCTACTGTTCCAAAGGTGACCATTACATTGCGTAAATCGTATGGCGGCGCGCACGATGTGATGAGTTGCAAGCAGCTCAGGGGCGACTTTAATTATGCATGGCCAAATGCCCAGATTGCTGTTATGGGCGCTAAAGGGGCCATTGAAGTTATTGAAGGCCGAAAAATTGCTTCTTTTGAAAACGCCGAAGAAAAAGCTGCATATATCGATCAGAAGGCAAAAGAATACGAAGAGATTTTTGCCAATCCATACCAGGCAGCTTCGTATGGTTATATCGATGATGTGATTGAACCCAGGAATACCAGGTTCAGGATTATCAGGGCTTTCCAGAATTTGCAGACCAAACGCATGGCTAACCCCATGAAGAAACACAGCAATATTCCACTTTAAAACTTTTGTATATGATCTTGTTGAATATTGACAACCAGACCCTGGTAATAACTGTTGTAGGATGGTTAATCGTGTTTGTTGCCCTTATTGTCTTGATAATTGTTTTCAATTGGGTGCCGCGTTTGCTTCATTTGAAAATTAAAAAAAGATCTTCCTCAACAATTGCAAACCACAATTCACAGGTTAAGGGTCCAAAATATATCAGTGGCGACGAAACCGCCGCCATTGCTTTGGCGCTTTACCTTTATTTTGAGGAACAGCACGACGAAGAGAGCAATGTCATTACCATAAAACAAATACAGCGAAGGTATTCGCCCTGGAGCTCAAAAATATATGGAGTGAGAAATTTCACGAATAATTTAAAATGATGAAAAAATTTAAGTTTACCATAAAGGGCAACGATTACGAGGTAAAAGTTAACGATTTTGAAGAGAACAAATCCATTATTGAAGTAAATGGAACTGAATATTGTGTGCAGATCCACAGGGAAGTTAAACAGAGTAAAACACCCCGTTTGGTCCGTAAGCCGGTTGTGCAAAAACCTGGCGAGGGTACAATCACCAGGAAAGTTACAGGCCAGGGTTTTTCTGTTTTAGCCCCACTTCCCGGAAATATCTTTAAAATTCTTGTGAAGGAAGGCGATGAGGTTAAAAAAGGGGATACCGTACTGGTCATGGAGGCCATGAAGATGGAGAATAATGTATTAGCCGAGAAAGAAGGGATTGTAAAGGAAATTAAAGTTAAAGAAGGGCAGGCTGTTTTGCAGGGCGATGTGCTTATTGAAATGTAATTTGAGATGAAAAACAGGTATAGAAAACAAATCATAGCGCTGGTATCGGTTGTTATCCTTCTGACTTTTCAGTCGGTTTTTGGATGGATGGATGTGTGGGCTTCAGGGAGTTCAGCTTCGGAAACTCTATCAGGCAGTGCATTAACAGGATTGTTTAATGGATTAAAGAATTTCTGGAATTTTACCGGTTTTGCCAATTTCGATATCCGGAACCTGATCATGATTTTTGTCGGGCTGTTTTTTATCTTCCTGGCAATTAAATTCGATTACGAACCTCTTTTGCTGGTGCCCATTGGCGTAGGCATACTTATTGGGAATGTGCCTTTTCTTCCTGGTTATAAGATTGGTATATACGAAGATGGTTCAGTGATGAATTATCTTTATTTTGGGGTGAAACAAGGTGTATATCCACCCTTGATATTCCTCGGGCTTGGAGCGATGACTGATTTCTCTTCGCTGATATCAAACCCAAAGTTAATGATATTGGGCGCAGCTGCCCAGATAGGGATTTTTGCAACATTCCTGGGCGCCGCGGCCATGGGGTTTTCCCCACAGGAATCGGGGGCAATTGGGATTATTGGCGGAGCTGACGGGCCAACTGCAATTTTCCTTTCATCAAAACTTGCACCACACCTTATGGGGGCAATCGCTATTGCTGCCTATTCATATATGGCTTTGGTGCCGGTAATTCAACCTCCCATAATGAAGCTTATCGTGCCCAAAAAAGAAAGGCTCATTAGAATGAAACCACCACGGGCCGTGAGCAAAACCGAAAAGATAGTCTTCCCGATTTTGGGTCTGCTGTTAACCACATTTATTGCACCTTCGGCAATGCCGCTTTTAGGAATGTTGTTTTTTGGAAATATACTGAAAGAATCAGGTGTGACCGAACGCCTTGCCGATACTGCCAGAAATGCTTTGATCAATATTGTAACAATATTGCTGGGCTTAACGGTTGGGGCATCAACCCAGGCTGATTATTTCCTCACGGTTGATTCTCTGAAAATATTCGGGCTTGGGGCATTGTCGTTTATGGTTGCAACAGCCGGTGGGCTGTTTTTTGCCAGGCTGATGAACATGTTCCTTAAAGGTGAAAACAAGATTAACCCCCTTATCGGCGCTGCAGGTGTCTCAGCAGTTCCCGACAGTGCGCGGGTTGTTCAAAACGAGGGTTTAAAAAATGACCCTACAAACCACCTTTTAATGCACGCGATGGGTCCAAATGTCTCGGGCGTGATTGGTTCGGCAGTGGGGGCAGGTATTTTATTGAGCTTCCTTATGTAGCAGGTTTTTTTTTCACCTTTTTCATCATATTGGGTAAGCTGAAATTGTCCCGCAATATTCTGCAATGTCCCAATTTGAGACAATCTGAATTGGTGTATTATTTTTCATTGTTCAAAAAATCAGCAGTTTAAGTTTAAGGTATAAATGTTGTTTTGAAAGATGGCAATATAAAATGTTGGAAAAATGAAAACAATGGCAGTTAATAAAAAGAATATAGTTTCAATCGCAATTATTCAGTCGGTTTTGTTCATGTTTTTTATGTTCCTTGCCCAGTTTGTTTTTGCAGCACCAGCTGGAAAGTATGTAAAGTACAGGCAGGTAACCGATAAGGAAGTGATCATCGAATCGAACAAGGGGGAAAAGGTATTATTTACAGCATACAGTAATAATTCCATTGGAGTTGCCTGTTATCATAAAGGGGAAGAAGTAAAATTGATTGCCCCTTCTGAAATAATTTCCAGAATTGACCTGAACGGTTCGATTTATGTTGAAGAGGTTGAAGAACTGGTGCAGATTACCACAACTTCAGATGATGGCCTGGTGATCAGGATTTCGCGAAAACCGTTTGGATTTACTTTTTTCGACAAAGAAAGCAGAAAGCAAATTGTTCTTAACGAAGATTTTAACGGTGGGGTAGTGAGTAAGGAATTCATTGAAAGATATCAGATAGCTGAGGAAAACAACGATTATTCTGATAATTTGAATAAATTGTAAAGGGAATTGCAAAAATGTGTAAAAGGGGCTGTCTCAAAAGGTAAGGCCCTTTTTTTACATTAAATTGTCAGAAGTCAGAAGTCAGAAGGCAGAAGTCAGAAGGCAGAAGGCAGAAGTCAGAAGGCAGAAGGCAGAAGTCAGAAGGCAGAAGTCAGAAGGCAGAAGGCA
>JAFGEV010000007.1 GCA_016931385.1 Prolixibacteraceae bacterium
TGGAATTTGGAATTTGGAATCTGGAATTTCCCTTTTATATAAACTCAACCTCCTTAAAATGATATTCTTTAAGGCCGCCATTTTTTTTGGCGATTACCAATTGCCCTGTTTCATTAATCCCAATAATCTTTCCTGCGAAAATTTCATCTTTGTCAGAGAATTCAGCTTCCTGGTTTATTCGGTAAAGGCTTTTAAGATAGTGATAGTCAATTTCATGATTCATGTTGTTCCTAAGTTTGTTGAGCCAGATATTTAAATTTGAGAACAGCAGATTTGCAAACTCTTCAAGGTCGACTTTGAGGCCAAGCAGCTGAAAAAGCGATATAGGATTCGGGGCGTCGCTAAGAAACTTTTTCTGGTTTAAATTTATTCCAATGCCAATAACCGATGAACAGATCGTGTTACCCATCACTGAATTTTCGATTAGTATACCTGCAATTTTCTTGTTACCTATATAAATATCGTTTGGCCATTTTACTGTAACCTCTTCATTAAAAAGCGAAAGGGTTTCACTTATGCCCAGTGCAATAATTTTTGATAATTGAAACTGGCGTTGAACAGGCAAAAAATCGGGGTATAATACAATACTCAAAAGCAGGTTCTCTCCATACTCGCTTTCCCAGCTATTGTTTATTTGCCCTCTGCCATTTGTTTGTTCTTTGCACATTACAACAGTTCCCTCAGGCCAGCCATCCTGACTATGTTTTTTAATGGCATAGTTGTTGGTTGAATCTGTTAAATTGAGTTTAATAATATTTTTACCAATGATATCTGACATTATTTCCGGGAATTAATTAAGCAAAAGTTATATTTTTGCTTTTTATGAAAAATCCGAAATTTTTCAGACTAAGATAACAATATGGACGATAATAAGAGTGAAGTATCCTCAACATTATTAATTGAAGCAATTGTAGAAGGAGTGCAAAAAAAGAAAGGTGAAGGTATAATTGACCTTGACCTTGAAAAAACCGGAAATACCGAATGCAATCATTTTATCATTTGTCATGGAAATTCGAATACACAGGTTGAAGCGATCGCCCGTTCGGTTGAAGAAACCGTTGAAGAATTGACTGGCGAAAATGTGTGGCATTCCGATGGTTACAGGAATGCACAATGGATACTTCTCGATTATTCAGATGTTATGGTGCATGTTTTTCAAAAGGATTTGAGGGCGCATTACGATTTAGAATCATTATGGGCCGATGCTGAAATCAATAAGTATAATTCAGAAATTTAATTTAACGCTATGGCTGACAATAATAAAAAGAGCAATCAACCTAATAACTTTAAGCCTAAAACGCCTGATTCGGGGAAACCAAAGTTTAACATGACCTGGGTTTATATTGCCCTGATTATGATTTTATTTGGTATTCAGATTTTCAGCGGGGGTAAACGTGCAGTTGAAACGACCTGGTTTGAAGTTAAAAAAACAATGATTCAGAATTCCGATGTTGAAAAAATTGTGGTCAATAACAAATCGGAAGCAAATATTTACCTCAAAAAACAGAGCTACTCAAAATATGAGGACAAACTTGGGAAGGGATTTTCTAAACCAGGGATAAGCGGCCCTCATTTTTTCTTCACAATTGGCTCGGTCGATAAGTTTGAAGAAAACCTTGAAAGTGCATATAAGTTGTACAATACATCTGAGTCGGATAAAATTCCAATTACCTACAATGAGACTTACGACTGGGGCAACCTGATTAATTTCCTTCTGCCTATTGCATTGATCATTTTCTTCTGGTGGTTTATATTCCGGCGCATGAGCAAGTCGGGAGCAGGGGGCCCCGGGGGCAACATTTTCAGTGTAGGAAAATCACAGGCAAAACTATTCGACAAGGACCAGAAAGTAACCATTACATTTAAAGATGTTGCCGGTTTGGCTGAAGCAAAACAGGAAATTGAAGAAATCGTTGCTTTTCTGAAAAATCCATCGAGGTATACAAAGCTTGGAGGAAAAATCCCTAAAGGGGCTTTACTGGTAGGCCCGCCGGGAACAGGAAAAACATTGCTGGCCAAAGCTGTTGCCGGTGAGGCCAATGTGCCGTTCTTTTCAATGTCGGGTTCCGATTTTGTTGAGATGTTTGTAGGCGTCGGGGCATCAAGGGTTCGCGACCTGTTTAAACAGGCTAAAAGCAAAGCGCCCTGTATTGTTTTTATCGATGAAATTGATGCCATTGGACGTGCACGTGGAAAAAACCCAAACCTGGGATCGAACGATGAAAGGGAAAATACGCTCAATCAGTTGCTTACCGAAATGGATGGCTTTGATACCAACTCGGGGGTTATCATCCTGGCTGCCACAAACAGGGCCGATATCCTTGACAGGGCATTGATGCGTGCCGGCCGTTTCGACCGGCAGATTCATGTTGAATTGCCCGACCTGAATGAGAGGGTAGAGATATTTAAAGTGCATCTTCGCCCTTTGAAGATTTCAAAAGAAGTGAAATCTGAATTTTTGGCAAAGCAAACTCCGGGCTTTTCAGGGGCCGATATTGCCAATGTATGTAACGAATCGGCGCTTATCGCGGCCCGAAACGACCACGAGGCTGTTGAGAAACAGGATTTCCTCGATGCTGTAGACCGTATTGTAGGTGGGCTTGAAAAGAAAAACAAGATCATATCGATAGATGAGAAAAAAACCATAGCTTACCATGAAGCCGGTCATGCAACTGTTAGCTGGCTGCTCGAACATGCACACCCACTGGTAAAAGTTACAATTGTTCCAAGGGGAAAAGCGCTTGGCGCAGCCTGGTACCTTCCCGAAGAACGTTCGATAACTACCAAAGAACAAATGCTTGACGAAATGTGCGCTACCCTGGCAGGTAGGGCTGCCGAAGAAATTATATTCGGGCAAATATCATCGGGCGCCCAAAACGACCTCGAAAAAGTTACCAAACTGGCTTATGCCATGGTTAGCTATTTTGGAATGAGCGATAAAATTGGAAACCTCAGTTTCTACGATTCATCGGGGCAAAGCGATTACAGTTTTACAAAACCTTACAGCGAAAAAACAGCCGAACTTATCGATGCTGAAATTAAAAGCCTGATCGAAGATGCATATAAACGCTCAAAAGAAATCTTGAATAAGAACCGGGAAGGGCATAAGGTGCTGGCTGAACGCCTGCTTGAACGGGAAGTGATTTTTAGCGACGACCTTGTCGAAATCTTTGGGGAAAGGCCAAATACAAAAGGAATAAGCACTGCTGAAAAAGTTGAAACAATAGAACCGGTTTCCGAGAAAAAGGTCGATGGATAATTTGAATAATATACTCAATTTCCAATTTCAGTATTTGGATTAAAATCCTGAGGTTTCCATATTTTTTTCAAAATATTTTAAAGGAAATTAGTTGTTGGAACCATCTATGCCAATATTTTCTTATCTTAAACAACAATTTTTAAAATGGAGGACTTGCAATGGAAAAAGATTGGAAAAGGGTATATTTTTCAGGACATTTGTACCAGGTGGAAATTGCCCGTGAATTGCTTGAAAACAAAGGGATCAATGCTGTAATTTTAAATCAGAAAGATTCAGTGTACAAAACTTTTGGCGATGTTGAACTTTATGTACACAAAGATGATGAGCAGCTTGCACTGGAACTTTTAAAAGAACTTATCAGTTGAAAGAATTAGCTGTCAGAACTATTGCAGGGGCAGTTTACGTCTTGTTAACCGTTGGAAGTATATTAGCCGGAAAGGTACCCTTTGCTGTTTTTTTTACCTTAGTTATTGCCGGCATAATGTTTGAATTTTACAGGCTGGTAAAAAAAGGAGGCTATAATCCGTCATTCCTTCCGGGAATACTTGTTGCAAGTTATCTGTTTATTGCCCAGTTTTTGTATGCTTTTTCATTCGTGGGAGAAAAGCTTTATCTGGGATTAATTCCCTTGTTAATGATCATCCCTTTTGCTGAATTGTTTAAAAAAGGTGGTAAAAGCATAATGAATATTGCATTAACATCTTTTGGGATCGTATACATTGCCCTGCCTCTTTCATTGCTTTGTTTTATTGTGGTAAAAGGGCAAGAAGGCGGTTTCAGCCCATTGCTAATTATTGGACTTTTTGTTGTTATATGGGCTTTCGACTCAGGGGCATATCTGGTTGGATCGCGTTTTGGGAAACATAAAATGACCGGCCTTTCACCAAAAAAATCGTGGGAAGGGTTTGCCGGAGGAATTGTGCTGGCAATTGCCGTATCGTTAATTTATTTCGATTTAATTAATTTTTCAAAACCGGTTTTCAATATTGCGCTTGCAATATTAATTGGGATTTCAGGCACATTGGGCGATATTACCGAGTCGCTTATCAAACGCAATTTTAATCAAAAAGATTCAGGTTCAATTATGCCAGGGCATGGAGGCCTGCTCGACAGGTTCGACAGCCTGCTTTTTTCAGCCCCCGTTTTTTATGCTTATATTTCGCTTGTTAATTAATGATTTCATGCAATGAGAATTCATAAAGAAGGCAGGGTAAGTTTACTGATCGTAGCCATTTTTATCGTGGCTTTGAATTATCTTATGGTCAGGATTACCCATAATCCTTATATCGTATATCCGCTTGTGGCGCTTTCGGCTTTGCTTTACCTGTTTGTCATGTATTTTTTCAGGGTGGTAAACCGGCCCGAGGTTAATGATGATAACGCTGTTATTGCTCCCTGCGATGGCCGGGTTGTAGTCATTGAGGATATTTTTGAAGAAGAATACATGAAGTGTAAATGCAAGCAGGTTTCAATTTTCATGTCGCCACTCGATGTGCACATGAACTGGTACCCTGTATCGGGCAAAGTTGAGCATGTAAGTTATAGCAAAGGAAGTCATTTGGTTGCCTGGGCACCTAAGGCCTCAACCGACAACGAACGCGCCACGGTAGTAATGGAGATGCCCGGCAACAAGAAGCTTATGGTAAGGCAAATTGCCGGGGCTGTTGCCCGCCGGGTGGTATGTTATGCCGAAGAAGGAGACCTGCCCCTTCAGAACGATAACCTGGGTTTTATCAAGTTTGGTTCACGGGTCGACTTGTTCCTCCCCGAAGATGTTCAGATTAAAGTATCGCTCAACCAACGGGTGGCCGGTACACAAACAGTTATAGCACGATTGACAAAATGAGCAAGGAACAATCCCGTAAATGGTATGCATTTGTGCCAAACCTGTTTACTTCGGGTAACATGGTTTGTGGCATTTTGGGCGTTTATTTCGCGCTTAATAACCGCATCGGTTTGGCTGTTTGGCTCATGTTCTTTTCTGCTTTTTTCGATTTTTTCGATGGTTTTATTGCCCGGCTTTTAAAGGTTACCAGCGAAATGGGAAAACAACTCGATTCACTTTCCGATCTTATATCTTTTGGTTTGTTACCGGGGGCCTTGGTTTTTATAACCATGATGAATTCGATGTCGGGTTCGATAAATAATGGGAACCCTGCTTTTATGCAATGGGTGTATATGCTTACCCCAATATTTATCCCGGTTTTTTCAGCGTTCAGGCTGGCTCGTTTTAATATCGATAAGCGGCAGGTAAATGAATTTATTGGCTTGCCAACGCCTGCCAATGCTCTTTTCTTTGCCGCATTGTGTCTTTCGATGAGTACCGGAAATGTGAATTTTATTCAAAAATTTGGACATCCTTTGGTTCTTGCTATTTTAACCATCATCTTTTCTTTCTTGCTGGTCTCAAACCTCAGGCTTTTTTCACTGAAGTTTAAAACTTTTTCTTTGAAGGAAAATATGATCCGTTATATCTTTCTTGCCGGATCGGCAATTCTCATTATTCTTTTCTCAATATCGGGGTTGGCACTTGTTATTGTTTTTTATATTATGCTTTCCCTTTTGAAAAATCTCTTTAAAAAGTAATTTTTTGGTAAAGTATTTTGTCCAATGAATGATAATTGGTTCGCAAGTGATTTTTTTTTCACAGTAAGGTTTTAGTTATCTTCGTTGTCATATACTTACTGACAAGTTAACTTTTGATTCGATCTTACTTATGAAAAGCGCTGTAAACCTGTTTTCGGTTTTGATGATCCTGCTATTGTCATCAGGGTCATTTGCCCAAATCCAACTGTTTTCAAATATTGAAGAGTTAAAGTATCTCGATGCTTTTGAAGAGCCCGATTCAAACTGGTACTTGCCCGCTTTTGACGATTCAGCCTGGAAGTCAGACTCGGCTATCGTAGGTTTTGGTTATGGCCCCGAAGGCTATACCATGTCCGACTCAATGGCGAAGTCGTTGTATGTCAGATTTCCGTTTTATATCGAAAATATTGAAAGTATAGAAGCTTTAAACCTTATGTTCGACTACGACGATGGATTTGTTGCCTACATAAACGGGCATGAAGTAGCCCGGGTTAATATCGATACAACACCTGAATTTCCGGCCTTCGATGCACGGACATTGCGGTCGCATGCTTCTGAATTTATTGTTGGTTTAACCAATCCTGTATTGGGTATTTACCTCGATAGAACTGTTTTAAATGAATGCCTGGTGCAAGGCGAAAACTGCATGGCTGTTCATGTATTGAACGATACCTTAGCCGATGATTTGATGTTTATTCCAAACCTTTTCGATATGACCGGATATCGTTTCAATATATGGAATATCCTGGCTCGTTATAAACGGCAGGTTTCTGTCGATTCAACCAATCTGCCACTTGTTGTTATTGAAACCGATCAGTATGGAATTGCTTACGATCAAAGTATATGGACAACTGCCTGGATGGGCGTAATACACAATGGTGAAGGAACATATAACAAATTTGGTGATGATTTTAATGCTTATAACGGTCTTATCTCCATGCGGCAAAGAGGGCAGTCATCGAGGGATTTTGCCAAAAAGTCGTACCGCTTCGAACTGGTTGACTCTTTAGGCGCAGATACAACTGTTACATTGCTGGGGATGCCCAAAGAAAGTGACTGGATTTTGTTTGGCCCATATACCGATAAAAGCCAGATCAGAAATAAAATGGTGTACGACCTGGTTTTGGGCATGGGGCAGTATGCACCACGCTCCCGTTTTGTTGAACTGGTAATAAACGGACAGGCTGAAGGGCTTTACATGATAACAGAACAGATAAAACGAGATAAAAACAGGGTTGATATCTCAAAACTCACAGAAACCGATATTGCCGGCAATAAGGTGACCGGGGGCTACATTTTCAAATTTGATAAAACCGATCCTAACATGAAATGGCGAACAAAACGGAGGGAAATTGTCTATCCCGATGTTTTGCAGGATGAACAGAAAGAATACCTGACCACCCTTTTTACAGAATACGATTCAGTATTGTTAACAAACGATTTTACCGATCGTGAAATTGGCTTTCGCAAATACATAAACGATACATCCCTTGTTGATTTTATCATTGCAAACGAATTCACAAAAAATGCCGATGCTTACATTTACAGTACCTACATGTATAAAGACCGTGATGATGTTGATGGCCGGATAAAATTCGGGCCTGTTTGGGATCACGACCTTTCTTTTGGAAATACGTATTTTCAGGAGGGAAATATGGTTGAAGGTTGGCAGTTCGACTATAATCACGCTACCATGAAACTGCGGAGGCTTTTTCAGGACAGGAACCTTGTTCAACTGTTACAGGAACGTTGGTGGATGTTCAGGCAGGATGCACTGAGCAATGAAACCATTTTTGGGTATATGGATGAATTGCTTGAACAAGTAAAAGAAGTGCAAGAGAGAAACTACGAAATATGGCCTATTATCGACAAGGAACTTTTCGGGCCGGGTTATTATGTCGACAGTTATGAAAACGAAATAGCCTACATGCGAAACTGGATTGAAGAAAGGCTTGCATGGGTCGATAACAACATCAATGACATTCACTATGAGATGGAGTATGTTGGCAACGATCTTTTAACTAAAAAAGAGGGCTTTGTACTTTTGCAGGTTTTTCCAAATCCCTTCATTGATAATTTGAAATTCAGGTTATATGTTGAAAAAGAGTGCGATGCCCGAATAGATTTTTACAATCTTCAAGGGCAGCTTCAGTATTCTGAAGAAATGAATTTGGTATCGGGAAGTTCTGAGATTATTTGTAATGGCAGTGAGCTGGAATCGCTTAAATCTGGTATGTATTTTGCTATGATTTTTTGTAACGATAATTTACTGGAAAGCATTAAGCTGTTAAAAGTCGATTAATTTATGAAATCATTATAGCCTAAAAAAGACAAATTTATTGTTATGAAAAAAGTATTGTTTATTCTTTCGATCCTGTCTATACTTTCGCTGTTTTCGTGTGATGTTTTGCTTAAAGTTGCCGATACGGCTCTTAGTACACAACAACCCCTAACAACATCCGAAGTTGCCATGGGTTTAAAAGAAGCATTGAAGGTTGGTACCGACACGGCTGTTGTTCGCATTGGAAGAACAAACGGGTATTACCTCGACAAGGTTATCAAAATTAACCTTCCGCCTGAAACTTCCGAGGTGGTGAAATATGCTTCAAAAGTTCCCGGTTTAAGTAATCTGATCGACGATGTGGTTTTGCAGATAAACCGTTCGGCCGAAGATGCTGCCAGACAAGCCGCTCCGATTTTCAAAGATGCCATAACCTCGATGACCATAGCCGATGCCTGGGAAATACTGAACGGGAATGAAACTGCGGCTACCCGATATCTGCAGGAGAAAACCTACAACCGGTTGTTCGATCTTTATCAACCTGTAATGCAGAAGTCATTAAATAAGCCAATAGTTGCAGGTGTATCGGCACAAACAACATGGAAAGAACTTACAGGCAATTGGAATAAGTTTGCCAATTCACTTCCCGGAAAAATATTTCAGGTACAGCCAGTTAATATTTCCCTCGACGAGTATGTCACACATCAGGCATTGAAAGGGGTTTTTGTAAAAGTCGGCGATCAGGAAAAAGAAATACGTACAAATGTTAACGCACGGGTAACTGATCTTTTAAAGAAGGTATTTAAATAACATTCCGGGGACGTACGTTTTTTTTATCGACTGAAAAAAACATCACTTTAGGTAATATATTACATTTTTTTATTGTATGGGCTGAAAAGATGTTATACATTTGCATATGTAATATATTACCTTTTAAGATGAGATATAAAGAAAACATTTTTGGACTAATACTTTTCATTGCCCAGCACTGGACGATTAATGGTGATTCAATCTTAAACGAAAAGATTGGTATAACCACCAAACAATGGATGTTGCTGATTATCCTAATAAAACATTTCGAATCGGAACAGCCTACAATTTCGCAGGCTGCAAAGGCATTTGGCAGCTCAAGACAAAACGTTAAACAGGTGGCATTGTCACTTCAGGGGAAGGGTTTTTTAAATATTCAACAAGATAAAAAAGACTCGCGCATACAGCGTATTGTTTTAACCGGCAGGCACAAACCTTATTTTGAGGGTTTAGAAAATGAACAATGGCAACAAAATTTTATTGACAGCCTTTTTGAAGGTTTTACCGACGAGGAATTGGAAAAGCTCAATTCTTTAGTAGAAAAATTAAAGAAAAATATATCGAAATGAAGCAAATTTTAATAATATCAATTATGGCATTAGGAATCTTGTCATCTTGCAGTTCAGCAAAGCAAATGTATAAAAATGATGTTAAGGAGGTTTTTAACAAGCAGAGCATTGAAACACGAGTTATCACAACCAATGATTTGGCAAAACTTCCTGCACCTGTAGCTAAGTACCTCGAGTATTGTGGCTGGCTGGGGAAAAACATTCCACGGAATTTTTACTTATCCTTAGAAGGCAGGTTCAGTTTAAAACCAGATAAAGAAGTGAAAATAAATACAGAACAATACAACTGGTTAAACCAACAGCCTGCACGTCATTTTTATATTAGTAATCCTATGATTGCTGGCTATCATTGTTACAACGAAAAAGGTGCTACCATGCTCATAAAGCTATTCGGACGTTTCAAGGTTGCCTACGAGGCCGGCCCGGAAATGGATCAGGCCGAACTGGTTACTTATTTGAACGACATTTGCCTGGCAGCTCCTGGTGCTTTGGTTGATGCACCAATAGAATGGGAAACAATTGATGACTTTACAGTAAAAGCAACGATAAGCCAATATGGTCAAACTGTTTCAGCAACTTTATATTTTAACGAAAAATATGAGCTGACGAATTTTGTAAGTAACGATCGGTATGCAGTTACCGATGGAAAAAGTGAGAACATTCCATGGTCAACACCTTTCCGAGATTATGTTGACTGTAATGGGATTAAACTTCCATCATATGGTGAAGCGATTTGGCATTACCCCGACCACGATTTTATATATGCAAAACTGCAAGTAAAAGATGTAATGTGGAATATGCCCGAATATAAACGATAATAGTTTATTGGTTCAGAAACGTTGCAATTCATATGTGAGTGTGGGGATAATGAATTTCAAAAAATTGAGTTATTTTGGATAATATTTAACCGATTCAATTTAAATAGCTGGTTAAAAAAGCAGGAGCTTTCTAAATCTCACTTTCCTTCAGCCTTTGTGCATTTTCTTCAACCTGTAGTTTTTCAATAATCTCACCAATATCGCCATCGATAATCACCGGCAGGTTGTAAAGGGTAAGCCCAATGCGGTGGTCGGTAACGCGTCCCTGTGGCCAGTTGTAGGTGCGGATTTTAGCTGAACGGTCGCCTGTCGAAACCATGGTTTTGCGTTTTGATGCAATGTCGTCGATGTATTTCTGGTACTCCATGTTGTAAATACGGGTGCGGAGTTCGGTCATGGCTTTGGCCAGGTTTTTTAACTGTGATTTCTCATCCTGGCAGGTGACCACAATGCCCGTGGGGATATGGGTTAACCTGATGGCCGAGTAGGTGGTGTTCACGCTTTGTCCGCCAGGCCCCGATGAGCAATAGGTGTCCTTTCGGATGTCGCTTTCCTTCAGTTCCACATCAAACTCTTCGGCTTCGGGCAAAACAGCCACCGATGCAGCCGAAGTATGAACCCTGCCCTGGGTCTCGGTTTGAGGTACCCGCTGTACACGGTGTACGCCCGATTCATATTTCAGGATGCCGTAAACGCCCTCGCCGGAAACCTTGGCCACAATTTCCTTGTAACCTCCGGCTGTCCCTTCATTCAGGTTTGTTACCTCGAGCCGCCAGCCTTTGCGTTCACAGAACTTGGAATACATGCGGAAAAGGTCGCCGGCAAAAATGCTGGCCTCGTCGCCACCTGTTCCTGCCCTGATTTCAAGTATGGCATTTTTCCTGTCTTCCGGATCAGCCGGGATAAGCAGCAATTTAATTTCCTGCTCTTTTGGCTCAAGCTGTTCTTCGAGTATTTCCAGCTCTTCTTTTGCCATTTCCCGCATTTCCTCGTCTTTTTCGGTTGCCAGCAGTTCGCGTGTCGATTTGATATTGTCGACAATGTTCTTGTATTCTGAAAAAACGGTTACCAACTCCTCAAGCCGTTTGTATTCCTGGTTGAGCTTCACATACCGTTTCATGTCTTTCATCACATCGGGATCGGTAATTTGTTGACCTACTTCTTCGAAACGGTGTTTAATATTTTCGTATTTATTGATAATGTTGTTTGCCATATTTTATTTAAATTCCAAATTTCAAAAAACAAATTCCAAATTAACTAAATATGAAAAGTATCTAGTGTCATGTAAACACCTTTTGTCATTTCGACGTAAGGAGAAATCTGTATGTAAATGGGTGAGACTCCTCATCGCTACGCTTACTTCGGAATGACAAAGCATATTTGAAAGGACTCTAGTAGTATTCAAATTTGCCGAATTCACTTTCTATGGTAAGCTTTTTTCCCTTATGGGCTTCAACCCTGCCAACGATTTGTGCATCTACATTGAACGAATGTGATATTTCGATGATTCTTTCAGCAACTTCGGGCGAGGTGTATATCTCAAAACGATGGCCCATGTTGAATACCTGGTACATCTCTTTCCAGTCGGTCCCTGATTCTTTCTGAATAATTTCGAACAGGGGCGGGATGGGGAAGAGCTTGTCTTTTATCACATGCACATTGTCGACAAAATGGAGCACTTTGGTTTGTGCACCTCCCGAGCAATGTACCATGCCGTTAATTTCTGAACGGTAGTGTTCAAGTATTTTTTTGACAATGGGCGCGTAGGTGCGGGTTGGTGATAAAACCAATTTACCTGCGTCAATACCCAGCTTTTGAATTTCCTGAGTTAACGAATAGCTGCCTGAATAAACAAGGTCTTCAGGTACGTCGGGGTCGAAACTTTCGGGGTATTTTTTAGCGAGGTATTTCCCGAATACATCATGGCGGGCCGAGGTAAGGCCGTTGCTGCCCATTCCGCCGTTGTAACTATTTTCGTAAGTAGCCTGCCCGAATGATGCAAGCCCCACAATCACGTTGCCCGGAGCAATGTTATCAGCGCTGATCACATCGGCACGTTTCATGCGGCAGGTGACGGTTGAATCGACAATGATGGTGCGAACCAGGTCGCCAACATCAGCCGTTTCGCCGCCGGTAGGGATAACGGTTACGCCCATTTCCGATAGTTCGGCACAAAGCTCATCGGTACCGTTAATGATGGCAGCGATCACGTCGCCGGGTATCTTATTCTTGTTGCGTCCAATTGTCGATGAAAGCAGGATGTTATCGGTAGCGCCAACGCACAGCAGGTCGTCGATGTTCATGATAAGCGCATCCTGTGCAATGCCTTTCCAAACCGAAAGGTCGCCGGTTTCTTTCCAGTACATGTAAGCCAGCGACGATTTGGTACCTGCACCGTCAGCATGCATAATGTTGCACCAGGCAGGGTCGCCACCCAGGTAATCGGGCACAATCTTACAAAAGGCCTTTGGGAAAAGCCCCTTGTCGCTGTTGCGAATGGCGTTGTGCACATCCTCTTTCGATGCCGAAACGCCCCGTGCCATGTATCGTGCCTTCGGTTCTGCCATGAAACAAATTTTGGTGTGCAAAGATAATATTTTTCAGGAACAAGTAGGTATTGGAACACGGATGACAGGGGTTGGGATTGAAGTAATAATGGAAATCACCAGAAAAAGGTAAAAGGATCAAAGCCTGGATTATGTAGTAAATTACTCCCCCTTTAGGGAGCTGGGGGGTAGGTTTCCTTACCAGCTGCTCTCCAGATCGAAAATGCTCGATTCAATTATCACGACAATTTCGGAAAGGGCATTAATCATTTCCTGTGGTGAAGCATTTTTTATTGGTGAATCAATTTCACGTTCAAACCGCCCCATGTAGGCCTGGAACAAACGGGCGTTTTCGTAAAAGTCGATTGCTTCGGTATATTCCAGTTCCAAACCCTTATAAGCTACTATGCCAATAAGGTTTGCATCGTTGTCGAAAACAGGTGAGCCAATCATCCCAAACCTGAAAGGCATTTCCAACTGCCGGTAATTTGAGTAAGCACCTGATGAAGGTAAAACCTTACCATAAAAAACTTCGGGAGGCATAATTTTCCCGCTAATGGCATTGGGGTAACCCAGGGAATAAACCGTGGCATCGGTCAATGGTTTTTTATTTGTATAGCCAAAAGGAATTTTTTCGAAGGGTTTAAAATCCTTATCGCTTATTTGTAAAACGGCCAGGTTCATGTCTTCTTCAACGCTAATAATTTTTACTGGAAGCTGGAATGTCTTTCCGTTAATTTTACCTTTTACCCTTATCCTTTTCGAGTCGGATAATGCATCGTAGGTTGTTAATATTTTCCCTGAAGGGCTTATGAAAAATCCAGTGCTTTTGCCAACCCATTTATCGGAATAAAATTGATCGGTAAAAGGTAGGGGATATTTAAATCCAAAATCGCTAAAGCGGGCATTACCCCTCGAGCGGGTGGTTAAACCTATATGGTTTCCTTTAAAATTTGGAAAAGCAATTACATTTTCAATGACGTTATTAATTTCAAAAAGCAGGTTTTTGCCATTGCTGCTAATCCTTATGTCGTTATACTCTTCTCCCTTTTTTTCTATGGTTTCACGGGCTCCTGTTATTTGTTTCAGGTTTCCGTTTTCGTAGCATAAAATTGAATAATATTCCCCGTGGGTAATTTCGAGCAGATAATAGTTTTGATCGTTTTCCCAGCCAAATACCACACCTTGTTTCACATTGTTACCACCCACAGGAATTCGGGCATATAGTACAAACTGGTTATTAATGTCGATTCCAACAGGAGGGTTGTATAAGGCAACCTGCATACTTTGGTTATTATGAAGGATCAAATCACTGCCCGAAACCGTAAAGCTGTCGCAAAGCCAGCAATCGGAAGGGCTGTCAAATTTATCAATCCAGGTCGAAGTGCAATTCCCGTTATAATCGCACGAGACATAAAAAATGGTTTGCCCTCCGCGTTCAATAGAAAATGAACTGAGATTTCCGGTTTCATCAAAAAGAAATCTTTGTCCGTTCTGGCTTCTTGTCCCTAATGAAATCTCCCCATTGATGATCCCTTTAACAATGTTGTCGGTATAGTACTGAAAATAATGGCTTGAATCGTTTATCTGAATACCCCGGTCGTAATACAGCATTTGGCTGAGCCGTCCTTCTTTATCGTATATGCAGCGCCAGCCTTGCCTGACCTGTGAACTAGCAACAAGTTGCATTAGCAATATCAAGACGGTGATTATTAACCTGGCCATGTTTTTTAAATTACCACTCAATATAAAAAGAAAATTTTTAACGGGCACCAAACCAGCAAAGATTCTTCATTTTAGATATCGATTCAACTTTCATTACCAATTATTTTAAGGTGCTGGTTCATGACTTTAGATGAATATTGCCCTCAGCCCTCAGCCCTCAGCCCTCAGCTTTTCGCCCTTATACCAGCCTGCATATTTTGAGTAGCTTGCTGCAATGCGTTCAACTTCGCCTTTTAATAGTTCCGGGCTGATATCTTTAATTTTTTTTGCGGGCGAACCGGCAAATACACTGCCCGTTTTCACAATTGTGCCCTTGGTAACAACAGCGCCGGCTGCCACTATGCTGTTGCTTTCAACAATGGCATCGTCAAGCACTACAGCATTCATGCCTATCAGCACATTGTCGTTTAGGGTACAACCATGAACAATTGCGCCATGTGCAATCGATACATTGTTCCCAATATTTGTTGCCGATTTTTTATAGGTTCCGTGTATAATCACCCCGTCCTGAATATTCACGTTGTTTCCGATTTTTATATAGTTTACATCGCCCCTGATTACGGCGTTGAACCACACACTGCAACCATCGCCCATTACCACATCGCCCACGAGTGTTGCATTTGGCGCCAGGAAACAATTCTTTCCTGTAACGGGCATTTTTTCGTTTAACGGTATAATTAATGCCATCACTTACAATATTTATTGTGAAAATTGAACTGACAAAGGAATGCAGAAATTCCGAAAAATTGTAAACAATTTGTGTGAAATCTAGGTTAACATAGACAATGAATTGAGTAAAAGTAATTGGAAAACTTGAATATTGGCAATGGATAATTATTTTTGTTACCTTAAAATCCTAACAAATATCATGTTTTTTTGTGACGAAAATTATCTTGCTGGTTTAAAAATGTGATTAAATTTCGGCTTGAAATAAATCGGTTGTTATTATGATAAAAGAAACAAAAGTTATTGAACTTGAAGCTGTAACCATTCGTTTTTCAGGAGACTCGGGCGATGGCATGCAGCTTACGGGGACATTGTTTTCCGATGCAACAGCTTTAATTGGAAACGACATTTCAACCTTCCCTGATTACCCTTCTGAAATACGTGCGCCCCAGGGAACTGTTGGCGGGGTTTCGGGGTTTCAGGTGCATTTTGGGAAGAGAAAAATTCATACTCCAGGCGATAAAGCACATGTACTGGTTGCGATGAATCCGGCTGCAATAAAGGCCAATGTGATGTTTCTTGAACGATCGGCTACAATTATTTACGATAGCGACTCGTTTACAGAACGAAATTTTCTGAAGGCAAAATTCAAAACAAACGAACCGTTTGAAGAATTGAATTTGATTGATCATCCAAAAATTGCTGTGCCCATTACCAGCCTTACTAAAGAGGCCCTTGTCGACCGAGAAATGGACAATAAAGCGGTATTGCGCAGTAAAAACATGTTTGCCCTGGGATTGGTCAGCTGGATTTTTAACCGTCCGCTTAAAGTTATTGAAGATGCATTGAGCTTAAAATTTGGGAAGAATCCCGATGTGCTCGAATCAAACATACTGGTGTTGCATGCAGGTTTTAACTATGGAATGAACATGCAGCATACAACGCCTCAATATATTGTACCTGCCGCTGAAATTGAAAAGGGTACATACCGGAACATAAACGGCAATGTGGCAACGGCCTGGGGCATGTTGGCAGCAGCCGAAAAAGCCGGGGTTCAGTTATTGCTGGGTTCATATCCCATTACTCCTGCAACCGAAATTTTGCAGGCTTTATCTGAACGGAAGGACCTTGGCGTAAAAACCATTCAGGCCGAAGATGAAATTGCCGGGATATGTTCGGCACTTGGCGCTTCCTTTGCAGGCAGCCTGGGGGTCACCTCAACTTCAGGGCCTGGTTTGGCGCTAAAATCAGAAGCGATCAACCTGGCAGTTATGGCTGAATTGCCTTTGGTGGTTGTTGATGTACAGCGGGGTGGGCCTTCAACGGGCTTGCCAACAAAAACCGAACAGGCAGATCTCCTACAGGCTCTTTGGGGCCGTAATGGTGAAAGCCCGCTGGTTGTAATTGCGGCAAGTACTCCAAGCGATTGTTTCGATTATGCATACATTGCTTCCAAAATAGCACTTGAGAGAATGACCCCGGTACTGCTTCTTACCGACGGATTTCTCGGAAACGGCAGCGAACCATGGAAAATTCCTTCGATGGCCGATCTGCAGAAAATTACTCCACGTATTGCAAAAAATCAGGAAGAATTCAAAGCATACCGGCGTCCCGACGATTCCCTTGCACGTGAATGGGCTTTCCCCGGAATGGAAGGTTTTGAACACCGCATAGGAGGGCTGGAAAAAGACGAAATGGGGAATGTTAGCCACGACCCGTCGAACCATCAGGAGATGTGCGAAATAAGGGCTAAAAAAATTGAAAATGTGGTTGATATGGTTCCCGACCTTGAAACGTATGGTTGCCCTGAGGGAGATGTGCTTATCGTTGGATGGGGGGGGACTTTCGGTCACCTTATTAGCGCAGCCCGTGATTTGTGTGCAGAAAAAAAACCTGTTGGCCTTGCACATTTTAATTACATTAATCCGTTACCTGCAAATACAGCTGAAGTTTTTTCACGATACAAAAAAATCATTGTGTGTGAGTTAAACCTTGGTCAGTTTGCTACTTATCTGCGTAGCAAATTTCCACAGTTTACCTATCATCAGCATAACAAAGTGCAGGGATTGCCTTTTTCGGTTGGCGAGATTATGGAAAGCGTAACTAAATTACTGGAGGACTAATCATGACAACATTCACATATACTGCAAAGGATTTTAAAAGCGAGAACGAAGTACGGTGGTGCCCGGGTTGTGGCGACCATGCCATTTTGAATGCTGTACAGCGAGTAATGGCCGATCTGGGTTACAACAAGGCCGATTATGCCATTGTCTCCGGAATTGGTTGCTCATCAAGATTTCCATATTATATGAATACGTATGGTTTTCATACCATTCATGGAAGGGGATCGGCAATTGCAACCGGTGTGAAAACCGCCAACCCCAGATTACAGGTATGGCAATTCACGGGCGATGGTGATGCCCTTGCCATTGGCGGAAACCACTTTATTCACATGATAAGGCGTAACGTTGATGTTAATGTGATCCTTTTCAACAATAAAATTTACGGACTTACCAAAGGCCAGTATTCCCCAACTACTGATAGGGGTTTCAGAACAAAAACCTCACCCTTCGGAACTGTCGAAGATCCGTTTGTTACGGGTCAGCTTGTTCTGGGGGCCAGGGGCACTTTCTTCGCGCGTTCAATCGATGGCAATATGAAAATGAGCCAGGAAATATTTCGCGATGCAGCTCTGTTTAAAGGGACATCGGTGGTTGAAGTACTTCAAAACTGCGTGATCTTTAACAGCGGTGTACACGAGTTTGTTACCAAAGGCGACGACCGTGAAGACAAACAGATTTTCCTCCGGCATGGTGAAAAAATGATTTATGGTGTTAACCAGGACAAAGGATTGGTACTCGAAAACGGGAAATTGAAAGCTGTCACAATTGGACAGGACGGGTATACACTTGATGACATACTTGTTCACGATGATAAAGAGGAAAGCATTTACCTTCATGCAGCTTTAATCAATGCACAGTTGCCCGAACTGCCCGTTGCATTTGGCGTTATCCGTGCAGTCGATTCTCCCACTTACGACGAAGCCCTTGAAGCACAGATATCAGAAGTTCAGCAAACACGCAAAATTACCTGCATGGATGAGTTGCTGCACAGCGGAAATACCTGGGAAGTGTGACTTTAAGACTTTTAGATGGTGAGACTGTGAGAAGGATTATTCATGGTTTCTTTCCAAAAACCAATCGGGCACAATAAATAAATGACAATAAACAAAAACTTACAGGGTAAACGCCCTGTAATGTTTTTCCTTTAGTTCCCCTCTTTGGGAGGGGTTAGGGGAGGCTTTTAGTGGACTACAATTTTTTTGCTGATAATTGTTTCACCATCGTTGCACTGAACAATGTAAATTCCCTTTCGCACCGTTGATAGGTCGATATTAAACTTAGAATTTTCTACCTCGATTGTTTTAACTATCGATCCGGAAAGGTTCAGGATTCGTACTGAAGTTCCTTTATCGAAACTGGTCAGTTCAATTTTAAATTGGCCGGTTGTAGGGTTCGGAAAAATTTTCACTGATTTTTCAGGAAGAAAATCTTCTTTGTTTTCAGCTTTATTTTCGCCGTCATCGGGCAAAGAAGCAGACTTATTGTTGTTCATCACGATGCTCTCGGGCAGGGCATCGCAGAATGAAGCGGTTTCGGTTATGTAGGCGCTCATGTAACTTCCGGGGTGTGCATGGAAACCGTATAAAAAGTGTATTGAATTACCGGCAATTAACGTTGCATATGAGCCGCTAAAGAATTCAACACTGTTACCGTTGCCTGCTACGGTGATGTTGAAAAGGGCATTATAGCATTCATCATCAGTCGAGCCAAGTATTACATCTGAAACATCAAGGTTATCTGGAACAACAGGTGTGTCTTCTTCAAAATTGGCTACTAACGTACGGTTTGAACCGGCCATGAATGAATAGTTCGCCGACGTTGAGACTTCAACATCACTTTCTGTCCAGTTGACAAAAACATACCCGGGGTTGGCTGTGGCTTCCAGATCAACTGTTTCGCCCGCTTCATAATAACCATCGCCTGTTACGCCCCCGCCTTCAACAGGGCTGGCATTTGCAACAATCAAGAATTCAATCTGAAATGTAGTATAACCATAAATACCCCAATTTTTCCCCGATGCAATGGCTTGCCAGGAATACCAGTGAACGTTCATGTCCCAGGTGTTGTATACTGCATAGGTGCTGTTTGTATTGTTATAGCCGATTCCAGCTACAAAGTGGTCGGTTCCACCGTCTCCATTGGTGTCAACTAAAAGCACGACCGGCCTGTTGTTATCAATTTCGTTCATGTATTGTGTCCAGAAATTGGAATTCCAGTTGTAAATATTGCCGGTGGTTGTATGGTAATTGCTGTTGATATACTGTACGTATTCATTGAAGGAGTTGTCGATGTCGGAAAAATAGCTCCAGCCCCAATAAAGACCTCTTGATCTCCACGATGTATTCATAAAGTCGGCTATACAATTTGAAGTATGGGCACCTCCTAAAACCGATTTATCGTCAAGAAGGGTTGGAGGGTAGTCTTTAGGAAGTGAATAATCGTTATAATGATCATCGTTGGCAATTGCATCATTTGCATCGGCCGTTTGCGTTGAGGCTTCCCCGTTAACGAGGTCCGAAAAACCCAGCCCATCGTAATATCCTACAACCATTCCAACCGAGGTAGGCCCACATCCACGTTGCCAATAATATGGTGGAACGCCGCTCATTAATACATCTCCGGTTGCTTCGGTGGGCAGGGCAGTTTTCTGAACCCGACCGGGGTCTATCCCAGGTGGGGGAACAGGCAAACAAAGGCTATGTTGGGCAAATAAAAAATATTGGTAGGCAAGCAAGAAAGCAATGGATAGCAATATTCTTTTTTCCATGGCTGATTTTTTTGTTAGAAAACTCAATAAGTTACCTCTTTTTCTTTACAGAACAATGAATTTTCTAACGATATTTTCTTTGCCATCATTAACATTTACAATGTAAACGCCTGCTTTTACTTTTGGGATTTCTATATATACACTATTGTTTTCAAAGCTACGGGTTTCACAAATTTTTGCTCCAGAAAGTGAATATACCGTAATTGTTGAATTTTTTAAATTATTCATCTCGAGAGTAAAGCGGCCATAATTTGGATTTGGAAGTATCTTCGCTGATTTTTCAGTAAAAGTTTTTTCCTGAATTTCATTTTCAACTACGGTATTTGATTGAGCCGATTTATAATTGTTCATTACAATACTCTCGGGCATTACAGCATCGCAGAATGAAGCGGTTGTGGTGATGTATGCCTGTACATAACTTCCCGGCCAGGCATGGAAACCGTGCAACAGCCTGACTGATTTTCCTGCAATGAGCGTAACAGTCGATCCGTTTTCAAACTCAACAACCGATCCGTCGCCAGCAACTGTGATCGTATCGGTTGCACCGTAACACTGGTCATCGGCAACGGTTAATCCCGAAAGGGAAACGACACGTGGAACGCCATTTAATACAACGTGTATATTGTGGGTGACTAGGGTTAGTTGTGTGGCTACAGTGTTATTTACTTCACAGCGGTAAATACCGGTATCGGCAATAGAAACAGAAGGGATATAAAGACTTGAATCGGTTTTGCCAGCCAGCAAAACATCATTTAGGTACCACTGAAATTCATCGTTTTCAGAAGTGATATAATCAGTAATGTCTAACCATAACGGTTGCCTGGGCGGGGCTTCAATGGTTTCTTCAATGCCAATATATGCCTGGGGGGAATAGGTAAATGAAGCGCTGAAGTTGCCGTAATTTGTCCAGTCGAATACAGGCTCAAGATCGGTGAACCGGTAAAGGTTATTTGATATATTAAAACTTTGCAGGTTATTGATGTAGCCCATTGCATCAGGTATTGTACCTTCCAGTTCATTTCCCGAAAGGTTTAAGGTGCGTAAGTTATTCAGGTTGCCCAGGGTTGAGGGAACCTGTCCTTCAAACTGATTGTTTGAAAGGTCGATAATCCGCAAAATGTTCAGGTTTCCTAACCAGCCGGGTATATTCCCAGTAAACTGGTTCCCCGAAAGATGTAGGTTGAAAAGGGAAGTGAGCCCTTCCATCTCTTCGGGCAATGAGTTTTCAAGCTGGTTGTCGTTTAGGTTCAGTGTGATCAAACCGGTAAGTCCACCAATTTCTGACGGTACAGCGCCGGAAAATGAGTTGCTGTTCATTTGCAGATAATCGAGGTTAACAAGTTGCCCGATTGATGGCGGTATTCCTCCTGAGAACTGGTTGCTGTTCAAATAAAGAGTTGTCAGGGCTGTGAGAAGGCCAATTGAGTCAGGAAGTGGTCCTTCAAGCTGATTGTTCTGTAACTGGAGGTTTGTGAGCGATTCAAGGTCACAAATTTCATCCGGAAGGGTGTCAGTAAGTTGGTTGTTCTGAAGCCTGATGTGCGTTGCTTTTGTTAGGTTGCCGATTTCGAATGGCAATGTTCCGTTTAATAAATTGCTGAATAAATCGACTTTAGAAACACGCTGTCCACTGCCATCAAGAGTAATTCCATACCAGGTATTTAAATTACCGGCAAGCCAGTTTGTTTTATTTGTCCAGTTGCCACCATCAGTTGCGTTGTATAATGCCACAAGGGCTATCGAGTCGGTTTGTAAAGTATGAGCGTATGTAAATGTATCGGAATACAGTGTTAAATCGGGATAAAAGGTGTTGGTCACTTCGCAGTTGTAGTCGCCCTGCCCCCTGAGGACAAGAGTGTCGCTGGTTTCGGAAAGTTCAAGCCCGTCCTTAAACCATGTGTACATATTCCCTTGTTCGTCGTCGTCAATTACTTCCAGGGTGCCATCAATCAGGCTGTATGTCAGTGCAAGCTGGGTATCCTGTGGGGCATAATAAAAGCGGTCGATATCATCGGGTAATAGGCCGGTTGCAGAAAGGTTTTCGAATGTAAATTTATTCGACCTTACCGACAAATCGTTAAGGATTGTAATCCCGTCGAGCAGGGGAAGGTCGCCGACAAATCCATTGCTGTCGAGGGTAAGCGTGTTCAGGCTTGCAAGGTTTTCGAGCCCTGCCGGTATGCTCCCCGATAGCTCATTGTCGTGTAGTTTCAGAGTATTCAAACTGGTTAGCAAACCAATATTGGCAGGAATTGTTCCTGTAAAACCGTTTTCATGAAGTTCAAGTGTCAACAGGCTTGTAAGGTCACAAATACCGGCAGGAATAGCGCCATCAAGCTGATTACTGCCTAACGAGAGTTCTGTCAAGTTTGAAAGGAGGCTGAACGATACAGGTATGGTTCCTGTTAGTTGGTTTCCTTCAAGAGATAGCAGAGTTAATCCGGAAAGATCTCCCCAGGCAGCAGGAATGGTTCCGGTAAGTTGGTTATGGCCAAGCTCAATTCCCATTAAAGAAGTAATGGCATCGAGGCCTGCCGGAATTACCCCTGTAAAATCGTTGTTGCTTAATGTCAGCCATATCAGGCTGTTCAAGCCGGCAATTTCAACTGGAATATTCCCGTCAAGCTGGTTGTTAGAAAGGTCTAAGTTGGTCAGGTTTATAAGCGCCCCGATTTCAACCGGGATATTTCCAGCCAACTGGTTGAAACCCATGTTCAGGTCGGTTAGTTTAACCAGGTTCCCAATTTCAACAGGTATGGTATCGGAAAGCTGGTTGCCATTCAGCCATAGTATTTCAAGGCTATCAAGTCTGCCAATTTCAGAAGGGATACTGTCGGTAAGCGAATTGTTCGAAAGTTTTAGCTGTTCAAGTTTTGTAAGGTTGCCGATTTCATCCGGGATTGGACCATCAAGGTTGTTTAGGGGAAGCTGTACTTTGCTAACCCTGTTGTTCCCGTTTAAAGTAATACCGTGCCAGGTGCTAAGCGGGCCTGTAAGCCAGTTTGTATTATTTGTCCATGATCTTCCGATAGTTTCATTATATAAATGCACAAGGGCCAGTGAATCGGAAGCGGTTGTAAATTCTAGGTCGAACGTGTCGGTTTTGTAAGTGTAACCTGTAAATACACGGTTGGTAATTTCGCAGGTGTATTCGCCTTCGTCCATGATAATGATCGATCGGGTTGTGTCGGCAATGGGTGTATCGTTGTGGTACCAAGTATATACATTGCTGGTGTCTTCACCATCGTTTGCCGTAAGCGTTCCGTCGTAATCGTCATATAAAAGCTCAAAAACCGTATCCTGTGGTGCAAAATCGAATGTGCTTACATCGGCAGGTGTTAGCCCTGAAGCCGAAAGGTTGGCAAAGGTAAACTGGTTGTTGGCCAGCCAGATTTCATCGAGGGTGGCAATTCGTTCCAAAGGGGGCAGGTCGCCTTTCAGGTAATTGTCTGAGAGGTCGAGTTTAACCAGGTGCGAAAGGTTTGCCAGCTCAACGGGCAGCGTTCCTAAAAGGCTGTCGTTTTTCAGGTTAACCGTATCAACACGTGCATCTCCGTCGAGGTGAATGCCAAACCAACTGGAAAGCTCGCCAGTAAGCCAGTTTGTACTATCAATCCATTCATCACCACCTGTCGCGTTGAATAAATCAACTAGCGCTAATGAATCGGTAAAGTGTGAGTATAAAAAATCAAGGGTATCCGAAAAAAGCGTAAGGGCAGGGTAGGCGCCGTTTCTTACCAGGCAGTTATATTCTCCTTCTCCCGGGGGAATGACTGACCGGGTATTAAGGCTGATCAATGCCCCGTCCTTGTGCCATTCATAGGTATTGCCTGAATAATTTCCATCTTCAACAGTAATTGTTCCGGCAATTTCTGAATTGGAAATATCGGGCAATGTATCCTGCAATGAATACTGGAAAATATCTATGGTTCCTGGAAAAATTCCCGAGGCTGCAAGATTTTCAAATGTAAAAAGGTTGTGCCTTATTTTTAACCTGTCAAGGGCTGCCATGCCTGTAAGGTCAGGCAGGTCGAGAAAGAAATTATTGTTTTCGATGTCAACTTCAATCAGGGCATCAAGTGAAGCTATTGACCCGGGCAGGGTATCGGTGAAATTATTGTTGTTTATGACCAATTCCTGAAGGTTTATCAGGTTGCCAACAGACTGGGGAAGTTCACCTGTGAGCTGGTTGCCTGAAAGGTCGATTTGCCTTAGCCCGGTAAGATTCCCGATTGAATCGGAAAGTATTCCTGTGAGGTTATTGTTGTCGAGTTCAAGTGCATACACCCGTTCGCTGCTGTTGAGGGTTACTCCATGCCATGTGTCGATTGTACCTGTTAGCCAGTTTGAGTCGTCGGTCCATCCGATACCATTGCTGGCCCTGTAAATAGCAGCCAACGAGAGTGAATCCAGGAGGCGGTTTTGCGAAAAAAGTGAAGTGCCAGAAAGCAGGCAAACAATCAGAAGAGAGAGGTTTCGTATCACGGTTTTAATTTTTGGAATTATGTAATTAACCATAAAATTAGAAATATTCTTTAAATTCCTTGTGAATCACGGTAAAAAACCTTCGAATCATGATAAGTTTATTGGAGCGTAAGATTTTTCGGGACGAGTTTTTTCGGGACGTGTGATTTTCAATCTCACGATCGGGCGAATACAATTCGCCCGTCCCATCGCCCGTCCCATCGCCCGTCCCAATCAAATATTCGACCTTTGGGTTTTTTATGAATGCATTAATAATGATAAAGATTATTGGTGTAAAATTCTGTTTGTCAGGTTGAATCAGGCTGTTGGTGAAAACCTGCTTTGACTTTCTCTTCTTCTGATAACCGCATAAAAGCATCAAAATTCCACTAGTTTTTTTAAAAATGATACTTTTGCCGGACAAAATAAAAAAATTAAACTATGAAGGCATTTGTTTTTCCGGGGCAGGGTGCCCAATATCCCGGTATGGGAAAAGATCTTTACGAAAATTCTGAAATAGCCCGTGAACTGTTCGACAGGGCAAACACTATTCTCGGTTTTGAAATCACGAAGATCATGTTTGAGGGCACTGCCGATGAACTGAAACAGACAAAAGTTACACAGCCAGCAATTTTCCTGCATTCGGTGATCCTGGCGAAAGTGCTGGGGGATAAGTTCGATCCACAGATGGTTGCCGGTCACTCTCTTGGTGAATTCTCGGCATTGGTGGCAGCAGGCGCTCTCTCGTTCGACGACGGCCTTACACTGGTGTCGAAAAGGGCTATGGCCATGCAAAAAGCATGCGAGGCTCAACCCTCGACCATGGCTGCCATCGTTGGCCTTGATGACGAAACCGTGGAGCAAGCCTGTGAGCAGACCAATGGTGTTGTTGTTGCTGCAAACTACAACTGCCCCGGACAACTGGTCATTTCAGGCGCTGTTGATGCTGTTAATGCAGCCTGTGAACTGCTGAAAGAAAAAGGAGCCAAACGTGCATTGGTACTTCCTGTTGGAGGAGCTTTCCATTCGCCTTTAATGGAGCCTGCCCGCGAAGAACTTGCAGCTGCCATTGAGGCAACCGAAATAAACGAACCGGTTTGCCCTGTTTACCAAAATGTTAATGCCTTGCCGTACACCAATCCGGCTGAAATAAAAGAGAACCTTATCGCTCAACTTACCAGCCCGGTTCGCTGGACTCAAACCGTTCAGAACATGCTGTCCGATGGGGCAAACTCGTTTACCGAACTTGGCCCTGGTAAAGTGTTGCAGGGACTTGTTAAAAAAGTAAACAGCGAAGCATTAACCTTTGGTTACGATAAATTACCTGAGGATTTGTAAAAGAAATACTTCATTACAAAATGAACACTTAAGAGGCTGTCTCAAAAGGCAGCCTCTTTTTTCGCAACTAATGATTTGTGGGAAATCCCATACGAAAAAATGAAAGGGTGAAAACGATTTTCTTTGTATTTTTGGACAAAACTTTTATGATGGAAGACTATAAGCTTGAAATAATTGAAACAATTGCTGTTATTGTTGTCGTGCTGGTAGTACGTTTTATTACCCGGAGCTGGATAAACCGTACCCTGAAAAAGCTTCATCTAAGCTTGCTGCGGCGGCGTATCACGGTAAAGGTGATCAACCTTTTCCTTTCTATTGGGGCATTGGTAGCCATTGTGGGTATATGGGGTATCGACCGAGAACGCCTGATCATTTTTATCTCATCGGTGCTTACCATTTTAGGTATTGCCTTTTTTGCGCAGTGGTCGATTTTATCGAACATCACTGCCGGTATGATCCTTTTTTTCAGCCATCCCTTGAGGCTGGGCGACCGGATACAGATACTTGAAAAAGATTTTATCATTGAAGGGAAAATCGACGATATTACCTTTTTCTTTCTCCATATTAAAACCGATAAAGGGGAAATGATTACAATACCCAACTCGGTGGTTTTGCAGAAAACGATTTCGGTGTTAAGCGATCAGAAAGACAAGATTCAGGCTTCTAAGGCAAAAACGAAATAATGATATGAAAAGTAAAAAAGTACTGTTATTCCTGGCCCAGGGATTTGAAGAATATGAGGCTGGAGTATTCACTGATGTTATCGGTTGGACCAGGGTACTGGGTGCTGAACCAATTGAGTTGATAACTACAGGGCTTCGCTCTGAAATTAAATGCAAATGGAATTTTTATGTTCGCCCGGAAATTGAATTTGATAAAATTGATGCAAAGGACTATGATGCATTGGCAATACCCGGGGGATTTGAAGATGCAGGATTTTATGAAGATGCATTTGATGAACGGTTTTTAAATTTGATCCGGGAGTTTGATAAAGAGGGTAAGATAATTGCAGCTGTTTGTGCTGCAGCAATACCCGTAGGGAAATCGGGAGTTTTAAAAGGAAGAAAAGCAACAACTTACGATTTGTCGGATGGCTTCAGAAGAAAACAACTTGCAGATTTTGGCGCAATTGTTCTGGATGAACAAGTTGTTGTTGATAAAAACATCATTACCTCAACCGGTCCGGCCACCGGATTGGATGTTTCTTTCAGGTTATTAGAAATGTTGACCTCGAAAGAAAACGTAAATGCTGTGAAAAAACACATGAGATTTATAAAATAAAATTTACTGTTATGAACATTCAATCAATTAAAATAGGCTTAATATTTATTATCGTGACACTTTTGGTAAACACAAAACTTTTTTCACAGGATCCGGATTTTTACATTTTCATTTGTTTCGGGCAATCGAACATGGAAGGGCAGGGAACAATTGAATCACAGGACAAAATTGTTGATGAACGCTTTCAGGTGTTTCAGGCGCTTGAATGCCCCAATCTTGAAAGATCGAAAGCAAAATGGTATACGGCGGTTCCTCCTTTGTGCCAGTGTTACTCGGGGCTTTCGCCTGCCGATTATTTTGGCCGTACCCTGGTTGAAAACCTTCCCGATAACATCAGGGTAGGCGTTATCAATGTAGCTATTGGCGGTTGCGATATTCGTATTTTTGATAAAGACATTTATCAGGATTATGATTCAACATACACCGAGAGCTGGTTTACCGATAAGGTGACCGCTTATGAACAGAATCCTTACCAATACCTAATGAGCCTTGCAAAACTGGCTCAAAAAGATGGTGTGATAAAAGGAATACTTTTACATCAGGGGGAGACAAATACCGGTGATGAGCAATGGCCAATGTATGTCAAAAAAATCTATACAGATATGTTGGCTGAGCTGTCACTCGAAGCCGAGTCGGTTCCACTGCTTGCAGGCGAAGTGCTTTCGACTGGTGAAAATTGCTGTTCATCAATGAATGAAATTATCAACAAACTACCTGCTACAATTCCTACCTCACATGTTATTTCATCGGAAGGGTGTACTGCCAAAGATTATGCTCATTTTGACGCGGAAGGTTACAGGGTGCTTGGTAAGCGATATGGTTTGAAGATGCTTTCGCTGCTGGGATATTGACCGGCTAAGCAAGTTAATTTTCCCGTTCTGCAATAAAATCCGGCGATTCAGCATTTCATTTTTTAAAAAGGGTTCTTGTTGAATTTATTTTGATTTTGTAATGTTTAATCAAAATGAAAAAAAATGAGAACAATTATTTTAGTAATTACCTTGCTGGCAGTTAAATTAATTATGACTTCAGCAAGCGTGTTGGGTCAGGAATCCAAAATCTGTGAAACCTATCTGAAAAGTCTTCCGGTAAACTCAAACCATTACAACAGTACTCCTCAGAATTATGTAATGACAACCGATTACGTCGATTATGATTTGTACGGCAATTTTCATGGCAAAAAAAGAATTACCGGTGAATGTTCGCTTATTGGTGATGGCTTTGTGAGATGGAATAATGTCAGAATAGCCCATTCACAAAGCCAGACTGAAGATTTTACTCTGGGGGAAAAACAAAATATCATGGAAGACTTTACCTACAATAGGGCTTCAAACATTTTGTCTGATACATTCTTTTGCAGCACTCCGCAAATAAATGTCTACCTGAAAAACCTTGTATGGGATTTAACCGCATTTGAGGTTTTTGCCTGGTATAACTGGGACTCCTTGAAATTGAATGTTGAAACACCTGCCAGCGATATAAGTTTTGAGTTTGAAATTCCTGAATTGGGTACTTTCGAAAATAAGGATATCCGGATTACCTGGACAGGAATAACAAAAATCAATGACGAGATCTGCGCAATAATTGATTATAAGGCCATGAATAATCCTCTTCAGTTCATCACTTCTGATATGAATATCCGGGGGAGGAGCCACTATTGGGGAAATATTTATGTTTCACTGGCCGATAAACAAATAGAATATGGTGTATTGCACGAAGATGTTGTTATGAATGTCGAAGTTAACGGACAGGGAAGCGGTAATTATGTAAATACTGTTAGAAAAATAACACTCGAAAAAAACCTTTAAATTTACACAAATGAAAAATCGGGAAAAAAAAGAATGGTACCTATATAAGGGTATAATCCCACATATTATATTGCTGGTTTCTTGTGTGGCAGTTGGTGTAACCTGGGCTTTTATTAACAACTATCAAAAGGATACGATCCAATTGATAGGCACTTGTTTAATCATATTTTTTGATATGGAGGTTGTGCGATTGGTGCTCATCTGGTTTAAAAAGCTGAATATGAAATTTGGCTACAGAGTTATGGAAACAAGTTCAGTAAAAAGAATCATCTGGATCAATTTGTTGGGATTGCTGTTTTTTTATGTTCTATTTATAGCGATAAATACGATCGGTGTAATGTTATGGGTCATTTTACTGCACATGATAAAAGGCTGGGATTTACCAAATTTAGCTGAGGTTGTTATTGATGGCCAGGTTATAAAGGTTACTGCAATTGCAATGCTACTCAGCTCTCCAATATTTTTAATTCAGAAATGGATTCAGGCAGTAAAGAATGAATTCAAACTTAAAGAGCAAAATCTGATATTCCAGAATGAAACACTTAAGAACCAGGTGAACCCCCACTTTCTTTTTAACAGCTTGAATACCCTTTCTTCGCTGGTGAACACCGAGGTTGAAACAGCCGGTCAATTCATTGGTAAATTGTCGGTAATTTACAGGTACATACTCGATAACGGATCAAAATTAAAAGTTTCTTTAAAAGAAGAGGTTGATTTTATCAGGGACTATTTTTACCTTCATCAAATCAGGAACGAAGGCAAAATTTTCCTGAATGTTGAAATATCGGAAAAAGATTATTCCTTTAGTATTTTACCTGTTTCATTGCAGTTGCTGATCGAAAACGCCATTAAGCACAACATGGCGACACACAACAAACCATTGATAATAAACATTTATATCGAGGGTCGGAACATTGTGGTTAAAAACAACATCCAAAAGATGGCCACCCGTGTTCTTTCTACGAACATCGGATTGAAAAACTTAAGTGAACGTGCAAAGCTGGTAACAGGAAATGAAATTAAAATTAGCGAAACCGAAAGTGAGTTTTTAGTTAAAGTACCTTTATTGACATGAACGTATTAATTGTTGAAAACGAGAAACCTGCTGCTGAAGGTTTAAGCAGGCTGCTGAAAAGAATTGACCCGGCCATTGAAATTGTTGGAATGACCGATTCTGTTGAATCGACCATTAACTGGATTCAAAGCAATCCCGAACCCGATTTGATATTTATGGACATACAGCTTGATGACGGGCTTTGCTTTGAACTGTTTGAAACCATAAAAATTGAGATCCCCGTTATTTTCACCACTGCATATGACGAATATATGTTGTCGGCCTTTAAGGTGAACACTGTCGATTACCTGTTAAAACCTATCGGGGAGCGTTTGCTGCGAAGTGCAATTGAAAAGTTCAAAACGATCCATTACAACAAATCAATAAAAACCGATATTTTAAAACAACTGTTTAATGAGTTGAACAAAGGGTATAAAAACCGTTTCCTGGTTAAAGTTGGAGAACACTACAAATCGGTGCAGGATAATGAAATAACCTGTTTTTATATTCTTGAACGTGCAACTTTTATCCGTACAACATCCGACAAAGATTACTCGGTTGACCATTCGCTAGACAACTTGCAAAAAATGATTGATCCTGATCTGTTTTTCAGGATCAATCGGAATTGCATTGTTAATATCAACAAGATAAGCGACATTCTGAACTATTCATCAAGCCGGCTGAAAATAAAACTTACAACAGAAAAGCCTATATACGATTTGATCGTAAGCAAGGACAAAGTGCGGGAATTTAAGAAATGGATTGATAAGTAACATTTTTTGTTTTATTTACATATGAATTAAATATTCATTCTGAAATTTAGGCTTCATTATGGAAAATATAATACAGGAAATCCGGATAGAACTTAAAAGGATGATTGATGAAAAAACACTTACTTCAAGTCAACGATTTTTTAAAGAAAAGATTCAATTCTACGGAGTTAAGGTTCCGGCAGTAAATAAACTTAGCAAGCTGTATTTTAAACAAATAGATTCCAGGGAGAAACTGGAAATCTTTCACCTTTGTGAAATTTTGTGGCAATCTGGTTTTATTGAAGAGTCCTTCATTGCCTGCCAATGGTCATACTACATTCATGAGAGATATGAGCCGGAAGACTTTTCTGTCTTTGAAAAATGGATTGACTGTTATGTAAATAATTGGGCTTCGTGTGATACGCTATGTAATCATTCGGTAGGCAAATTTATTGAGATGTTTCCTGAATATTTAAGGGAATTGAAAAATTTTACAAAATCAGAAAACCGATGGATGCGCAGGGCAGCCGCAGTTTCATTAATAATCCCTGCACGAAAGGGTAAATTCCTGAGTAGCATTTTTGAGATAGCCGATGCATTGCTTTCAGACAAGGATGACCTTGTGCAAAAAGGTTATGGCTGGATGCTAAAAGCGGCCAGTGAGTCACATCAGAAAGCAATTTTTGATTATGTGATTTTGAACAAATCCATAATGCCCCGTGCTTCGTTACGATATGCGATTGAGAAAATGCCTAAAGAGATGAAAGTTAAAGCAATGGAAAAA
>JAFGEV010000397.1 GCA_016931385.1 Prolixibacteraceae bacterium
CAATGCCAACTGGGGAGAAGAAGCGGATGTGGAGAAATATTTTGGCATGATGAAAACCCAGTTTGTCGATAAGGGCATTCCGGTTATTCTTGGTGAATACGGGGCGTATAAAAGAAATCTTAACCCGCCCTCCGACCAGGAACTCAACCATACTTCGGTAGAGTATTTCCTTCGTTATGTGACGAAATCGGCCAGTGAAAAGGGCATCATCACCTACTACTGGGATACTCCGGGCGGACTGTTCAATCGCAGCACGGGAGCCATCCGCGATCGGGGAGTGCTCAACGCAATCATACAAGAGGAAAGCAGCAACTCATCAATGGGTTTCTCTAAGCAAAGTGAAAATAATTTAAGATTTTTTCCCAATCCATTCAATGATGAAATCAATTTCTCAGGTAATGACCTGGAAAACATCCGACAAATAGACATATATAACGTGACGGGAAACCGGGTTGAAACCATAGAGCCATCGGCCACACAGAAAACCATCCAGATGGGAGCTACGTTAAAACACGGTATTTACTTTGTCAAAGTCAGTGGGACAAAGGGTGCGGTGATGTACAAGATTGTGAAAAATTCCAATTCTTAATTCAGTAAAAGAAATCAAAGCGTATGAAAAATCATTGGATAATTTGTCGAATACTTCTTTTGGGAATCCTCCTTTCGGGCTGTTCCCAAACGGAATCTCCCGATCCTTGTGAACCTGTTCCTTCAGAAAATCAGCTGCGCTGGCAGCAAATGGAATACTATGCCTTTATCCATTTCTCGCTGAATACCTACACCGACCAGTCGTGGGGTTTTGGAAACGAAGATGTGAACCTGTTCAATCCCGACAGCCTGGATACGCGGCAATGGGCCAGGATATGCAAAGATGCCGGCATGAAAGGCATCATCATCACAGCCAAGCATCACTGTGGATTTTGCCTGTGGCCTACTGAAACCACCGATTATTCGGTAAAATATGCCCCCTGGAAAGACGGGAAAGGCGATGTGCTTCGTGAATTGGCCGATGCGTGCAAAGAATGCGGTCTCAAGCTGGGGATTTATGTGTCGCCATGGGACAGGAACCATCCGGAATACGGAAAGCCGGAATACATCACTGTTTTCAGAAATCAAATTAAAGAAGTACTTACCAATTATGGTGACATTTTCGAAATATGGTTCGACGGGGCCAACGGCGGAACTGGCTATTACGGGGGGGCCAACGAAGAACGAAAAATCGACCGCACCACCTATTACGACTGGCAGCCAACGTACCGGATGATCCGCGAACTGCAGCCCGGCATTGTGATCTGGAACGATGGGGGCGACCGTGCCGATTTGCGCTGGGTAGGCACCGAGGCCGGCTTTGTGGGCGAAACCAACTGGAGCCTGCTCGACAGTACCGGCGAGGTGGAATGGGGAATGTTGCACTGGGGCCTCGAAAACGGAAATGCCTGGGTGCCGGCCGAGGTGAACACATCCATCCGGCCCGAATGGTTTTACCACCCCGGCGAAGATGGCAAGGTGAAAACACTGCCGCACCTGATGGATACCTACTACCATTCCATCGGGCGGAACGGTACCTTCTTGCTCAATTTTCCCATCATGCCCAACGGCCGTATTCACCCGGCTGATGAAGAGGCGGCCCTCGATCTGGCACAGGCCGTGAAAGAAGCCTTCGCCGTTAACCTGGCCCTCAACGCCAAAGCTGTGGCCTCGAACGTACGGGGAGGTAGCCGGAAATTCAATGCAGCCAAAGCCATCGATCAACATTGGGAAAGCTATTGGGCAACCGACGACAGCCTTACCACCGCCTCGCTGACCATCGATTTTGGCAAGCCAACTACCTTTAACCGCTTTATGGTGCAGGAATTCATCCGCCTGGGCCAACGCGTAAAATCGTTTACTCTTGAGGCACTGGTGGGTAATGAATGGAAAGAAGTAGCCCGGGCCACGACCATCGGCTATAAACGCATCCTTCGCTTTCCAACGCTTGAGGCCGGCAAGCTCCGTTTCAACATTACCGCTTCAAAGGCCTGCCCATTAATTTCCAACATCGGGGTGTACAATGCACCGCAAATCCTTACCCCTCCCACCATCATCAGAAACCAGGCAGGAGAGGTGATCATCACCCCTGCTGACCCTGAATCGGATGTATATTACACCTTCGATGGAAGCGAGCCCAATATACGCTCGAAAAAATATGCAGGGCCTGTTCCAACCGATGGCAAGCTGGAAGTGAAAGCGATTGCTTTTGAAACTGCTTCAGGGAAAAGCAGCGCTGTGAGCCACGAAACCTTCGATCGGCCACGTAAGGATTGGAAAATCGTGGGTATTGAAGACGAAAAAGCCAATGCAATCCTTGACGGAAACATCCTTTCAGCCTGGCACCAGAACACGAAACCCCTGCCCGTGGATTTGGTCATCGATTTAGGAACAGATTTGACAGTTTCCGGATTTCGTTACCATCCCGATATGGGCTTGTGGGGTCCGGGAATTATCACCGAATACCAGTTTTTTGTGACAAACGATCCGAATAACTGGAAGTTGGTAAGCGAAGGGGAGTTCGCCAACATCAGGAACAATCCCTTGTGGCAAACAAAAACATTCGATGCTGAACATGCACGCTATGTGCGGTTTCGGGCCTTGAAAAATGCGGAGAACAACAACAATATGGGCTATGCCGAAATAGATATGATAACAAAATAAATAAAGATAATTTTATTTAGCCCATTCCTGTTTTGTTGTTGATCAAATTGCCTGTTTTCATTTTTTAGTCGGGGATGAAACTCATTGCTGTTGGCTTGTAAATATTCAATTTTACAAATTTTTTATCTTATATTAACAATCCATTCGATTAACCAGGAGTTAAATTCGGACAAAAGATGAATTGGGATATTTATTGGGAGTAATTCTGTAAATTACCTGTATATCATCAAATAGGCAATTCGTCGGTTTTAAGCAAAATCATCATGGTTAAAAATGTATATATTAGCGTTTTACTCTTTCTTTTCTTAGCTATTGATTGCTATCCTCAGAATCTTTCAGTTTCATCGCCAAATCAGAAAGTCGAAATTTCAGTTATTATGCAAGATGCCAATAGTTGGTGTTTAAAAGTTTATTACAATTCAGAAGTGGAAAGAACTGAAGCTATTCCAGAAATTAAATTAGGATTATTACGTAGTGATGGTGATTTTTCAAAAAACCTCACTTTCATCCGGAAGTCAAAAACAATAAGCATCAACGAATCATATACTTCGTTGCTCGGTAAAAGGTCCCAATGCAATAACAAGGCTAATGAAATGGTTGTAAGTTTTGAAAATCGCCAAAAATCAAAAATGAATCTAATTATAAGGGCTTACAATGACGGTGTTACTTTTCGATATGAATTTCCTGAGAAAGAGGGGGATTTTGTAATAAACGATGAATTAACATCTTATTCAATTCCCGACAGTACAGAACGATGGTTAGAAAAATTCGACCTCTCGAACGAAGGGCTGTACAGCAATATGAATAATTCTGAAGTTCAACAAAACTGGTGTTACCCGGCGCTTTTCAGGGAAAAGGAAAGTCATTGCTGGTACCTGATACACGAGGCTGATGTAAACCGGGACTATTGTGCCACAAAGCTTAGCAACACCAGCACTTCCCAAGAATATAAAGTAACCCTTCCTGATCCCGGTGAAGGTGTAGGCGAAGCCCTTCCCAGAATTACACTTCCATGGAAGTCGCCCTGGCGTGTGATCATCATTGGAAGCCTGAACAACATTGTTGAATCGACACTTATTGACGATGTTTCTTCTCCTTCTGAAATAGAAGATACCGACTGGATAAAACCAGGTGTTGCCTCGTGGAATTACTGGTCGAACAATCATGGGACTAAAGATTATCAGGTGGTTTGTGATTTTGCCGATTTAGCTGCCAATATGGGCTGGACCTATACGCTTCTCGACTGGGAATGGGATCAAATGGCCAATGGTGGAAATCTTGAAGATGCACTGAAATACATTCATTCCATTGGCGTAAAACCATTAATGTGGTATAATTCAAGTATGTTTAAATGGATTACATCTACCCCCGTTGACCGGATGAAAACACACGAAAACAGGGTGGAAGAATTTACAAAACTGAACAAGCTTGGAGTGTCAGGGATAAAAGTCGATTTCTTTCTTAGCGAGAAGCAGTACATGATGAATTATTACCTTGACATTTTAGAAGATGCTGCAAAATTTAACATCATGGTTTATTTTCATGGATGCCTGGTGCCCCGTGGCTGGCAACGGACTTATCCGAACCTGATGACCTACGAGGGAGTACGTGGCGCCGAATGGTACAACAACGGACCGGATTTAACTACAACAGCACCCGAACATAACAACGTTTTACCCTATACCCGTAATGTGGTAGGGTCGATGGACTATACCCCGGTTACGTTTACAAATTCGCAATACCCGCACATCACATCTTACGGGCACGAACTTGCCTTAAGCGTGGTGTTTGAATCCGGTATTCAACACATGGCCGATCGGCCTGATGGATATTATGATTTGCCCGATGCTGCAAAAAGCTTTTTAAAGACCGTTCCTGCCGCCTGGGACGATACCAGGCTTGTGGATGGCTACCCCGGAAAGTTCACGGTTATTGCACGCAGAAAAGGTGACAACTGGTACATTGGAGGAATCAATTCAGTTGGCAGAAGAGAAAGGATACTGAATTTGAAGTTTGATTTTTTACCTGAAGAAGGATTATACAAAGCAACATTAATAACTGATGGAGAACACGACAAAACCTTTTCGTCCCGGCATTTAATCGTTAACCGGTCAACGATAATTGATGTGAAAATGTTAAGGCGGGGCGGATTTGTTGCATATCTTGAAAGGTTAAATGAATAAATTATCATTTTTAAATTCTGACAAAAATTGTCGATCATGAAATTCAAAAGAACTAAAATCTTGGCCATATTGGTCATCTCTGTTTTCATCATGGCTTTCATGCCTGGAAGTAAAATGGCAAAAAAGCCTATCTATCTGAATACTTCATATTCATTTGAAGAGCGTGCTGCCGACCTTGTTTCGAGAATGAGTCCCGAAGAAAAACAAAGTCAACTTGGTAATACTATGCCTCCCGTTCCGCGTTTTGGCGTAAATCACTACGATTTCTGGGGCGAAGCTCTACACGGAATACTTGGCAGGAACAACAACAGTGGAATGACTGCAACTTCTTTTCCAAACAGTGTTGCAGTAGGGGCTACATGGGACCCTGAACTAATTAAGCGGGAAACAAAAGTGATTTCAGATGAAGCCCGTGGTTTTAATCACGATCTTATTTTCACACTAACATACTGGTCGCCGGTAATTGAACCTGCACGAGATCCACGCTGGGGAAGAACTGCCGAAACGTTTGGTGAAGATCCCTACCTGGTCTCTCAAATAGGGAAAGGTTTTATTCAGGGTTTAATGGGCGATGATCCAAAGTACATTAAAGCCGTACCATGCGGAAAGCATTATTTTGCAAACAATACAGAATTTAACCGCCATACGGGAAGTGCCGATATGGACGACCGCGACATGCGTGAATACTATCTGCTTCCATACCGGACTATGATCAGGGATTATAATCTGCCGGCAATTATGACTGCCTATAGTGCGGTAAATGGCATTCCTATGTCGGCAAGTAAATATCTTGTCGATACCATTGCACGTAAAACATACGGAATGGAAGGCTATGTTACGGGTGACTGTGGTGCAATAGATGATATCGTAAGGGGGCATCACTATGTTGAAACAAATGAAGAAGCTGCTGCCCTGGGAATTAAGTCGGGAGTTGATACCGATTGCGGTGGAGTATATCAGAACCATACATTGAATGCGTTGGATAAGGGCCTGCTTACTCAGGGTGACATTGACAAAGCCCTTTTGAACATTTTTACCACCAGAATGCGTCTGGGAGAATTCGATCCGCCTGAAACTGTTCCATATTATGGTATTAAACCCGATGTGATTAACGATCCCTCTCATAACGACCTCGTAATTGAAATTGCAACTAAAACTCCCGTCCTTTTGAAAAATGATGAGCTTCCTGAAACAGGTAAAAAAGCCTTGCCGATTGATCTTGAAGAAATTATGAAAATAGCCATATTAGGTCCCCAGGCCGATAAGGTTGAATTAGGCGATTATTCAGGACAGGTTGAACCTGAATTAAGAATCACACCGTTACAAGGTATTCGTAACTACATTGAAGCTCATCACATGAATACCGAGATAGTTTCCAAAGCAAGTGGAAATACCGATAGAAATACAGACTTCATAACTTTAAATAACTTTTCAACCATTGGTAATGGTGAACTCATGAAAGAATTCGATGCCAACAGATTCGATGCTTCAGCGCCTGGGTTAATCGTTACTTCACGTTTTGGAAGAACTTCAATACGAGGGATCAAAGACGGAGACTGGACCGCATATAAAAATGTTGACATTACCAATGTTGATTCCATTCGCTTCAACATGAATGTATCAGGTGAAGGCGGACTGATTGAAGTCAGAGTTGGTTCAGCAACGGGCAATGTACTGGCTTCTCAGGAAATTAAACCTGAGCCACAACAAGGTAATGGCAGGTTCCGCGGTTTTGGCCGATCACAAACAGTATCAGTAAAAATTAACACTTTGGGAATTACCGGCCCTCAAACCCTTGTGTTGGTTTATCGCGAACCTGAAGCACCGGGTACCGATCAGGAAACACTGGATATTGCAGCTTCAGCCGATGTAGCTGTAATCTTCGTCGGAACTGATCTGACTACAGGAAGGGAAGAGTCTGATCGTTTTTCTCTGGCATTACCCGGTAACCAGGTTGAACTCATTAAGGCCGTATCAAAAGTTAATAAAAATACCATCGTGGTGATGCAAACCATGGGAATGGTCGAGGTAGAACAATTTAGAAACCTTTCGAATATCAGCGGTATAATATGGACCGGATATAACGGACAGGCTCAGGGAACGGCCATTGCGAAGATCTTATTTGGCGATGTAAATCCTGGCGGAAAATTAAATGTTACCTGGCACAAATCAGTGAACGATCTGCCTGGTTTTAATGATTACACTTTGCGGGGCAACGGTAAAAATGGAAGAACCTACTGGTATTACGACAAAGATGTTTCTTATGAATTTGGCTTCGGCTTATCATATACTACATTCGCATTCAGTAATTTCAAAATCAACAAAAATAAAATCACTCCTAACGATATAATCACTGTTAGTGTTGATGTAAAGAACACTGGCGATGTTGATGGAGATGAAGTTGTACAGGTATATGTTAAAACTCCCGATAGCCCTGCTTCGCTTGAAAGGCCAATCAAACGGTTAAAGGGATTTAAAAGGGTTACCATACCTGCGGGACAAATTAAAACCGTGAACATTGAAATAAATTGTGAGGACTTGTGGTTCTGGGATGCCGAAAAAGGTAAAATCACCTTCGATCAGGGCAGGTACATTTTTGAAGTTGGAGCTTCATCAAGAGATATAAAAGGACAGGTGGAAGCCATAATGAGTGGCAGCTATAAGCCTGTTTTAAAAACCGTTGTTGCCGAAAGCGACAAGGTTGTGCTGAGACCGGGAAATACCATACAAACGAGTGTTACAGCGGCCATGTCCGACGATAGTTTTTTCGATATAACAAAGGCCAATGTAATTTTCAAGAGTAATAATCCTGTTGTTGCAACAGTCGATCAAAACGGAAAAGTAACAGCTACCGGTGTTGGCGTTGCAACAATTATTGCAGATGTTACTATTGATGGCACAACCAAATCAGACGGTTATCCTATAAAGGTTATGCCTGACCTGAACCCGGAATTAATTACTGTGAACGGGAAAAAAATTAAAGGTTTCGACAAGGATGTGAAGGCTTACAGCTACCTGATGAAGAATAATTCGAAAGTACCTGTGGTTAAGGCCTCTGCAATGAGCAACGACATCACGGTTGATATCGATCAGGCCAAAGGAATTCCAGGAACGACTGTTATTAAATTCATCGATAATATTACGCTCGAAACCAATACGTACTATCTTAATTTTGATGTAAAATCAGTTAGCGACGAGTTTAATGGTTCTATCGGCAGTCAATGGAAATGGCTCAGGGAAAATGGTGATAACTACAGCCTGTCAAAGAGCGATGGGGCGTTAACCATTACAAGTGAAGTTGGCGATGTGTCTGAAGCTACAAACAATGCCAAAAACTTGTTGTTGCAGAGCGCTAACAACGATTGGACCATTGAGACAAAACTGGTTTGTTCAAGAACACCTTCTCAACCCGAAAACGCGGGTATCCTGGTATATCAGGACGATGAAAACTTTGTAAAACTGATGTTCAGGGCAGTCATTAAAACCTCCAGGGGTGGCAGGTCAGGCGAAGCCCAGGTACAGCCCGGCACCATCGACCTGATTATGGAAGAAAATGACATTGCAAAATCATTGGCATCTTTCAATCTCAGGTCGGAAATTACCGGAAACAATTCATTAATTCTGAAACTGGAGAAAAAAGGGAGCATTTATACTGCATCCTGGTCTCTGGATGGAGAAAAATTTGAAAAACTGGGAACTGCCGACATTTTGTTGAAAGACATAAAAGCCGGATTAATTGCATGCGACGGAGTCATCACACAGTATATGAAGAGTACTTTCTGGTTCAATTCAGATACAACCAAACCTGATACCCCGTTTGATGTGGCATTTGATTATTTCCGCATTGATAACAAAGGAATAAAATAAGACATTTCTGAAAAATAACAATTTAACTAACTAATTTAAAAACTTATGTGTAAAAATTTATTGGTATTCTTTTTACTGGCAATTTCCGGCTTGTTGTGTTTTGCGCAACAGGAAAAGGTAATTGAAGACTTCAAGCCCTCGTCGGTTAACCAGCCAGGCAAAGATTACCCACAGGTAAATTCTGAAGGACGGGTGCGTGTTCAGATTTCCGCTCCTGAAGCCAACAAGGTTCAACTCGACATCAGCGCTGTTAAGTACGACCTTGTAAAAGATGAGAACGGTATATGGACAGGTGAGTCTGCCCCACAGGATGAAGGATTTCATTACTACCAGTTATGGGTTGACGGCGCCGCAGTTCCTGACCCAAACAGTCTTTATTTTTATGGTGCAAGCCGCTGGGGAAGCGGTATAGAAGTCCCGGCAAAAGATCAGGATTTTTATGCATTAAAGAATGTACCTCACGGTCAGGTTCGGGAGCACCTTTACTATTCAAAAAGCGACAGCAGTATGCGTCGCTGTTTTGTTTACACACCTCCGGGATACGATCAGAACCTTGAAAAGAGATATCCTGTACTTTACCTTCAACATGGAGGAGGTGAAGATGAAACAGGCTGGTCGAATCAAGGGCATGCCAACCTCATTATGGACAACCTGATTGCCGATGGAAAGGCCCTGCCTTTCATTATTGTTATGGATAATGGCACATGGCGTATGCCAAGACGAGAAAGAGGCGAACGTCCTACGGGTTCATGGCCTCCAACCGGTTGGGCCGATGGCTTTATGAATACTTTGCTGAACGACATTGTTCCAATGATTGACAGCAACTACCGTACACTTGCCGACCAACAGCATCGCGCTATGGCAGGCTTATCGATGGGGGGTATGCAAACACGGATGATTACCCTTGCACATCCTGAACTTTTCTCCGCTGTGGGTATGTTCAGCGGTGGAAGTATCAGCCCTGAGGATATTGAAAAATCGCCTGATTTCAGTAAAAATATAAAACTGTTGTTTATAAGCTACGGAAGCCGGGAACTTGAAAACCCGAGGAGGGGCCCCTGGGGCGATCCGAAGGAGAATACCGAGAAACTAAAAGAAGCTGGCATGAATGCCCATTTCTATGTTTCGCCTCAAACAGCACACGAATGGCAGAGCTGGAGACGGGGCCTGTATCAGTTTGCACCCCTTTTGTTTAAATACTAATCAATGAAATATATGAAAAAGCAAATAATCATTTTAATAGTAACATTGGTTTTTTCAGGCAGTTTTTGCTTTGCTCAAACCGATCAACAAGAAATTAAAGAAGATTTCAAACCATCATCGACTAACCAACCGGGGCGCGAATATCCAATGGTAAACTCGCAAGGTTGCGTGCGTGCACAAATTATAGCACCCGATGCAAAATATGTTCAGCTTGATATTGGCGGGGTGAAATATGACCTGGTAAAAGATGAAAACGGATTGTGGACTGGTGAATCGGCCCCTCAGGATGTTGGTTTTCACTACTACCAGCTAAACATTGACGGCGCCTCGGTGCCCGATCCCGGTAGCATGTTGTTTTTCGGTGCATGCCGTTATGGTAGTGGTATTGAAGTACCTACACCCGATCAGGATATTTTCGCCGTGAAAGATGTTCCGCATGGCCATGTGCATGAAATTTATTTTCCATCGGAAAGTACAAATACTTCACGCAGGGCTTTTGTGTACACTCCGCCGGGCTATCAAAATGAAAAATCGAAACGTTATCCGGTTCTATACCTGCAGCACGGTTATTGTGAAAACGAAACGTCTTGGCCTTTGCAGGGGCGCGCCAACTTTATCATGGACAATCTGATTGCCGAAGGCAAAGCCCAGTCTTTCATCATTGTGATGACCTATGGTATGACCAACGAAATTAAATTTGGCGGACTGCGCAATTTCGACATCAAACCATTCCAAACCGTTTTGGTCGATGAGTTGATTCCTTACATTGATGCCAATTTCAGGACCCTTGCCAACCAGGAAAACCGTGCAATGGCAGGCTTGTCGATGGGAGGTTTCGAAACAAGGCTCATTACGCTGAACCGCCCTGATGTATTTTCATATTACGGACTTTTTAGTGGCGGCGTTTACAAACCTGAGGATATTAAAGATCACAAAAACCTGAAACTGGTATTTATTAGTTGTGGCAGTAAAGAGCGCCCCGACGGGGTAAAGAGTGCCGTTGCCGATTTAAAAGAGGAAGGTTATAATGCAGTATCCTACATTTCGGAAGGTACGGCCCATGAGTTCCATACCTGGCGCCGCAGCTTGCACCAAATGGCTCAGCTTTTGTTTAAATAGAAATATGAAACACCTAAAATTATACATTACAGTTGCTGCTCTTGTTTTGAGCAGCACTGTTTTTGCCCAATCAACCAAAGTAAAAGAGGATTTTAAACCATCGGACGTTAACCAGCCAGGGAGAGCTTTTCCGCAGGTAAACTCACAGGGGTGTGTACGTGCACAAATTTCAGCACCTGAAGCAAATATGGTTCAGCTCGATATTGGTGGTGTAAAATACAAAATGGTAAAAGATGAAAACGGCGTATGGACGGGTGAATCAGCCCCTCAGGATGAAGGGTTTCACTATTACCAGTTGAACATTGACGGGGCATCTGTTCCTGACCCCGGAACAAAATACTTTTATGGCGCCGGGCGCTGGGGAAGCGGAATTGAAATACCGGCCCATGATCAGGAATTTTATGCATTAAAGGATGTTCCTCACGGTTCAGTTGGTGAGCATTTATATTTCTCGGATATTACCCAAAGGTGGAGGCGCTACTTTGTGTATACACCACCGGGATATGAAGAGGATACAGATAAACGCTATCCGGTCCTTTACCTTCAGCATGGAAGCTTTGAAGACGAAACAGGATGGTCTGCGCAGGGAAAAGCCAGCTTCATCCTCGACAACCTGATTGCTGATGGGAAAGCCCTGCCAATGATTATTGTTATGGATAACGGGTACGCCTATAAACCCAAAACGGCTACATCTGGTTCCGGACGTCCTGTTTCAGCATTCGAAGAAGTCATGATCAACGAGATCATCCCGATGATCGATTCGAAATTCCGCACCCTGGCAGATAGAGAGCACAGGGCCATTGCAGGCCTGTCAATGGGAGCCAATCAAACCATGCGTATCATTATGAACAACCTCGATACCTTTTCAAATTATGGTGGATTTAGTGGTACTTCAAACTATCCCAGCTCCGATGAAATTGATCCGGCAACCTTTTTAGGTGGCCAATTCAATGATGGCAAAGCACTCAACAAACAAATTAAAGTTTTCTGGCTCGGACTGGGATCAAAAGAACCCAATCCATTCCCCGGATCCGTTGGGGCCTTTCGTAAAATGTTGGAAAAGCAGGGAATCAAATACGTTTACTATGAATCGCCGGAAACTGCCCACGAATGGCTAACCTGGCGAAGATCATTGCATCAATATGCTCAGTTACTTTTCAAAGATTAATTTCAAAATATTTAAAGTATGTTTTGTAGACTAACGTTGCTGATACTTTTATTTCCCGCACTATGTTATGCGCAGCAAGCCAATGTAAACCTCGACTATAATCCGCAAAAGGATACCGAAGGGCTCACACCGTTTAGTGCCCCCCTGAATTCACCTGAGGTTCATGACGACCACACCGTTACTTTTCGGTTAAAGGCTCCGGAAGCTAAGGAAGTTAAGATAACCGACGGGGCAATATTAACAGCCCTTGGCCGCGGACGTGAGCCTATTTCTCTTACAAAAGGGGATGATGGAATATGGAGTGTAACTGTTGGACCTTTTATACCCGATATGTATGCCTATCATTTTAATGTTGATGGGATGCAAATCTGCGACCCAGGCAATACAATTGCTGCTTTTACAGCCATGCCACCCTACAGTCAACTGATTGTGCATGGCGATGGTCCTGCATACTACGATGCGAAAAATGTTCCGCATGGCAATGTTACCCGGCACATCTATCATTCCAATGTTACCAATGGTGAAAGGGAGATGTATGTTTATACGCCGCCCGGATATGATATTGAAAGAGAATACCCTGTACTGTACCTGGTTGGTGGTAGTGGCGAACTCCCATCGAACTGGATTTACGACGGCCGTGCCAACCTGATCATGGACAACCTGCTTGCTGAAGGAAAGGCTGAACCCATGATCATTGCCATTCCTAACAATCAGGTCATTCACCGTAATCACCCAAAACATGTTGAATTGACCTTCGATATTTTTGAAAAAGAATTGAGAAATCATGTCATTCCTCTGGTCGATGAAAATTACAGCACAATTAAATCTCCAAAAGGCAGGGCTATTTCAGGTTTATCGATGGGTGGGCGCCACAGCATGTTTATCGGTTTCAGGTCTCTTGATTTGTTTGCCAATTTTGGAATACTAAGCGCCGGGGATGTTAATGCCGAAACTTCGCTTGAGTACTTTCTTAATGATCCCGATGTTAACAAAAAAGTAGAATACCTTTTTGTTGGACAGGGTACAGAAGAAGCCAATGGCTTTATGGGTAGGCGCTGTATTGCCTTGAGTGAGGCTTTGACCAATCATAACATCGAACATGAATATTATGTTGGCGGACATGGTGGCCACGACTGGTCAACCTGGCGCCACCTGCTTTATTACCGTTTTTTACCTAACTTATGGAGAAATCAATAACTACCATAATATGAAGTCATTGAATTTTATTATAACGATTAGCATTGCTTTGCTGTTGAACGCCTGTACAACCCTACAGCCAAATCAGGTAAAGGTGGAACAGGGAATTATTGAAGGAAGCATAGAAGATGGACTTCGTATTTTTAAAGGAGTCCCGTTTGCTGCCCCCCCTGTTGGGGAATTGCGCTGGAAAGCACCGCAACCGGCTGAGAAATGGGAAGGGATAAAAGAAACCAGGGAATTTGCTCCATCGCCTATGCAGGGTGGAAATCCCCCCGGGGGGAAAAGCGAAGACTGCCTGTACCTGAATATTTGGACGCCGGCAATATCGGCTAATGAAAAGCTGCCGGTACTTGTTTGGATCTATGGAGGAGGCTTTAGTTTTGGCGCTACTTCGTATTACGATGGTGCCTTGCTGGCCAAAAAAGGGGTCATTCTGGTAAGTGTGGCTTATCGCGTGGGCCAGTTGGGATTTTTGGCACATCCTGAACTGAGCGCCGAAAATCCAAACCATGTTTCGGGTAATTATGGTTTGCTCGACCAAATTGCAGGTCTGCAATGGATACAGGATAATATCGCGGCTTTTGGAGGTGATCCAAAAAAAGTAACCATTTTTGGAGAATCAGCTGGTGGAATTTCTGTTAGCATGTTATGTGCATCCCCACTGGCAAAAGGTTTGTTTCATGGTGCAATTTCACAAAGTGGCGGATCGTTTGGCCCGACACGGCCAACAACCTACCCGGGTGAAAACATGAAAACATTGAAGCAAGCCGAAGCCGACGGCGAAGCTTATGCCAAAACGCACGGCGCTTCAACAATTGCAGAACTGCGAAAACTGGATGCTGAAGAATTGGTTCCTGCCGGCTGGACCATGCCAGGCGGGTGGCCCATTGTCGATGGCTATGTAATCCCCGGCAATCAATTCACACTTTATGAAGAAGGAAAATATAACGATGTTCCGGTGCTTATTGGTTACAATTCCGATGAAGGGGCAAGCTTCTCGCGGGAAAAAACGCCCGAAGCTTACTATGCCGGCGTAAGAGCACGTTACGGAAAATTTGCCGATGACCTGATCAAAGCTTATCCTGCCGGAGAAAATTCAGTTCCTAAAACTGCCCGTGACCTTATGCGTGATGCCGCTTTCGGTTGGCATACCTGGAGTTGGGCACGCTTGCAGGCCGCAACAGGTAAATCGAAAGTTTTTTATTATTATTTCGACCAACACCCCGATTATCCTGAAGATTCACCGCAATACGGTTATGGCTCACCGCACGGACAGGAGGTGGCTTTTGTTTTTGGCCTGAACCCCGATGATCAAAATGCGAATGAATCCGATCTTGCGCTTTCCGAAGAAATGGGAACTTATTGGACCAACTTTGCAAAATACGGCGATCCGAATGGTGAAGGTGTTCCTGAATGGCCTTCTTATACAAATGAAAGACCCAAGGTAATGTACTTAACAGGGCCAACACCTTTTATTGGCGATGTGCCGGGTGTGGAATCACTTGAAGTATTGGACGGTTATTTCGAATGGAGGCGAACACCTGAAGGTGAAAAGTGGGCTAAATAGTATGATAAAATGAAAATGAAAATAAAAATAAAAATAAAAAGAACAATCTTTATTGTTACATGCCTTTTTCTGTTTGCAAACTGTACTTCCGAAGTGCAAAATAAGCAAACAGATCCGGTTCTGGCCTTAGCGCCAACACCTCCAATGGGCTGGAACTCCTGGAATGCGTTTGGTTTAAATATCAACTCGCAGATTGTGATGTCGGTAGCTGATTCAATGGTCGCAAAAGGTTTAGCCGATGCCGGTTATGAATACATCGTTATTGACGATGGCTGGCAGATTGACCGCGATGAAAACGGAAAAATCATTGCCGATTCAACCCGCTTCCCTGAGGGAATTAAATTCCTGGCCGATTATGTCCATTCAAGAGGATTGAAATTTGGAATTTATACCTGCTGTGGCACAAAAACCTGTGGAGGGCGACCGGGTAGTTATGGCTATGAGGAAATCGATGCTCAAACTTATGCCGAATGGGGTGTCGATTTTATTAAAGAAGACTGGTGCTTTACTGATGGATTGGATACGCGTATTCAGTATAAAAAAATGAGCGATGCAATTATTGCTACCGGCAGGCCAATGCTACTTAGCCTTTGCGAATGGGGCGTGTCAAGCCCTTGGGAATGGGGCAAAGGTATTGGATCGATGTGGAGGACCACCAACGATATTCAGGATTGTTTCGACTGTATACGAAATTGGGGCGGCGCTGGTTGGGTGCCAATTCTTGAGCAAAATGTAAACCTGGCCCCTTTTGCCGGTCCCGGCCACTGGAATGATCCCGATATGCTTGAAGTTGGAAATCATGCACTGAATCCAACCGAATGCCGTGCTCATTTTTCAATGTGGTGCATGCTGGCAGCACCACTTATAGCTGGAAACAACATCAGTACCATGAACGATACCATCAGGGATATACTAACTGCACCCGAGATAATTGCAATAGACCAGGATCCTCTTGGTGTTCAAGGCACCCGGGTGCGAAATGAAAATGGATTACAGGTGTGGCAAAAACCATTGAGCGATGGTTCGGTAGCAGTGGCTTTGCTCAATGTCACAAAATCAGACGCGCAAATGTATGTTTCACTTGAAGAAATTGGCTTCAGAAAAGGAAAGAAAAGCAGTGTCCGTGATCTATGGGAACAGGAAGACCTGCCGGCAATCACCGATATTTTTGAAACAAATGTTGAAGCTCATGGCGTTGTTGTGCTGAAAATTAAAGGGAAGAAAGCTGAAGTTTCCGAATTAGCTTTTGAAAATGCTGAAGTTGAACTTAATATCGGAAACCATAAACTGGTTAAAGTTAATATTATGCCTTCTGTTTTTCCTGTAAGCGTTAGTGTTGAAAATGAAGATATTGTTTCGCTTAAACTTACTGGGGTGAATACATACAGGATAAAAGCCAGGAAAGAAGGTGAGACAACTTTAACAGCAAAAACCTCCGATGGTAAAAAATCAGCTTCATGCCGCATAAAAGTATTGCCTTCAAATATTCCATCACCCTGGAATTTGGATGATATCAGAGACGATAAAGCTTCAGCAGAATATTACGATGGAACCTTTTCAATAGAAGGGAACGGAAGGGACATTTGGGGAGGCCTTGACCAGTTTGCCTTCCTGAACCAGCCGGTTGAATCCGATGCGGATATTTCTGCACGTATTGTTTCACAAACCAACACTGACCCCTGGGCAAAAACCGGGTTAATGTTCAGGGAGAACAATGAAGCAGACAGTAAATTCATTATGATTAGTGTAACACCTGTTAACGGGGTGACGATGCAATGGCGCGAAACGAAGGGTGAAGGTTGCAGCAAAAAAGATTTTCCTGCTGTGTCGTTGCCAGTATATTTGAAATTATCGAAAAGCGGATCAATGTTCACCGCTTATAAATCAAACGACGGGGTGAATTGGGAAACATTGGGTGATGTAAAGCTAAACCAATCTTTTCCCGAAAATATTCTGGTTGGTATGGCGGTATGTTCGCATACCAGTCAATCTTTAAACCTGTCAGAATTTGACAATGTAAAAGTTGAACCAATAAAATACGAATGAATAGAAAATGCTTTTAAAAAGTTTAAAACAAAGTATGATATAACTGAATGATAAATTCAACAATTTATCAAGCATAAAATAACCAAATCAAATTTCTAACTAAAAAGTATTAATTATGAAAAAATTTTATTTACTATTATCAATGCTGTGTATGTTAACATATATGGCGAATGCAGAAGGCAACACAGCCCTGTATATTTATGGTGATGGAACCAGTTTCTTCTTATCCGGATTGGAAGAAAATATCGTAAGTGACCTAACCATTGAAGGGTGGGTAAAATTTGATGGCGCCGTTCCGCTTGATGATTATACTGCGCTGGTTGATTTTCGCGATGCAAGTACCGGCAATTCAAAAGCACTGATTTTTAAAAATAGCGGTGGCATTACAACAAGCTATGAATGGAATAATAATTGGACCTATATAAACGATGGTAATTATGTACCGGCAGACGAGTGGGTACATGTTGCAGTTGTTGTTTCAGGATTAGACAGGATTGCGACATTCTATATTAACGGGTATGAAACAGGTTACGACGATCAATACTCGGGATTGGGCGATGATCTTCCCCTGGGAGAAAATGTAAGGGTTGGCGCTGGTCTGGGTGCAGAACCTTTAAGAACACTTATTGGCGTTATGGATGAAATCAGGATTTGGACAATCGTCAGGACAGAAGAAGAAATATTTGAAAATATGAATATTGAAATTGATCCTGCGTCTGATGGCCTTCTGATGTATTACAGGTGTAATGAAGAAAGTGGTTCTGATTTGCTGACAGATGAAACCGGAAACGGTTATGATCTTCCGGTTATTGGTACCGAATATGAGTTTGTTGACGATACCGAATGGTGCACCGAAGAAGCATCAGGCGTAACCCGGGAAAATTTACTTAACATTTCACTATACCCGAATCCGGTTATTGAACAATTGCACATAAAAGGTGTCAATTTACATAACGCGGCAGTAAAAATATTTGACCTTTCAGGACAACTTGTTGATTACAAGGTTACCAGTTCCACTTTCCTGAATGTTTCCGGGCTAAAGAAAGGAATGTACCTCATTGAAATCAACCAGGACTCAAGGATCTATAAAGGTAAATTTGTTAAAGAATAAATCGTGCCGGTCATGTCATAATGGAGCATTGCCGGGCCGTGTAGTGGTTTTATCCATTCAGTTTGTTTCAAACTTTTTGGATTTAACACCAATAGTATTTTCATGTAATTAAGTCGATATGAGAAGCTGTTGCCCGTAATGCATCAGATATGAACCCAATTGGTTGGTTGAAGGTGAAACGATTTCATGATCTGAAGACCTTCTTATCGTTAAAGAATGTTTGAGTGGAAGCATTTTTTCTGAACTAAAGATTAATAATACAAATAGTTATATTATAGTCTGGTAAAGAATAGTATTGAAAAAATTACGAATAACATGACGAAAATCCTGATAATCAGTTTTGGTTAAGTTATTTGTAAAGTACCACTTCAATTACCCCTGGCTTAAGCCAGGGGTAATTGAAAATCGTATAGATGCTGGGCTTTAGTCTGATATGAAAAATAATAACCGGACAGTACTGAAATCGTCCGTTCAAAATAATGGCAAAGTAAAATCGAACCAATCTTTCACAAAATGAGAATGAAACGAAGATTACTCTTAACAGCTGTTTTTTTTTGGTATAATATTAAGTGCATTTTCGCAGGATCCGAATTTTCACTGCCGAAGGTTATCGGATGATTGGAAAGCGTTATGGAGAGAAAATGCTTTCGTTGTTTTGAAAATTTACTTTAAACCCAGTGAAGCCCACTCTTGTTCAGAAAAAATTAACTGCTATAAAAAATGTATAAGAGGTTGAAATGAATATTAAGGAGAGGATATTGTTTAACAGGCTCAAAAAAGGGGACATCGTTGCATTTGAAGAATTATTCAAAGAATTCAACAGGCCTTTAACCTTTTTTGCGCAGCAATATGTCTTCGATCTGCAATCAGGTGAAGATATTGTTCAGGAAAACTTTATTCATTTTTGGGAGAACATTCATAAAATTGAAATAAAAACTTCATTAAAAGCTTACTTCTACCAGTCGGTAAGGAACAGATGCTACAATTACCTGAGGGATTTGAACATCTACGACAAGCACAAACTACATTATGTTGAAGCATTACTGGCTTCGCACGACCCTGATATTTTCACTCATCATGAGTTAAACAATGCCCTGGAAAAGGCCATTAGCTTATTACCCGGAAAGATGAGCCAGATTATCAGGCTCAAGTACATTGAAGAGAAAAAAATTATGGAAGTATCGAACTTGTTGAATATAACAGACAATACCGTTAAAACACAATTAAACCGGGGGAAAGTGAGGTTAAAGGAGTTAATCATCAAAATGGTTAATGTAAATATTTTTTGATTTTTTTTGATTTTTCAGTCATGAATGTCACCCTTTATCACAAATGTGGTGTCAAAGTAATGTATGACTAAGCGAAGAATCAACTCAATAGATTACATATATATTTGGAGAAAGCTGAAAAATTCAATTTCTCCCGAAGAAGATGAATTGCTCTCAGAATGGTTGAAAAACTCCCCTGAACATATGAAATTCTTTCTGAATGCAAGGGATTTTCAGAATCGTAAATTAATCGACAATACGCCTTCAGCCTGGATCAATCTTAATCACAAATTAAAACAGAGAAGGAAAAAGCGTATTTTGGTGTACTGTTGTGCTGCAAGTTTTGCACTTGTTGTTGGTTTTTCATTCTTCTTCTTCCATAATTCTGTTGACAGACAGATAGAAGCGAAACTTGTACCTGTTCCGGGCATCGATAAAGCAACCTTGATATTGAATGACGGGACAAGCCATACATTGGATAAATCAACCGATTTGTTGTTGGAAGAGGATGGTGCAAAAATTAAAGGGAAAGAGGGTTTGCTTGTTTATTCCCCTTTGAAGAAAAAGAATCCCCGAATTGCATATAATACCATATATGTACCACGAGGAGGGGAATTTTTCCTGATACTCTCTGATTCTACCAAAATATGGATCAACTCAGAAACAATGATACGATATCCTTCCTCATTTTCGAAAAATGAGCGAAGGATTGAATTGATAGGGGAAGCCTATTTCGAAGTTAAAAAAGACGAATCGAGGCCATTTGTGGTTGTTTCTGATCAGCAACTGATTAAGGTTACGGGTACGGCCTTTAATGTTTCATCGTTTGGGCACGAAGGTTCTATTGTTACAACACTTGTAGAAGGGAGCATTCAACTTTCTCCCAGGGATGCTGTCGAAAACTTTGTGAGCCTTTTACCTGGGAATCAATCCATATTTGATAATGAGTCCCAATCAATGATCATTAAAAACGTGAACGTTTCATTATATACCTCGTGGAAAGACGGATATTATGATTTTCAGGGTGAAACAATCGAAAACATGCTGTGTACACTTTCAAGGTGGTACAATTTCAACTATCAGTTTAATGCAGATAAAGTACGGTTAAAACGTTTTTCAGGCAGACTGAAAAGAACCGATTCTTTTCAACGCATCTTGTCGGTTATAGAGAAAACAGACGAAATAAAATTTACCATTGAAGGAACCCAGGTTATCGTAAACTAGAAGGACAGATATTGGACCAACAATACCTGCCCTTAATATTGATATAAACCTTTTAAAAAAAGATTAAACCTAAAACAAATTTATGAAAAAAAGCTTTACTAATGCTGTCCGGATAAAGGGTGGCTTATTCTACACGCGGATGAAGTTTTTATTGATCTTTTTACTGATAGGGATAATTCAAGCCAATGCCAGTATTTATTCACAGGTAACCCGGTTGGATATTAACCTGAAAAATGCGAGTATCGATGAAGTCCTTTACGATTTTTCTTCGAAAGGGGACTTCGAGATCATTTATCGGTCTGATTTGTTTGATAATTCCCCCAGGATTGATGTAGAACTCGAAGATGTGACCATTGTTGAATTCCTCGATGAGTATATTGTCCCAAAGGGATTTAAATATAGCATTGATGACAAAACAGTGATCATTACCGATGGGAAAGAAAAAGAAATCGATGTGAAAAAGAGTATGCAGGATGAAAATATCCTGATAGAAGGGAAAGTAACCGATAAAAATGGAGTACCTCTTCCGGGAGCTACGATTACAATTGTTGGTACAACGCGTGGGATTATCACCGATAACGATGGAACATTTTCCATCAAGGCGAAGCCAAACGACAAACTCGTTTGCACGTTCATTGGTATGACTTCTCAGATTGTCGATGTCAATGGCAGAATAAAAATTAATATCGAGTTGGCCAGTAAAAGTGAAGAGCTTGAAGATGTTACTGTTGTAGCTTTCTCTAAACAGAAGAAGGAAAGTGTTATTGCTTCAATCGAGACAGTAAACCCTGTAGAATTAAAAATTCCATCGAGTAATTTAACAACAGCCCTGGCAGGACGCATGGCAGGTATAATATCGTACCAACGGAGTGGCGAACCTGGCGAGGATAATGCACAGTTCTTCATTAGGGGTGTAACCAGTTTTGGGAACAGCAACATTCCACTTATTTTGATCGATGGAATTGAACTCTCAACAAACGACTTAGCCCGGTTGCATCCCGATGATATTGCCAGTTTCTCAATTATGAAAGATGCTACGGCAACAGCATTGTATGGTGCGCGAGGTGCAAATGGTGTCATATTGGTGACTACAAAAGAAGGAAGTGAAGGAAAAGCCAAATTTAGTGTTCGTTACGAGAGCTCTTTGTCCCAGCCAACCCGCAATATTAAGTTGACAGATCCTATTACATACATGCAGGCACATAATGAAGCTTATGCAACAAGGTCGCCCCTTTTACCTTTACCATACACACAGGAAAAAGTTGAAAATACCATAAATGGAACGAACCCGTATGTTTATCCTGCTACAAACTGGCAGAATGAATTGTTGAAAAACTTCACCATGAACCAGCGCTTCAATTTTAACATAAGCGGTGGAGGCAAAATAGCCCGCTACTACTTATCGGGAGGAATTTCGCACGATAATGGAATACTGAAAGTAGATAAGCGTAACGACTTTAATTCAAACATTAGTTTAAAAAGCATCCTGATTCGCTCAAATGTAAATATCAACTTGACAAAAACCACCGAAGCGGTTGTACGCCTTCACGGGAACTTTGATGATTACCGCGGCCCTATTAATGGCGGTTCAGATATGTACCGTTTAATTATGCGTACAAATCCGGTTTTATTTCCGGCCTATTTTGAACCCGATGAGGAACACAAATATGTTAATCATATTCTGTTTGGAAATGCCGGCGATGGAAATTACCTTAATCCATATGCCGAGATGGTTAAGGGATACAAAGAGTACAGTAAATCGCTCATGTTGGCCCAGTTCGAATTAAAACAGGATTTTTCCTTTATCATTAAAGGACTAAAGGCCCGTTTGCTGGGAAACACTACACGTAATTCCTATTTTGATGTAACGCGCAATTATGAGCCATTTTATTATGCTGCAAAGAATTTTAACAACAGAACGAATGAATACGAACTTGAACTTTTGAATTCTGAAACAGGCTATGAATACCTGAATTATTCTCAGGGCGAAAAACAGGTTAGATCTACCTTTTATGCCGAAGCTGCCATTGATTATTTTAGAGAGTTTAGTGAAAAACATACGGTAACCGGTTTGCTGGTTGGTATAATCCGCCATTCGCTTGATGGAAGCAGAGATAACCTTCAGGAATCTTTACCCAACCGTAACCTTGGGGTTTCGGGTCGTTTTACCTACGCATTTGATAAACGGTATTTTGCAGAATTCAACTTTGGATATAACGGAACCGAGCGTTTTTCAGAGAAAGAACGTTTTGGATTTTTCCCCTCGGTTGGAGCTGGTTGGTTTGTATCAAATGAAAAATTTTGGGTACCATACTTAAAAACAATTTCAAAACTTAAACTGAAATTCACTTACGGTTTGGTGGGCAACGATGCCATAGGTAATGCCGCCGATAGGTTCTTTTATCTTTCGAATGTAAATATGAACGATGCAAACCGTGGTTATAGTTGGGGTACCGATGGTGATTACCATCGCGATGGAATTTCAATATCAAGGTATGCCAACGATAAAATAACCTGGGAAACAGCACGGAAAACGAATTTAGGACTCGAATTAGGCTTGTTTAATAAATTTGAAATTAATGCCGATTTGTTTAAAGAATATCGTACCAATATTTTGATGGACCGTATTCAACTTTCAACATTTGGATTACAGGCCAACACCCGTGCAAATGTAGGCGAAGCCTCAAGTAGCGGTATTGATATATCTGTTGATTATCAGGAAAATTTTAGTAATGGAGTATGGATTACCGCGCGTGGCAACTTTACTTACGCACGCGGTGTTTTCGAAAAATATGAAGAACCCGATTATAGTGCAACCCCCTGGTTGTCGCACGAAGGGAAAGCTCTTCGTCAGGAGTGGGGCTACGTAGCCGAACGATTATTTGTTGATGATTGGGAGGTTTTAAATTCACCCGAACAACAACTTGGAAGTATTGCCATGGGGGGCGATATAAAATATATTGATATAAATGGCGATGATAAAATTACATCGCTTGACCAGGTTCCAATTGGTTATCCTACTACACCTGAAATTATTTATGGCTTTGGAGCATCGGTAGGATATAAAGCATTTGACTTTTCAGTCTTTTTCCAGGGATCAGCTCGTTCGTCGTTTTGGATCGACGCCGAGGCAACAAGCCCATTTATAAATTACAAATATTGGGGCGAGAACAACGATAAAATCATGAACAATGCATTTTTAGAAGCCTATGCCAATGATCACTGGTCAGAATCAAATCGCGATGTTTATGCACTATGGCCTCGTCTTTCGTACCGTGCTGAATGGAACAATTTACAACGTAACACATGGTTTATGCAGGATGGAGCTTTCCTTCGACTGAAATCGATGGAAATTGGTTTTACCTTAAATCAAAAGCAATTGGATCGACTGCATATGAAAAGCCTTCGAATTTATGCGAGTGGAACAAACTTATTTTCTATAAGTCACTTCAAACTTTGGGATCCTGAAATGGGTGGAAATGGTTTGGGATATCCTATACAGCGTGTAATTAACTTAGGTATTCAGGTTTCATTTTAAAAAATACTGAAAATGAAAAAACACATATTAAAATATATAATCGTTTTCCCGTTACTTGTATCGTCCGTTTCCTGTGATTTTCTGGACGTGGTACCCGATAATGTAGCAACAATTGAAAATGCATTTTCTGATAAATACAATGCTGAAAAATTCCTGGCTACTTGTTATTCCTATCTGCCCGTGTTTAGTGATCCGTGGATTAATCCTGGCTTGCTTTCGGGCGATGAAGTATGGTTTAACGAAGAAGTAAGCGGAGGTTGGGTACATGCAGCATTAATTGCACAGGGATATCAGAATAGCCGTACCCCATATTTAAATTACTGGGATGGGCAAGAACGAGGCACACGAATGTTCGTTGGCATCCGCGATTGTAACATATTCCTTGAAAACATTAATTATGTGGCCGATTTGTCGGCCATCGAAAAAAAGAAATGGGCGGCGGAAGTCAAGTTTCTTAAAGCCTATTATCATTTTTGGTTGCTTAAATGCTACGGCCCGATTCCGATTATTGACGAGAATTTACCGGTTTATGCCTCCACCTCCGAAATAAAAACATACCGCGAGCCGGTTGATGAGGTATTTAAATTCATTATTGAAACGCTTGATGAAGCCATACCCGATTTACCCCTTGCTGTTCAATCAGAAACCTCCGATTTGGGAAGAATTACCAAACCAATTGCTTTATCAATAAAAGCGAGGGTTCTGGCAACAGCAGCTAGTCCGCTTTATAATGGAAATACCGATTTTAGTTCATTGGTCGATAATCGGGGGATTGCATTGTTTAACCCAACATACGACCAAAATAAATGGCAACTGGCTGCCGATGCAGCAAAAGAAGCGATTGACATCTGCGAAAAAGCACAAATTAAATTGTACGATGATTTTAAGAGCAAAAATGTGCATTCCGATACCATAATGCTGGAGTTGAAACTACGGTCGATTGTGACCGAAAAAGGAAGTCCCGAAGTCATTTGGGCAGCAACAAATTATACATTTAGCAACGGTTATCAGCGAATGCTTCAACCCCTTCTGATAAATGTCACCAATGCCAACCCTGTCTCCCAGTTTTATGCCTCAACGTTGCGTATGGCTGAACTTTATTATTCCAAAAATGGAGTTCCGATCGAGGAAGATAAAGAGTATGATTATTCGAACCGTTATAAAATGCGCACAGCAATAACCGAGGATAATGACTATGTGAAGTCAGGTCAGGCTACTGCAATTCTTCATTTCGACCGTGAAGCCCGGTTTTATGCCAACATTGCTTTCGACAGGGGAACTTATGTGCTTGACCCTACCTATTACTATGTTCAGGTCAGGGCTGGTGAATTGGCCACAAAACGAAATCAAGGCGAATTTTCAGCAACAGGTTATTTTGTAAAGAAGTTTATCAACCCGAATAATGCTTTTTCCGGAAATTCATACTTCAGCAATTACGATTTCCCTTTCCCGATTATTCGTTTAGCCGATGTGTATTTGCTCTATGCCGAGGCATTAAACGAAGTGAAAGATGCTCCGGATGAGGAAGTATATCGTTATATTGACATGGTACGTGAAAGAGCCGGATTAAAGGGTGTAGTTGAAAGCTGGAATGCGCATTCATCAAATCCCGACAAGCCAAAGTCAAAAGCAGGAATGCGGGATATTATCCACCATGAAAGAGCGATTGAACTGGCTTTTGAAGGTGCAAGGTTTTGGGATCTTCGCAGGTGGAAATTAGCTGAAAAATACATGAATAAACCCATTCAGGGCTGGAATATTTCGGGCCGGAATCTCGATTTCTACAAAGTGGTAACCATATTTACACCGCAATTTGAATTCAAAGATTACTTCTGGCCAATAAAGGAAGAGGAGCTTATTAAGAATCCGAATTTGGTTCAGAATTTGGGATGGTAACGAAACGATAATAGAACGTAAGGAAAAAAATATGAAAAATTTAATAATACTGATGATTCTTTTTCTTCTTTTCAATGCTTGTGAAGAAATTGAAAAAGGGCCCATGATAAAAGATGATGTTGCCCCTTCGGCAATAATCAACCCAATTGTTGAAAATACACCTGGCGGAGCTGTAATTTCATACACCCTGCCCGATGAGACCGATTTATTGTATGTTGTTGCAGAATATGAACTCTCGAACGGGGAGTCTACTGAATCGAGAAGTTCCATTTTTATCAACATGATTCCTATTGAGGGATTTGGTGACACACTTACGCATCAGGTTACTCTTTTCACGGTCGACAGAAGTGAAAACCGATCAGAACCTGTTACCGTTGATATCAAACCCTTAAGCCCTCCGGTTAAAGTTGTGCAGAACACTATATCCATTACACCTGATTTTGGAGGTGTTTTGTTTGCCTGGGAAAATCCCACCAATGCACCGTTGGTATTTATTGTTCTGGCGAAAGATTCTACCGGGAATCTTACTTCATTCGAGACGGTTTATTCCGGTGTAACCGAAGGTAAGTACTCTCTTCGTGGGTTCGATCCTGTTGAGTCTGAATTTGGTGTTCTTATTCGCGACAAGTGGAATAATTATTCCGACACGATTGTTCAACTTGTAACACCAATGTTTGAATATAAACTGGATAAAGCATTGTTTTCGAATGCCAATTTCCCCGGCGATACCGACATGAACGGTTGGGAAGGAAGATTTGAATATGCATATGATGATGATATTTTAACCTTCAACCATTCACTTGCAGGAACAGGATGGCCCCAGTTTTTCACCATCGATTTAGGTGTTAAGGCAAAATTAAGCAGGGTAAATATTATCCAGCGCCAGGAGGAAGATAGGTTTAAATATACACATGGAAATCCAAGGCTTTTTGAGGTTTGGGGAACAGATGTTGTTCCGCAGGATTCTGTTATGAACACTGATGAATGGTATCTTTTAAAAGAATGTGTTGCTGTGCGGCCAACCGAAGAAGGTGGCACCGCCGATGAAGATGCACAACACCTTCTGGATGGCGACGAATTTACATTTAAACTTGAGGATCCACCAGTGCGATATGTGAGATTTTTAGTGAATGAAACATGGGGGAACACAGGTTTTATTCATTTTGCCGAAATTGAATTCTGGGGACAGGAAATTAAGGAATAACAATAAATGAAAATGAGTAAAAATGAAAAATAAAAGCAAAATATTTGTTACCCTTTTGTCGTTGAGCTTTGCTCTTATTGCATGTGACTCAATGTACGACATACATAAGCAATACATTAATGAAGACGGAATTATTTATGCAGCAAAACCTTATGAAGTCAAAGCAAAAGCAGGCAATAACAGGGTAATTGTAAAAATGTATTTTATAAGTGGGTCGAATCTCCGTAAAAATATTATTGAATGGAATGAAGGTGCCGATAGCATTGTTACCGAAACTAATCTTAATGCACCCATTGATTCAATGGAAGTTGAAATTGACAACATTGAAGAAGGATCCTATATTTTCAATACATACAATCTTGACAAGGACAATAACAGGTCCATTAAAGTTCAGATCATCGGTAAAGTTTATGGAGACAAATACAAAGCAACCCTTATAAACAGGGCAGTAAACAGTATTGCCAAGAATGATACTGCTATGGTAATCAGGTGGGCACAACCCAGAGAAGGAGATAATGGTGTTGAACTGTTCTTCAACGATGCTAGTGGTGCACAAAGCACATACCGTGTTGCTGCCGATGAGTTGGAAACTTACATTGAAAGTTGGGAGCGTGAAGGAACCATGAATTACATTACCTATTATTTGCCGGAAGAAGATGCGGTTGATGAGTTTCCGAGCGAAAAAGAAACACTTACTATGGCAAAATAAAATTTCACGGGATCTTTCATTTTTAGATAGACTTTTAAAATAAATAATGATTGCGGGTGAAATTCAGGAATCGAGTTTTGCCCGTTTTTTTGTAGTCAGGAGGTAGAAAAATGTATATTTGGATTTTGAATAAATGTATCTAAACGATTTGTAATCGAATGGATTCCCAGGATATAATTGTCAGATATATTGTTGACAGGTAAAGTGATATTAATTAATCAACTAACTATAATAAATGAAAAAACTTATTTTTATACTTATAACTACCCTTTTAATCAGCATACAGGGAACTGGGCAGGATGCATCCGGAAAATCACTTAACGATTGGGAGAACCCAAAAGTATTCGGAATCAACAAACAATATTACCATGTAAATACAGTGCCGTATTCCGATTTTAAAAGCTCACTTAAAATGGATTACAAGCAGTCGGCTTTTTATAAATCGCTCAATGGTATTTGGAAGATTAACTATGTGGACAAACCATCCGATGCACCGGTTGATTTTTTCAAACCGGAATATCCCATTGATGGATGGAAGGATGTGAAGGTCCCGTATAGCCTGGAAAATGCCGGATTTAGCGAATTTATCTTTGTAAATGTGGTACATCCCTTCGATTCCAGAAACCCGCCAAAAGTTGGTGATAATTTTAATCCGGTTGCCTCTTATCGTACCACGTTTACTGTGCCTTCCGATTGGAACCGTCGCCAGGTATTCCTGAACTTCGACGGGGTTGAATCGGCATTTTACCTTTGGATAAACGGGGAAAAGGTTGGCTATAGTCAAAACAGTTATTGCTCTGCTGAATTTGATGTAACACATTTTATCAAACCCGGCGAAAATGTTCTGGCAGTTCAGGTATACAGGTTTAGTGATGGTAGTTATCTTGAAGACCAGGATTTCTGGCGTTTGAGCGGAATTTTCAGGGATGTTTACCTCTATTCTGTTCCTAAAATATCGGTTGTTGATTATACTTTCACCACCGACCTCGATGAAAAATACATTGATGCCGATTTTAACCTTTTGCTTAAACTTAAAAGTTTTGACAATGCAAAATTGAATGAGGAATATCAGGCCGAAGTGATTCTTATTGACAATTCAGGTAAGGAGGTTTTTAGAGAAAATACCTCAAAAATTGAAATGAGTGAATTGGAAGAAGGCCGATTGAAATTATCGAAAAAAGTTATTAATCCGCTCAAATGGACTGCCGAAACACCAAACTTATATAAGCTTTCCATTACATTAAAAAACAGTAAAGGCATTCCCGTTGAATACCTGTCATCACAAGTTGGTTTCCGCGAAGTGGAATGGAAAGAGGGAGTGCTGAAAGTAAACGGTCAGCGGATTCTTATCAGGGGCGTAAACCGTCACGAACACGATCCGGTTTCAGGGAGATATATTACAAGAGAATCGATGATTCAGGATATCAAACTGATGAAACAGCATAACATTAATGCTGTGCGTACTTGTCACTACACCAATACGCCACTTTGGTATCAGTTGTGCGACGAATACGGGATTTACCTTTGCGCCGAAGCCAATATCGAATCGCACCAGTTCTGGAGCCGCTTTGCTCAGGATTCGACCTGGCTCGATGCTTTCATGGACCGAAATGCAGGTAATGTTGAACCTTTTAAAAACCATGCATCAATTATTTACTGGTCGCTTGGAAATGAAACCGGCTTTGGGCAGAATCATGTAGCAATGTCTGATTGGATACATAAAAACGAACCAACACGCCCGGTGCATTATAATCCTGCCGGAAGAGATGCATCTGTTGATATTGTTGCGCCTATGTACCCCACGGTAGCGGGTTATGCCGCCGATGCAAAAAATGATAACCGTCCGGTAATTATGTGCGAGTACGCCCATGGAATGGGTAATAGCTGCGGCAACTTGAAAGAATATTGGGTACCTTCATATTCCTTGCCTCGCGCGCAGGGAGGATTTGTTTGGGACTGGGTTGACCAGGGAATCTTTGCCAAAGATAAAAACGGGAATACCTACATTGCAAACAGTGGAGATTTAAATGATCCCCGTTCAGAAAAATACGTTGGGTTTGATGGTATGGTACTTGCCGACCGCACCCCTCAACCCGAATTAATAGAGTATAAGTATGTGATTCAACCTTTAATGGTAACTTTGAGTGATTTGAATTCGGGGAAAGTTAAGATACTGAACCGCTATGAATTTTCAAATCTGAATATTTTGGATGGTGAATGGGAATTGATAGAGAATGGCAGGCAGATTCAGAAAGGGGTCATCGGGAAAATTGATTTATACCCGGGAATGGAGAAAGAAATCACGATCCCGTTTGAAAAACCTACGCTAAAAAGCCAAAGCGAATATTTTCTGAATCTTAGCTTCAGACTGGCCAATAATACAAGCTGGGCCGAAAAAGGGCATCTTGTTGCCTGGGAACAACTTGCTCTTCCATACGAAATTGAAGCAAAACCGTACCTTGCAAATGCTTATAATTCCTTCATCATGGATGAAACAGCCAACAAAATAATGTTTTCCGGAACCAATTTCAGCATTGAGTTTGATAAACAATCCGGTTCAATATCTTCCATCAGGAACCTTGGGAAAGAAATAATCAAACAAGGGCCAAAAGCAGTACTTTACCGCGCCCCAAGCGATAACGACGAAATGTGGTGGAACCGAACGGCACCTGCTGTATATTGGCGCAAGGCAGGGTTTAACCAACTCAAATACGAAGTGAAAAACTTTGAGGTTAAAAAGGAAAAGAATTTTTACAGCATAGATGTTGTTACAAAGGTTTACAGCGACTTAACTCCGCATATTCTCGACAACAAGGTATCGTACAGCGTATTTTCCAATGGCGACATTTTTGTACGATCGGGATTTGAATTTATAATGAGCCCTTCCGATATTTCGAACAAAGAATTGGGGCGGATAGGTATGCAGATGATACTCCCGGCTGAATTTGAAAACTACAACTTCTATGGTAAAGGCCCCTGGGAAAACTATAACGACCGTAATAATGCGGCAATGGCAGGCGAGTATACTTCGACAGTCACTGATCAATACTTTCCATATTCGCGTCCGCAACATACTGGAAATAAAACAGGCATACGTTGGGCTTCACTTACCAACAATAATGGGGTAGGTATTGCAGTTTTTGGATATCCACATCTTGAAACCACAGCTTTACATTTTGGCGATAACGACCTCGATAAAAAAAGCTTTACCGAAATAGTGAAACGCGATGATGTATACTTTTCAATAGATGCCCAGCAGAATGGAATGGGTGGCGCCAGTTGCGGACCAGGCGTACTTCCCGGGTACCGTTTAGACTTAAAAGATATTTCATATACTTTTCGCATAAGCCTTGTAAATAAAAATACCGATTTATCATCGTTAATGTCTGAATCGCCATTTCTGTCGCCTCCGGTTATCTCCCCAAAAGAACGATTAATTTACAAAGGGAGTAATAATATTAAAATTTCTTCACCGGTTGAGGGAGCCGAAATAAGATACACCCTTGATGGTAGTGAACCTGATGAAAATTCATATTTATATAAAGCCCCGATACTGATATCTTCAAATTGTATTGTAAAGGCTAAAACATACAAAAAGGGTGAAAATGCATCCGTCTCTGTATCTCAGGCATACAATATTGGGGAATTGTTATACGAAAGCCCTGTTATAAAATTTGGTGACGATCCTGTAGCATCAGAAGTCTCAATTGAAGGCTATTCATCATTTGGGATTTTAATAACTGACCCCGATAATTCAATTGACTGGGACCACACCGATGTGTTGGAACCAGTGTTGGTGAAAAATGATGGAAGTGAAATGTCGCTTACTGAATTGAAACCCTATATAACCTTCCAAAGCTGGAGCTCACTTTCAATAAACAGGTCGGTTGACAGGAACCCATTAACTGTTGCCGGTAAGGTTTATAAAAAGGGGCTTGGAACGCATGGCCTGGCTGAAATATGGTATCACACCAACAACGATTTAGCGAAACTAAAACTAATGGTAGGTGTTGATGATGAAAGTGAAAACCGGGGTAGTTCAACTGTCACGTACAGAATTGTTGGGATACGTTAACATATTTAAAATATTAAACACAGAATTTTCATTCGATAAAATATCTGAAAACTATGAGAATAAATAAGGTGATTTTGAAGGTATTGATAGCAGGCTTTTTTATACCCACATTCTGTCTGGGTCAGAATCCTGTTGTGCAAACCTATTATACAGCCGATCCTGCACCAATGGTACACGATGGTACTGTATACTTGTATACAAGCCACGACGAAGACTCAACGGTCAATAACTTTTTTACCATGTACGACTGGCGTTGTTATTCGTCAACCGACATGGTGAACTGGACCGATCACGGGGCTGTTGCCTCGCTGAAAAACTTTGCCTGGAGTAAACGGGAAAACGGGGCATGGGCGCCGCAATGTATTGAGCGAAACGGAAAGTTTTACCTATATGTGCCTATTCATGGTGAAGGGATATCTGTATTGGTGGCTGATTTGCCCACCGGCCCGTTTACCGATCCAATCGGGAAACGTCTGATCGACAGTGATCATATATGGCAGGATATTGATCCGACCGTTTTTGTCGATGATGATGGGCAGGCTTACCTGTACTGGGGGAATCCCGGTTTGTGGTATGTCAAATTGAATGAAGATATGGTTTCGTACGATCGGAGCCTGGGGCAGAATGGAGTTGTATCGGTGGAAATGACCACCGAAGCTTTCAGCAGCCAGCAAGGCCGCGATGGTAAAACACGTGCTTCATATACCGAAGGCCCCTGGTTTTATAAGCGCAACAACCAGTATTACATGGTATATGCTGCCAAAGGCATTCCCGAATACATTGCCTATTCAACCGCGCCAACGCCCGAAGGCCCATGGACCTACCGGGGACTCATTATGGAACGGGCACCCCATCTGGCGTTTACCAACCATGCGGGTATCATCGATTTTGCAGGAAATTCCTATTTCTTTTATCACGATCAGAGCTTATCCGAAGGGCAGGGTTTCAAACGTTCGGTAAGTGTTGAACAGTTTACCTACAATCCCGATGGTTCTATTCCGCTTATTGTGCCAACCAAAGAGGGCATAAAAGAAAGCATTTCCTTTTTGAATCCCTTCAGAAAGGTTGAAGCCGAAACCATGGCTTGGTCTGAAGGTCTTAAAACCGCTAAAGACAATTTAACAGGCAACATTTATGTAACAAAAATTGATGACGGTGATTACATAAAAGTACGTAGTGCCGATTTTAATAAAAACCCAAAAAAATTCGCTGCCGGGGTTGCTTCGGTTTCTGCAGGCGGCCAAATCGAAATCCGTATTGACGGGTTTGATGGAGAATTGCTTGGTGTGCTTGAAGTGAAAAGCACAGGTGGAGATATTAATTGGGTAGAAAAAGCATGTAAAGTGAAGAAGGTGAAAGGAGTTCACGACATCTACTTCGTGTTTAAAGGGGGTAAAGGCGAATTGTTTAATTTTGATTGGTGGCAGTTTAAATAGGAAAAAAAATATTAGCTATGAAGAAAATTATTTCAATATTATCGTTTTTGGTGTTGTTTGCATTTTTGGGTTTTTCACAAACTTACCAGAAAACCAATTCAGGGGTAAAAGCACTGATCAATTCTGTTGATTTGGAGATTCAGTTTTACGCCCCGAATATTGTTCGTATCCTGAAATCACCTGAGGGGGACCTATACAGCAAAGAAAGCTTGTCGGTGGTAAAAATGCCTGAAAAAACTTCTTTTACAATTAAGCAGAAAGGTGATGATCTTTTTGTAAAAGGAAATGACATTGAAGTGGCTTTAAACCTGAAAAAAGGTACCGTTTCATTCAGAAATGGGAAGGGCCAGCTATTATTGACTGAAAAAGAAAGCGGGGCAACATTTACCGATTTCAACGATGCAGGAGTGAAAACCTACAGTGTTGCGCAGTCGTATGTTTTGGAAAAAGATGAAACCATTTACGGGCTGGGTATCCTGCAGAACGGCAAAATGTCGCAACGCAACCAGGAAGTTGAAATGATCCAGAACAATACGTGGGATTTTGTTACATTTTTCCAGTCGGTTAAAGGATACGGTTTGTTTTGGGATAATTATTCGCCTACAACTTTTACAGACAATACTGAAAAGACCTCTTTTGCATCGGAAGTAGGCGATTGCATCGATTATTACTTCATGTACGGTGGCAATGCCGATGGAGTGATTGCGTGTATGCGCGACCTTACCGGACAGGCGCCCATGTTCCCGCTATGGACGTTCGGCTATTGGCAAAGTAAGGAGCGCTACAAAAGTCAGGACGAGACTGTTGGCGTTGTCAAAAAATATCGCGAGTTAGGCGTTCCTATTGATGGCATCATTCAGGACTGGCAATACTGGGGCGGAAACTACCTTTGGAATGCCATGGAATTCTTAAATACTGAATTCCCTGATGGACAGAAATTTGTCGATGATGTTCACCGTTTGAATGCACACATGATCATTTCAATCTGGTCGTCGTTTGGCCCGCAAACAAAACAATACCGCGAGATGAACCCAAAAGGAATGTTGTTGGATATGGGAACCTGGCCACAATCAGGCCTTACCAGCTGGCCTCCTAACAGGGAATATCCTTCTGGCGTTAAGCCTTACGATCCCTATAATCCTGAAGCAAGGGATATTTACTGGAAATACCTCAACAAGGGGCTTTTCTCACTGGGCATTGATGGTTGGTGGATGGACTCGACCGAACCCGATCACCTGGACTTCAGACCAAGCGACATGGACAATCAAACATATTTAGGTTCGTTCCGCAAGGTACGCAATGCTTATCCCTTAATGACCGTTGGCGGTGTTTATGATCATCAGCGTGAAGTTACTTCAGATAAACGTGTATTCATATTAACCCGTTCGGCTTTTGCCGGTCAGCAACGTTACGGAGCGAATACCTGGTCGGGCGACGTAGTAGCATCGTGGGAGGCGCTTCAGGCGCAGATAACCGGCGGATTAAATTTCTCTTTGTGTGGAATTCCTTACTACAATAGCGATATTGGCGGTTTTTTCCTGTGGAATTTCAGGAGGAAACTTGACGATCCGGAATACCGTGAGCTTTATGCCAGATGGCTACAGTTTGGTGCATTCTGCCCCATGATGCGCTCGCATGGCGCCGATGCCCCGCGAGAAATCTATCAGTTTGGTAAAAAAGGCGATAAGGTTTACGATGCCATCGAAAAGTACATCAACCTGCGTTACAGCCTGCTTCCTTACATTTATTCAACTTCGTGGGATGTAACTGCCAACCAGTCGAGCATGATGCGGGCGCTGGTAATGGATTTTGCCGCCGATAAAAATGCGCTCGATGTTAACGATGAATTCATGCTTGGGAAATCGATACTCGTTTGTCCGGTAATTGAACCGATGTATTCAAAAGATATGAAGGAAGACTTCAGTACAGTAAAATCGATGGAAATCTACCTGCCTGAAGGTACCTCCTGGATCGATTTCTGGACTGGTAAAAAACTTGAAGGTGGTCAAACAATCAGCAGGGAAGCTCCTATTGATATTATGCCTTTGTACGTAAAGGCCGGGTCAATATTACCCATTGGACCTAAAGTACAATATGCCGAAGAAAAGAAATGGGACAATCTTGAAATTCGTATTTACGAAGGAGCTGATGGAGGGTTTACGTTATACGAAGACGAGAACGACAATTACAACTACGAAAAAGGTGCTTACTCTACCATTACTTTTCAGTGGAATAATGCAAAGAAAACTTTAACTATTGATGATCGAAAAGGAGATTTTCCAGGAATGCTGAAGGACCGAAAATTCAGTATTGTCTTTGTTTCTGAAGATGGTGGAATAGGCGATGATCCTGTTAAGAAAATCGATCAGGTTATTGATTATAAAGGTAAAAAGGTAATTGTGAAATTATAACAAATAAAATGAAAATTGGGCTGAAATAATTTAGGCCTTCAGCCTGATTTAAATCAGTGAGACTGTGATTTCAGAAACGAAGTGAACTGGAACTACAAAGTCGAACTGATCCCGAGCTTTTGTCGAGGGATCTA
>JAFGEV010000064.1 GCA_016931385.1 Prolixibacteraceae bacterium
AAAGAGCGATGCAAAAATAGAAAAGATTTTATTTCCACAAAAGTTTTAGCAGTTTTTATTTTTCGCTTTGCTATTAAGCGATATCATTCGGAAATTGATATTGAAACAAAAATAGAAAAAACACCTGGGAAGCCTACTAACATGCACGTGGCAAGGTGAAATAAAAGGTGTTCCCAGTCCCCTCGTGGCTTTCTATGCCAACTTCGCCACCAAGTTTGGTAACGATGTTTTTCACAATCGACAACCCCAGCCCGTAACCTAATACCTGATCGCTATGTTGATCAAGGCGGGCAAAACTGACAAAAAGCTTTTTCCGGTCGGTATCGCTCAAAGCCTTCCCATTATCCTTCACGTTCATTTTTACCATGTCTCCAATATCCTGTACCGAAATTTCAACCACAGGCTTTTCCCCACTGTATTTAATTGCATTGCTGATATAATTCACCCAAACTTCCTCAACGAGTTCGGCATGTCCGCATACATCGATCCAATTTTCCGGTTTCCGGATGATAGCTCCCTTCTCTTTAATCAGAGTATCCAACCTGACCAGGGCTTCGTCAACCAATTCCCGGTTATCGATGGCTACAATCGCAAGTTCTTTGTTCCGGTCGGTTTTGGCCAGCAAAAGAAACGCATCAATAATACGGGCCATTTTTTCGGCATTACCTGCAATAATTCCTGACATTTTTTTTCGTTCTTCCTGATCTAATTGTTCATCGGTAAGCAATGATGCAATATTTGCAATAGTGGCTACAGGCGATTTCAGATCGTGTGCCACTGTGCCGGCAAAGGCATCCAATGAAAGAAGGGCCTTTTTCAACTGGGAGATATCATATAGCATAATAATTTGCCCGGCCGGTATACGCTCTTTTCGGTAAAGTGTGCTGATGTGCATTTCATAGCAAGCCTCATCAGGTCCTAAAATGATTTCAGTTTTCGTTTCACTGGTCTGTCCGTTTTCCGGTAAAATTTCGTCCGTCTGGGGAAACAGATCTGCAATATGCTTACCAATAGCCTTTGAGGGACTTATCCCAAGTATATTTCCAGCTGCATCGTTCATGCTGATTACTATTGCCCGGATATCGAGAATGATCACCCCGTTTTTCAAATTCTTATAAATTAAACTTTGGGCAATAGGTACAATGTTCAAAAACTGATATTTAACAATTGCATAAATGAAAAATAAATCGGCAACGGCAAAAGAGACCGGAGTTGGGTCATAGGGATAAAATGGGTTTTTCCCGCTCACGTAGAAAAAATTGGGCAGCAACATGATAAGTGTCCCTGCCATCACTACTATTTTCTGCTTGATCAAAAGCGGGTTTCCCTGCCTCAGGTTTGAAGCAATTAATGCAAGGCCCGAAAGGGTAAGCAGGTAATTATAGGTACAGGCAATATAAAAACCTGGACCGTAAACTTTCTGAAACAGGATAAGTTGACCGGTTTCGACAAAAGAAAAAGAACGATAAAAAAAGGTGTGCTGCCCTATAAACAGTATCTGAACATAAGAAAAAACCGGTATAAGGCCCAAGGCAGCTAGTGAGATGGTGTTAATCCATTGTTCACGCCTGGTAAAAGCCAATACAAAAAGAATCCAGAAATAACCTGCCGAAAGACTGCCCAGATATTCAACACGTAGCATAAAAAGTTTGAATGCTGCATCGCGGCTGAACATGCCCAGGAAATAACCGCTTGCCCAAAAAACCGAAGCCAGTGCCAAGAAGCTGAAATACTTTCCTGCATGATCAAAACTCCTCCTGAAAGAAATAATGACTATAATCAGCAGGAGAAAAATTGCAAAAAAATAAATACCCGATACATCGTTTAATTGCCAGTTCATCATGCGTTTCCCTTAATCAATCGTTGTTTTTTTAAAATAAGGCTAAAAGTTAGTAAAATGATCAGGAAAAAAACAATAGCAAAATCCTTTTTGCTTTCATTTTTTAAAAAAAAGTAAATATAAATTTTTATGTAATTTTAAACTGTAAGGAATTTTCGAAAGTGGCCTGCAAATTTAAATATCATAAACAATGATCCAAAATCAATCAGAAGAACCTGTTTTTTCTTGTATGTTGATAGGCAGTACTAATTTGCTGATAGAATGTTACGAACTATTAAAAGGCAGAAACTGGGATATTGTGGCTGTTTTCACAAACGATATTCCAGTTTCAAATTATTTCAATTCTTTGGAAGTTCCGGTTACCTCCAACACTGAATCAATTTTTCCTTCTCTCAAGAAAAAAAGGTTCGACTATTTATTTAGTATTGTTAATGAACACATTCTTCCCAAAGAAATTTTATCCATTCCGGAAAAGGGTGCAATCAATTATCACGATTCCTGTTTGCCCGAAGGAGCGGGCGTTTACGCCACAACCTGGGCAATCATTAACAAACACAAAACACATGGAATAACCTGGCATTTGATGGATGAAGGAATTGATACAGGAGAAATACTCGAACAAAAAATAATTGATATTGCCCCTGAGGACACATCGTTTGTATTGAATGCAAAATGCTTTGCAGAAGCAATTGATAGTTTCAAGATACTCCTGGATAATATAGAAATGGGTAGTTTGCATCCGAAGAAACAGGATCTCATTAAGCGAACGTATTATCCTTTTAACAAACGCCCCCAAAACTTCGGTTTTATCGATTTTCGCGCCGAAGAATCACTTTGGGAACCCAACCTGCGCGCCTTTTATTTTGGAAAAAACGATAATTTCTTTTGTACACCGAAAGTCTGCCTTAAGGGACATATTTATGTTTTAAATGGTTACAACTGGAATAATGACAAACTACCGTTTGAACCTGGACAAATAAAAATAATCGATAATGCGATTTTACAGGTTAAATGCACGAAAAGGGTTCTGAATATTAAAAAGCTGACCACCCTTTTCGGGGAAGTTGTTTCCATTCAGGATTTGATCAAATATCATTGTCTTAAGGAAGGAGACCGGTTTGAGTATCCCGATTCTACTTTTCTGGATTCTCTTTTTCAATACACAAAATCAGCAATATCAGAAGAAAAATACTGGATAAACAGGCTTACTCATTTGGATTTGGCTGATTTCCCAATGCAAAATGTAATTCATTATGAAACCGATTCAGTAAATAAACCCATATATCGTTTTACATTAAATGAAGAAACATTCCAGTTATGCATGAATAGCAATAACAATGAATTTTTTTCCAATTGCACTGCTTTATTGCTGATGTATATTTCAAGATTGCTGGACCGGGCCAATTATGATATTTGGTTTCAAAGCAATTCTGTTGGAAGCATTTTAGCTTCCTGTTATTCTGAAAAAGTTCCTTTAAATGTAACATTGAATAAAACCAGGAATTGCAGGGATACCTTGAACAAGTGCTCCGATACGATTTCCCTGGTAAGTAAAAAACCTAGTTTTTGCCTGGATATTTTCCAGAGAATCCGCTACTTAAAGGAAACCGATCAAAAGGCGTTGTTTCGCAGGAAACCCTTTTTAATCGAATGGCAGAATGATTCTTCGTGTGAAAGGGTTGATGAAAACATTGACTGGAAACTGGTGATTTCGGAAAAGAAAAAAACTATCGATCTGATCAGCTCAAAGAATGTTGTCAATCATGCGATTGGAAAGATATTTTTTCATCATTTTAAAGTTTTTATCAGAAACCTGGTACAGTGGCCGCAACAAACTTTGGGGTCAATAAAAATGCTTTCAGACGATGAATTAAGCACCAAAATTTTTGAATACAATAATTTGAAAGTTCCCTATCCTGATTCAAAATGTGTCAATGAACTTATTAACGAATGGATTGAAAAAACACCCGGCGAAGTGGCATTGGTTTGTGAAGGTCGTCAATTAACCTATGGAAGTTTAGGCGAAAAGGCGAACCGGATTAGCCATTGTTTGCATTCCCTGAATGTGAATCCGGGAGAGCTTATTGGCATTAAAATGAAACGGTCGGAAAATGTGATCATTTCCTATCTGGCCATTTGGAATATGGGTTGCGCTTATGTTCCGCTCGATCCGGAATTGCCCGGCACAAGAATTCAATATATGATTGACAATGCCAATGTTAAAATTGTTATTACAGATGATGATAATGACGAATTCAATGTTGCATCCCTGAATTTCAATCATGCTCTATCAAGCCCCATTGCAGATAAACCTTTGTTGTTGCCTGGGAAAAAACCGGCCCTGGCTTACGTAAAGTATACTTCAGGTTCCACGGGCCTTCCAAAGGGCGTGATGATTTCGCATGAGAATATCATCGTATTCCTATATAGTTACAGGGAAGTGGTTGGGGTAAAAAACAAAAGGATAGGAACCTGTGTTGCCCCCTTAAGTTTCGATACTTCGGTTGATGAAATCTATTCATGCATCTGTTTTGGCGGAACAGCCCATATTATGATGAAACAGCAGGTTCTCGATCTTAGTTATTTCTCGAATTACCTGGCAGATAATAAAATAAATGTGAGCTACATTATTCCTGAATTTCTCGAAGGGGTTGGCAAACATTTAAAAAACCAACCTCAAGTTTTTCTTAAAACCATTCTTACAGGCTTGCATGCCAAAAAAAACAGGGCCTTTAAAAATTTTTTCGGGCTATCTTCTGAAATACGGGTATTGAATGCTTATGGGCCTACTGAAGTCACGTACGGTTCATCGGCATATCGGGTAAGCGGAACAGAACCCGGTGATGAGTATACGCCTATTGGCAAACCATTCCCGAACTATCAAACATTTATTGTTGATTCGGAAATGCATATCCTGCCTGATTTTGTTGCCGGTGAGTTGTTGATAGCAGGATCGGCCCTTTCTTCCGGATATATCAATAATTCAGAAACGACAAGAGAAAAGTTCGTTGATTTTTCTTATGGCGATAGCAAAACAAGGGTATATAAAACCGGCGACAGGGTTTGTTATTTACCCTCAGGAGATGTCGCATTTATTGGCCGAAACGACGATCAGGTTAAAATAAGCGGATACAGAATTGAACTTGGTGAAATTGAAGAAGCACTGTTGAAAATAAGCAACATCAGACAATCCCTAGTATTAACGAAAAATATTGGGTCGTTAGGTTACCGGATTATGGCATACATTGTCTTTGAGAACAAGTCGGTGGCTGATGTACAACAGGTTGAGTCTGAATTGAGGAGCCGCTTGCCTGCGTATATGGTTCCTTCTTTTTTCGTACCATTGGATAA
>JAFGEV010000398.1 GCA_016931385.1 Prolixibacteraceae bacterium
AAGGTTAAGGTTAAGGTTAAGACGGAAGCCTGCCATCGCCAAGGTTACGGCGGGCGCAGACGTATGAAAGCATTTTACCTGATCAACCTGTATCCCATGCCATGCACAGTAACGATATGATTTGTTGTTTCGGAATCGATTTTCTGACGAAGACGTAAAATGAAATTATCGACTGTACGGGGACTTGGTTGGTAATCGAGCCCCCAAACCTTGTCGAGCAGGTCGTCGCGGGTTACAATCTGTCCGTTTCGCTGGTAAAGGTAATGAAGTATCTCAAATTCTTTGTGCGACAATTTTACCGGGTTATCATTCTCATATGCCTCGAAAGATTTGAAATTTACGTTTAACCTTCCAATAGGTATATTGCTTTCACCACCAGGTTTTTCACCCGGGTTGCCGGTACGTCTTAATATGGCTTTGATACGGGCCAGAAGTTCACGAAGGCTGAATGGCTTCGTAATGTAATCATCGGCGCCAAGCTCCAGTCCCCTGACTTTGTCAAGCTCCTGGCCTTTTGCTGTTAAAAGTATCACGGGCGTGTTCACCCCCCTTGCCCGGCAATGTTTTAAAATATCGAAACCCGACATCACAGGCAACATTACATCGAGTAAAACAAGGTCGAATTTTCCCGATTCAAGTTTCCGGCACCCTTCGTCCCCTTTCGAAGCAGTTTCAACCTCATAACCTTCAAATTCGAGGTTATCGCTCAATCCCGACAACATTGCCGGTTCATCTTCAATTACTAGTATTCTGGCCATTATTTTTCTGTTTTACAGGAATGTGCAATTTAAAACAACTCCCCTTCCCTTCTTTACTTTCAACCGAAACTTTTCCACCATGTACTTTCATTATGCGGAATACAATGTTTAACCCCAAACCCGACCCTTTTGCAACATGTGCAAGGTTACGGTGCGTAACCCTGTAGAATTTTTCAAAAATATGCTTTTGATATTTCTGAGGAATGCCAATACCATTGTCCTCAACTTCAACAAATATTTGCGATCCAGCGTCGTGTGAACGGATAACAATTTCTTTTCCATCCTCTTTCCCGTATTTTATGGCATTGTCGATTAAATTGGTCAGGCATTCGGAAAGGGCCTGCCGGTCGGCCATACAATAAGTTGGTTTGTTTAACAGTTCAAGTTTAACTTTCACCTCATGCTGGTCGTAGTGGGGCTTAAACGACTGGTTAATGTCGCTGATCAACTCATTAATGTTTATTTCTTCAAAACAATATTTGCGTTTGTTGCGCTCCATCCTCGAAAAATTCAGAATCTGGTTTACCAGGGCATTTAACCTGTTCGATTCGAGGTTAATAATCCTAAGGTATTCTTCTTCCTTCTCCTTGCTTTTTACGCGTTTTAACAACAGAGTTTCGGAATACATGCTTATAAGGGCAAGGGGTGTACGGATTTCGTGAGAAACATTCGAAACAAAATCGGATTTCATTTCGGTAAGCATTATTTCCTTTCGTATGCTTCCAATAACAACAACCAACCCAATAACCACAAAAACAAATAAGCCCAGGAATATATAGTTGTCCCGCTTGCTGCGTTCGTATACCAGCTCGTCGATTGTTGCCGACCGCAGGCTGGTACTGAAAATATAACCGGGCAAGTACCATGAACTTTTTCGGTAACTACCTGCCTGTTCTTCGCCCTGAAAACCTACAGAATATATTTGCGCCCTTGTAATGGTATCCACAACCGAGATATTGAACGACTGACCGGCAACCTGTTGTATTCCCGCGCTTAAATTTTGCCTGATAAAAGCAGGGGTATACACAGTAACCACAGCAAGTATGTCGTTAGAAACATTAAAAGGAGCGAAAAACAGGTGGGTTAAACTATCGTCACGTACTGGTTCAATGCGCTGGTAATTGTTGGTTTTGTAATCAATCAGTTTATCAAAGAGCATTTTATCAAAAGGAACTGTTTCTGCCACAGCCCCCTCTCTGCCATAAAATGCTGAAACATCGCCAATTTTATTAAAAAAACAAACAGATATTATTGCCGGATTGTTTCCCAATAACTTATCAGCAACACCCGACATTGCCCCGCTTAAATAATTAACAGGCACATCAAGCTTGTTCATCCATAACGATACAATATTTTCGGTTTGCTGGTTAAGAGAAAAAAGGATTGTTTCAATCTGGCCTTCGAAAACCTCCTGTACCATTTCCTCATTCTCGGTAAGGCTTGAAAAGTGCCTTAATACAAAATATGAAACAGGCAATACACATACAACCAACAACAAAACAGATACAATGATAAAAAACCTGCGCATCAATTAATTATTTAAAAAGTACATTTAAAAAAATCAGATACACGTTAAATTTGATACTTGTTTACTTAAATTCTGTGTAAAATCCATATCAAAGTAAAATAAAAAATACCGATTTAACACATTGATAACTTTTTTTGTAAGCATAATAAAAGAAATTCTTTAATTTAGTTGCAATTTTATTATTTACATTAAAAACCATAAAACCTATAAATTATATTGTCGAACTCTTAAACCGTTATCACAATGAAAAAATCTCTTTTTATCTTATTGTTCGGGGTTTTGTTTTTAGTTGCCTGCAACAGCCAAACCAAGAAAGCTGAAGATGCAGCTGAAGAACCAATTGAAGCAGTTGAAGAAGTTGAAGCTGTTGAAGAAGTAGCCGAATGCGATTCAGTTGAAGCCGAAGTTGTTGAAGAAGCAGCAGAAGAACCTGCCGAATAAGTATTGCCTCTTTCTTTATTAACGGTTTTTCAACGGAAAGGCGGTTTTAATATGTATGGAAATGCTGGAGAAGGTTCTCCGCTCACATGAATTTTGAAAAGCTGTTAACGAAAAATTAAAAGCTGCCGTGCGTTTAATCAATACCACGGCAGCTTTTTTTATAATTTTGGATACTATTCTGGACAAAGAAGATTGGCTGGATGTTGAAATTCAGGTAAGGGAAAGTTGCTGAACTTTACCCTCGAAATCTTTCATACGAAAACGATTAGGAAAATATATTCAATCACACACAAAAAATCAATCACAATAATCCAATCAATCAATTCAATCAAAAATTTATAATTTTTTATATATAAAAATCGATTTAATATAAAACCATAGAATATAAATAATGATCTTAAAATAAAACTTAGTTATGAATTTTGAAGATATTTATTTTAGTGCTCCCGACAGCTTAAGATTGAAATTTCTAGATGCCATTATCTGGCATAACGATAAACTAAAAAAAGAATTCATTTTGTTTAAAGAGAGCTCCGAGCAAAAACCTGACGTAATTTCAGACAATGCATTTGTCGAAATAATTGATAAAACACGGTCAATATATAAACACCTTTTTGAAGGGGTTAATATTGAAAATCCCGACTGGGAAATGTACCACCCACCACATTTGGGATACATCCCCGATTACGAAGCATACCAATATGCAAGCGAACAGGAGTTTGAGGCAATATTTGAAAATTTTGTCTCAAAAGCTATTAATATAATCATTGAACAAAGACCCGATGAACTAATAGCAATGCTAACAGGACTTTATAAATCCATCCAAAACGCCGGAATTGAAGACGATATTGGATCATTTAACGATATTAACGAATACCTGCTTGATGAATTTGGTAAAGTAACTCATGCGATTGTTGAGAAACTTCGATTATGTGCACTTTCTGAAAACAGGATTAAAAACGCATTTATTAAATTCTTTGGCTACTGCAATAAAGAGTACCCCGGAAATGAATATTTTGCTAAACATTTTGAACCCCTGCTTATTACCCTGGCCGAAAAATCAAAAAATACAGAAAACCTGCTCGAAATTTATGATCAATCGGGCATAGGAAAAAATACAATGCCCGAACTCACACTTTTTCTTTATAAAAGGTCAGGTAAACATGATACATGGCTACTGTCAGCTTTGCAATTTTATCGAGACAGTGAACCTGTGGCTAAAGAATTGCTTACATATTACTACGAAACAAATAAAGAGGCATTCGTATCGATAGCCCGCGAACTATTCCCGGCAAATAAATATTCATGGTCACGGTTTCTTCAAAATTATATATCACCTCAGCTTGATAGGGAACTGTATGTAAAAGTATTTATCCAACTAATCATCTCATCACACGAAATTGATTATTACCACAAGGTGAAACCATACCTAAACGATAGTGATTACAACCAGTTGATAAAGGAACTAAAATTGAACAAAACTTTTTTGGTCTTGGTTTACGAAGCCAACCAGAGTTACTCCGAAATAAAAACACTTGTTGAAGAAAACACCAGCCATTGGGATTTTGATAAATTAATTGCACCTATTCTAACCATTTACCCCGATTATTGTTTTAAGAGAATCAAAAACCAGGCAGTAAAAACACTCGAAACCGAACGGGGAAGGGATATCTATATGTTGATCGCCAGATGGCTTAAACTTTGTCGTCAAATACCCGGATACCAACATGATACAATCATACTAATACAACAGGTCTATACCCACAAACCAAACCTGCCAGCTTTAAAAGACGAAATGCGTAAAGCCGGACTTGTGAGTTAAAAACAAATATGGCTTTTAACCGTACCATCGTGGAATTGTCAATATAAAGTATTTCCTGGCTTTCAGCTTCCCGGTGAAAGACTTAGAAACACAAAATTAATGTTTAACGTCTTTCCTCTGAAGGTTCGAAACCCTCGTCGGGGATTAAACCAAAACAAGAAAAAACATTACTTTAGCACTCAAATTTTTAATGTTATTATGGCAAAAAAGAAAAAGGGTAAAGTAATTCAGATGCTTAGCCCCGAAAACTATATCAGGCAAAAGGCACGAAGCCTGCCAATACATGAATGCTGGGTTAACACAAGTTGGAAAGAAGATGGATTAGCTAACATAACCATATCTCGCCGGCACACCAACAACAATCTTACTGTAGGAATTTTCCTTGCCGATATAAATTGCCTGGGTATTAAGGATACCCATTATTTTTTCAACATCTCACCAATAGAATATGACGACCTTCTTGATCAAATAAGAGAAAGGATGGATTTGGAAAAAGCAGATTATACACTGGCTCACAACATAATTTTTGCCGCGTTCGAGTATGCCGAAGAATACGGTTTTAAACCCCACAAAGATTTTTCCCTTACTAAATACATACTTGAGGAAGACACCAATGATATTGAATTGATTGACATTGAATGCGGATACAAGGGAAAACCGTTTTACATGCGGGGACCTTCCGAAAACATTGTAAAAGCAAACCAGATAGTCGCCCAGCTTATGAAAACCGCCGGGCCGGGCAATTTCGACTATATGTTAAATTTGGACGATGACCACTATGATGATGTTGACGAGTATGAAAATGAAGATGAAGATGATGACGAGTATGAAAATAATGAGTACCAATTTGACAACTATTCTTTAGATGAAAAACGAAGCCTGTTTGAAGCATACATTACACGGCTGGAAGAATTGGGAAAAGATGAATATGAATATTTTTTCAGACTGAACCAGTCTATTACTAACGATTTGATCGACATTGATAAATACAATGAATATTTTGAGGACTTCGATAGTGAATTGTCAAAAATAATTACCGATAATGAAACAATACCCGACGAGATACTTGGGGTTGAACCTGGGGGAACTTCACTAAGCTCTGAAGTTAAAGAAAAGTTTTTTGAAATTCTCAGTTTAGAGAAAACCCAAAAAGAATATAAAAAGCAACTGGCCAAGTTCAGGAAAAACCAGGGCGTAGAAGCAGCAACGGCTTATCTCGATTTGATTTATACTGAAATTGAAAAACCTGAAAATTATGAATCCATGTTAAAAGCCTGTGCTGAAAAATATCCCTGCTACAACCTTGTCCAAATGCGTTTGGCAGAAATAGATGCCCAAAATACAACTACCAACGATAAATACTTGTATAATAATTTATTCAAGGACAGGAATTCTATCCATTCGCTTGAGTATTTTAACTATCTGCACATGCGAACTATGCAAATAAGCTGGGAAAGAAACCTCGAAAAACTAGAGGCATGGAAAGATGTCATGTTCGATTATATTGAAAAAGAAATTGACTTTGCACTTTTGCAGGGAAAAATAATCCTCCTTCAGATAAATCAGGTTGCCAATAAACTAAAGATTAAAATATAAACGATTTGTTAGCCACTCCCGAACAAATAGAAAAATGGGCCCTTGAGAACGGAATTACAACAGGTGATGAATACAGCTTATTTCTAAAAGGGGTGTCTCAAAAGCTGATTTTAAATATATATTACTTACAATTTGTTAGTAAAGAAAAAAGGAGTCTGCCTTTTTAGACACCCTCTTTAGAAGCGAATTCATGGCACATTTAATTTCCCTTAGTTTTATTCGTGTTCCCCAACTTGCACTTCTTCTTGAAAAATAATACCTTACAGGCTCAAAAAAAGAATCGGTTGTGAATATACGTATTATCTTTTCCCTGCTATGCACACTGTTTTTTATGCTGACATTAAGTTCATGCAACAAAAGAACAGAAATTCCCGATGAAGTAACATCACAACCTGTCAAGGCAATAAATGACCAGGCATCAGAACTCAAAAAGGTTAGCTTTTACCCATACTGGCTTGTCAATGCACAATTCGCGGGATATTATGTGGCCAGGGAAATGGGTATATACAAACGCTACGGCCTTGATGTTGAAATTATCCCTTTTGAACACCATCACTCCAGCGCCGAAATGCTTCAAACCGGGAAAACCGATTTTGCCGTATTATGGCTGCTGAATGCCATCGAAATGAAAGCCTCAGGAATCGATCTTGTTAACATTGCCCAGTTTTCGAGAAAGTCGTCGCTAATGTTCATAACCAAAAAAACAAGCGGCATAAACAAGCTTGAAGATATGGACGGGAAAAAAGCTGGTATCTGGAACGGTTATGAACTTCAGCCCAGGACGCTCTTTAAAAAATATAATCTCGATGTTGAGCTGATACCTATCGGAAGCACTGTGAACCTTTTTTTAAGAGATGCTGTTGAAATAACCAATGCAAGCTGGTTCGACGAATACCATACCATAATCAACGCGGGTTACGACCCCGAAGAACTGAACACTTTTTTCTTTGCCGATCATGGGTTTAATTTTCTCGAAGATGGCATTTACTGCATGAAAGATATGCTTGAGCAGTCGCCTGAAGTTTGTGCCAGTTTTGCCGAGGCTACGAAAGAAGGTTGGAAAATGGCTTTTGAAAACCCTGAAAAAACCATCGATATAGTTATGGAATATGCCCGGGAACGAAACCAATCCGTCAATAGTGTCCATCAACGCTGGATGCTTGAAAGGTACAGGGATTTATACATGCCCGGCAGTACCATAACTACTGTGCTGGCCAGTGTCGACTACCACTTCGCGGGCTATGCACTAGAAGAAAGCGGACAAATAAACTGGATACCTGATTTCGACGAGTTCTATCAGCATTATAACAAATCGTTAGTAAAGAAATGAAACATTATGCATCATGCCTGATAATACAAAAAAAAACACGGTAAAAAGGGGGCTTGCCTATAAACTCATCATTTACATATTTACAGGCATTGCCATTATTTTCGCGTTAATTTTTCTGTATAACTATTCCTATTCAAAAAAGATTGTTGAAAAAAACCTTAGAATGAACGCCAAAAACCTTACCGGGAAAGGCGTTGCACAGATAGAAAAAATTCTCTCTTCCATTCAGAAAATCCCCGATAACTATTCCTTGTTCATCGAAAGCAGTGATTTCTCGAAAGAAGGGTTGGTGAAAATTCTGAAACAGGAACTTGAATTAAACCCGGAGATATTCGGCGCGGCCATTGCCCTTGAACCATATTTTTACAGTGAACAGGAAAAATACTTCATGGCCTATTATTTCAGGGGCGAAAACGGTATTGAACTGAAATACATGCTCGATGACACCTTCGATTATTTCACTATGGACTGGTATCAAATACCAAAGGAGTTAAACCGGCCCGACTGGAGTGAGCCATACTACGACGAAGGCGCCGGAGAAATTATCATGTCGACCTATTCAGTTCCCATATATCGAAATAATAATGGGAAACCACAATTTGCAGGTATCCTAACAGCCGACATATCACTCAACTGGCTAGAAAAGTTTGTAATGTCGATTAACGTCTATGAAACAGGCTACGGACTTGTACTCTCAAAAAATGGCAAAATAATTACCCACCCTGTTAAATCGCTGATGATGAACGAATCGATCTTCAGTATAGCCGAAGCCCAGAACCTGCCCCAATTGCGTGAAATTGGCAAAAGCATGGTTCGGGGTGATGAAGGCATGGCCGAGGTTGAGTACCACAATCAAAAAAACGGAAAGTTAAGCTGGATCTCATATGCACCAATAAAGCTCAACGGCTGGTCGATTGCATTGATATTTCCTGTGGAAGAATTTATGGCCGACGTTAACGGGCTGGCATTAAACCTTTTTGTTCTTTGCCTGGGTGGATTATCCATCATACTTGTTATCATTATCCTGATTTCACGATCAATAACTTTGCCTCTCAGGCAACTTTCACGTGTTTCGCAACGAATTGCCAAAGGTAATTTTCAGGTCAAACTTCCCGAAATAAAATCAAAAGACGAGCTCAGGGAGTTGCACAACTCGTTTGCCTATATGCAGGAAAAGCTTTCGGAGTATATTATGAACCTGAAGGAAACGACTTCAGCACGTGAAAAGATTGAGAGTGAATTGCGCATTGCCCGGGAAATACAACTAGGCATGATCCCGCATACCTTCCCACCGTTCCCCGAACTTTCGGAAATTGATATATTTGCCACGCTCAAACCAGCAAGGGAAGTTGGCGGCGACCTCTACGACTTTTTCCTGCTCGATAACAACAGGCTTTGCTTTGCCATTGGCGATGTATCGGGCAAAGGCGTTCCGGCATCGCTGCTTATGGCGGTAACACGTGCCCTTTTACGATCGGTTGCCGACAAGGATACCACATCTGCCGCCATGGTAAGTTCACTGAACAAATCACTTTCGTCTGACAACGAATCGAGCATGTTTGTGACATTCTTTGCAGGTATACTGAATATGCGGACCGGAGAACTTGAATATACCAATGCCGGCCATAACCCACCTGTGGTTATCCGAAACACCGGCGAAGTTGAAATGCTTGAGATGACCAAATGTATACCCATAGGGTTGTTTGAAGATTTTATTTACACCGGTTCAACCTGGAAGCTGAATAAGGGCGATAAATTCTTCCTTTACACCGACGGGGTAACTGAAGCCGAAAACAGCGAAATGGAATTATATACCGAGAAACGGCTAATGGAAATACTTACAGCAAATTACACCACTTCACCAATCGACCTTATTCATGCCCTTGAAAAGGATATTTCGCTACATGTCGACAGTTTTCCACAATCAGACGATATAACCATGATGGCCATCATCTTTAACGGATGACTATCTTTTGATTTAATGAACTTTCGTTGCAAATGGCTTTTACAAAATAAATACCCTGTTTAAGGTTCATCAATTCCATTGATGTGTTTTGCTCATAAATAAATAACCGTTTTACTACAGCGCCAACCGAATTGTATATTGCAAGGTCAACAGGATCACTAAACCCGGTTAGCTGAATATTGAAACGTCCGTTGTTCGGGTTTGGATATACCTTCAGTGTTTGTTTCATTAAACCATGTTCACTTACCAGAACAGCATCATTGCTTTGTACTTCAATAACGTTATTTTTTATACTCTTCGCCAATGGAATAATAGCCTCGGAGGAATAACCATAGTCATCACAAAAAGACTCGTCGGTTGTAATAAAAGCCCAAAGATAGCTGCCCGACTGTATATGTGTACCCGGTAAAAACGTGACCGACTCACCGGCAATAAGCAGGGTTGATGAACCCGATTCAAAATCGACTGCATCGCCTCCTTCGCCGCCAACAGTTATGGTAAGGGTTGCTCCAAAACACTGATCATCGCCATCCTCAAAGGTTGTACCTGCAATGGTTTCAGTTTCAGGAACGGTTGCTTCCTCCTCAACCGTAATGCTCCTTGAATCCTCACACCCGGTTGAATCGCTAACCTGGAGAAGGTAAGTCCCTGCAAACAACGATTCGAAAAGCTGGGATGTTTGCCATGCACCATCATCAAGGCGGTACTCGTAAGGCGTAGTTCCGCCTGTTACGATCACCTCTATTTCACCTGTGCCTGTGCCATCATCGTCAGCCACCCTGAAGGTATCAATTTCGAGGGTGTTTACATCCGCTATTTCCACAGGGTTCGTGTCCCATTCATCGGTACACTGGTTTTCATTCATGGCCAATACCTGATACGATCCTGATGATAAGCCCTCAAAAAGCGGTGAATCTTCATGCCAGGTATCTCCGTTATCGATTGAGTAATAATACACAGGCGCTAAACCATTTACCGATTTCAGGGTTGACTCAGGTTCCGCTAATGATATTTGAATGGTACCGTTGCCATCGCCGCTGCAATGGGTATTGTCGGTTGTTACAACGTTTCCAATTTCAAACGGATCGGGATCGGTAAGCACCCGTGGGTTGGCTGCATATTCCATTTCGCACTCGTTGGCATCTTTCACTACTATGTTGTAACTGCCGGCAGGTAAATTTATAAAAATACTGTCGGGATCCCAGGTATCGCCGCCATCAATTGAAAAACTAAAACTCCCTGTGCCGCCCGTGTTGCTCAAAATTCTGATAACACCTGTACTTTCGCCGGCACAATTCGGGGCTAACGAGCTCACAAAAAAGCTGATCTCATCGGGTTGTGAAAGTGTCACCGGATTTTCCCCCCATGCTACTTCATGTTCATTTTCATCCTTCACTCTAACGTTGTAACTGCCTGCGGCAAGACCGGAAAATTCTTCGGATGACTGCCATGTTACCCCGTCATCGATTGAATAAGCGAGCGTACCATCGCCACCCGATGCTGTAATGGTTATCGATCCGTTTTCATCGCCGTAACAACCGGTAACGTCGGTGGTTGCAACATCTGATATCTCGATTGACACATCGGGTACCGTAACAACCGAATCGGCCTGACACGTTTCCGTATCCTGAACAACAACGGTATATTCACCGGCAGCAAGTCCGTTAAACGTACTGTTAGAAACAAAAGTACTGCCACCGTCAATGGAATAGGTAAAAGTATTGCTGCCGCCTTCGGCCGTTATTTCTATTACGCCCGACGATGATCCGGTGTCGGCCGTAATGTCAACAGCGGTAATAATTACCGAATCGGGTTCGGTAATCACAACGGGGTTTTCATCCCAGGGATATTCGCAGCCGTCAACCCCAACAATCGCGGTGTATTCACCGGCAGGCAGGCTTTCAAAAGTTTTTTGCGTTTGCCAGATATCACCTCCATCAATTGAATATTCATAAGTGATTGCTGCCTGAGTCGATTTAAGGGGGACAGATTCGGGCAATTCGGCGTTTATGGCAATGGTGCCCGTTTCATCACCCGCGCAACCCAAAACATTCTGGGTGTTAACATATTCAATAATATTGTGTGAAGGGTCATTCAGCGAAAGCGGATTCCCGGAATAGGCCACTTCGCAATCGTTATCATCTTTCATGTACAGGTTATAGCTCCCGGCCGACAAACCGGTAAAACTGCTTCCTGAAACATACGTCCCTCCCCCGTCGGCTGAAAACAGGTACGTTCCCGTGCCACCGCTGGTGTTGGAAAAGTTTATTTCGCCGTTGGTTGATCCAATGCATTGTGGATGGTCATACGAAACATCAAAACTCAGTTCATCGGGTTGGGATACCACAGCCGGGTTCGACGACCAGATAACACTATCGCCTGCTTCATCTTTAACAACAACATTGTAACTACCGGCAGAAAGGCTGCTAAACGTGCCCGATGATTGATAGGTTTCCCCTTCATCAATGGAATAAGATAAAGCTCCTGTTCCACCTGATGCGGTTACCGAAATGGCGCCGTTTGAATCGCCGTAACAGCCGGTTACATCGTCAATAACAACATCTTCGATTATGGTAGCATTTTCACATTCCAGGCTAAATGTAACACCTTCGTCAAAATCGTCGCTCCAGTTTGCAGCAGCATAAGCCGGATCGTCAACACTCACACAGGTAAGCGCTGCATTGTTCGTACAGCTTATTGATGAAATATTATCGTTATTGCCGTTTCGTAAATCGAGGCTTATTAACGAGTTTCTTGAACAATTGAGCCGTTCAAGTACAGTCTGATTTGATAAATCCAATTCGGTAATATTGCTTCCATGGCAATCGAAAGCTTCTAAAAGTTCATTCTGTGACAAATCAATTCCGGTTAAAGAAGTTATCCAACATTCAATATTTATTAACCTGATATTATTCGATACGTTAAGCTCTGTCATTAAAGCGTTATCATAACACCAGAGCCGGGTAATATTGATAAAATATTCAATTCCGGTCATATCGGCCACTCCAAGGCTCCCAACATTAATCGTTCCATTAAAAGCTTCGGCTTCGTTAATCTGAATTTCTGTATCGCCATTTAAATTAATGGTAGCGCTCCCCACCAAATAGGTTTTAAAATTTGTATCGGGTATTTCAATTATTTCGTATGAGATGTGGGAATCTTCACAGCCGTTACCATCCTGAACATACATGGTATAAGTTGCTGCAGCATAATCTTCAAAAAGGTTTGATGATTGCCATGCCCCATCATCAATCCGGTATAAATACGGAGTAATCCCGCCCGATGCGGTTATTTCATAATTCCATGTTTTATCAGCGTTTTGCGTCTCGGTAATGGCATCGATGTTAACCGGATCGTAAGCAGGTTCTGAAATGGCAACAGGGTTATCTCCCCAGGCGGCAACATATCCGTTTTCATCTTTAACTTTCACGTTGTATTCGCCGGGAGGCAACGAGCCGAAAAAATTTGAAAGCTGCCAGGTTCCACCGTCATCAATTGAATATGAAATGGTACCTATACCTTCAGAAGCGTCAATTTCAATACTGCCATCGTTGTAACCATTACAATTAATTTGGGTTACCGTAACATCGTTGATTACCGGCGGAGGGTCATTACAATTAAGGCTAAAAACAACACCTTCGTCAATAAGGAACCAGTTTGATGTTGAATAGTCAACATCATCAACAGTAATGCATGTAAGGCTATTGTTTTGTGCGTTTATAAATAACAATGTATTATTACCGTTTTTTACATTCAGGCTTGTTAAAAGATTGTTGCTGCAATCAATTAAGGTTAATGACTCATTACTACTAACATTCAGTTCAGTGATAGAATTATCCCTGCAAACCAGTCTTTCCAGGGCCAAATTTGAACTTACATCAAGCCCGGTTAATTCATTGTCGTTACATTCAAGCCATTCAAGTGCTGAATTTGCACTTACATCAAGTTCGGTTAAATTATTCCCGCCACATTCCAGCCTATTCAGGGCTAAATTCGCACTTACATCAATTACAGCAATAGCATTATTCGTGCAATCAAAAGTAGAAATATCGGTAAAAGCCTCTATGCCTGTAACATCGGCAATACCACCACCCGTAACATCAATACCACCGGTATAGCTTTCGGCTTCGGTTACCTGGATTTCACCATCGCCATTGGTGTTTAAATAGGCTCTGGCCAACAAATTTGCCTTAAAATTAGCATCGGGAATATACACTACATAATCGATCGTAGCGCTTGTTGAAATTCCCTTCGTGTTAACGGCATCTTTTGCCCACACCGTATATGTTCCGGCTGTTAACCCGGTAAAAGAGCCCGAGGTTTGCCATGTTCCCATTACCCCTAATTTAAACATTATTGTTCCGGAGCCGCTCGCTTTTACTGAAATAGACCCCATTGAGCCATTGATCTGTTGGGGGGTTGTTTTAACCTGTGTGAAAGTAAGCATAATGGCCGGCACCCCGTCATGTTCTTCAACTACCGGATTTTCTGCATCCAAATAAGATTCACCAGTGGAAATAATGCCATTTGATTTTGCTGAAACACAGTTTATGCCTAATAGGAAAAAAAATGCCAGCATGTTGGTTAATAAACGAGTACGGTTCATAGAGCAGAAGTTTAGTTACAACTTATTAACCGCAATCTAAGTAATTAATTATCAACACGAAAACATTATCAACGCCTTTTATTTTACGTCAACAGTGTTTTATTGTGTGTGTGAAATTTAGTGATAAACGTAACCCGGGGATTTTAGCCGCATAAATTTTTCATAGCCTGTAAAAAAGCATCCTTCTTTCGTACCGAAATTTCAATCTTTTCATTGTTTGACAATACAGCCAGTCCCTGTCGTTTTTTCACCTCAACCACAAAATGCAGGTTAACAAGGTGCGACCGGTGTGCCCGAAAGAAAAAAGACGGCAGAATTTTCTCAAATTCGCCCATGGTTTTCGATACCAGAACAGACCTCCCGTCGGAAAGTAAAAAAGAAGTATAATTCACATCCGATTCGCAACGAACAACCTCTTTCAGTGGCACATAGTAGACCGAAGAAGCTGTTTGCAGCATGATGCGCTGATCCTGTTCATTGGCTTTATTGTTGTACAATAAATTCTTTATTCGTTCCTGTATACTTTTATCTGACAACGACTTAACTATCTTCTCCGAAACCCTGCGGATATCATCGGGGTCGATTGGTTTAACAACAAAATCGATGGCACTGTAATGAAAAGCCTGTACCGCATATTTGCTGTAAGCCGTTACAAAAACAATTTCAAAATTAATTTCGGGCAGTTTTTCCAATAGGTCGAAGCTTAAACCATCTTCCAGTTCAACATCGCAAAAAGCAATATCAGGCTCCACCTCTTTGATAAGCCTTTCGCCCTCCTTTACCGAAGGAGCTGTCCCCAAAACCTCGAAAAGCGGTGCTTCTTTTTTGAGAATGTTTTCGAGCGTTAGGGCCAGTTCCGGATCATCTTCAATAATCACTACCTTGTACATGTTCAACTTTGTTTAAAACAAATTTCCACTTTTGTACCCCTGCCACCAGTTTCCGATAAATCTTTAATTTCAACCAAATTCAGCTTCCGTTTTTTCCGGTTGAATAACGACAAGCGTTCGCACGTTAACTCAATGGCATGCGATTTATGTCCTTCATCTCTTTTCTTTTCGGCGCTGTTAATGCCTATGCCGTTGTCTTCTATTACAATGCAGGTTGATTCATCGTTAAAAATGTAACGTACTTTAATCATTGCATCGGTAATAGAAGGATTAAAAGCATGCTTAACGGCATTCTCGATAAATGGCTGAGCCAGCATCGGGGGAATTTCCTCTCCCTGGAAATCCCCATCGGTCATTACTTCAAACCGGAAATCGTTATTGCTTCTTATCTGCTGAAGAGTCAGGTAATTGGTAACGGTTTCTATTTCCTGTTCAATGGGAATAAATTCATTGATCGAGCTTTCAAGAATGTTGCGCATCAATTTCGCGAACTTAGCCAGGTATTTTGCAGCATCGTCAGACTTGTTGTTGTAAATGTAGTTCTGGATGTTTCCCAGCGCGTTAAACACAAAGTGCGGGTTCATTTGCGAACGTAGCAGTTTCTGATTCAGTTCGCTTTCGCGTTTTACATTTTGAAGGTTCTTTTGGTGAATAATTAGATACGCGGCCAATGCAATAAAAAGGAGCAATGAAGCCATAATGACGGCAATGAGAGAACGTTGCCGTGCTTTAAGGGCTTCAATTTCTTTTTCGGCCGTCAGTTTTTCAATTTGTTGTTCTTTTTTTTCGGTTTCGTATTTTGTTTCAATTTCGGCAACAGCTTTTTTATGCGCTGCCCCCGAGAGTGAATCCGAAAGTGCAGTGTATTTCTCGTGATAAGTCAGCGCAGTATGATAATTCCCCACCTTCCGGTTTAACCGGTAAAGCCCCTCGTAGCTTTTTCGTATCTCGTTTGATAAGCCCTGTTCCAAGGCCAGGTCACGGGCTTTTTCAAAATGAGCTATGGCCTTGTTGTATTCCTTGAGCTTTTCATGAATCTCGGCAATTGAACAGTGCGTGTTGATAATCCCATAATAATCG
>JAFGEV010000399.1 GCA_016931385.1 Prolixibacteraceae bacterium
GTTTATGAGAATATACAAGAACGCGGTTCGATACAAGTATATTTTCGGGTATTTCGAGCAGTGCATAATAACCGCTGTTTTTAATATAGTTTTTAATCTTTTCGTAATGATCACCAGGAACAAATTCAAAAACAGTTGATTTTGAATTGTCGAGGTTGCCAAGGAAAATTGTTGACCTGTCGACAACGGCAACTTTATGGGCTTCTTTGTTTTCGCGTGTTGCCAGGTAACCGGGTAAAAACATAAGTCCGCCAAATAAAAGGGGCATTAACAATGTAAGTACCAGGAACGATTTTTTCTTGACCCTTGTAAGGTATTCTCGTTTGAATATGATGAATATTTTATTCATGGTTTACGGTTTTTTTGCGTGACTTTCAACAACTTTAATAAATACTTCGTTCATGCTGGGAATGCGTTCGCTAAACGAAATGATTTCAACGGCAGGGGCAATTTTCAAAAGCAATTCGTTATTCGTATTGCCGTTGAGGTGTTTTATGGTTATCTGGTTTACCCTGTCGGTTTCGTCGTGGGCAACTACTTCATAGTCCGATCCCAGCGACGAAGTAACATCGGTAATGTTTCCCTTGTATACAATGTCGAAAGTATTTGTTTTATGGCTGGCCTTGACATCAAAAATATTCCCATCGAGAATCTTTTTCGATTTGTTTATCAAGGCAATATGATCACAAACTTCTTCAACAGAACTCATGTTGTGGGTCGAAAAAATGATGGTTGTCCCTTTATTCCTGAGGTTAAGAATTTCGTCTTTAAGCAGCTGTGTATTTATTGGGTCAAAGCCACTAAAAGGTTCATCGAAGATCAGCAATTGAGGTTCGTGCAAAATGGTGCAGATAAACTGTACTTTTTGCTGCATCCCTTTCGATAGTTCCATCAGTTTTTTGTTCCACCATTCCTGTATTTCGAATTTTTCGAACCAGTATTTTAACCTTTTCAGAGCTGTTCGCCGGTCGAGACCTTTAAGCCTGGCAAGGTAGATAGCCTGTTCGCCAACTTTCATTTTTTTGTACAAACCTCTTTCTTCGGGCAGGTACCCAATATTATAAATATCGGCTGCTCTCAGTGGTCTTCCTTCAATATAAACCTGTCCTGAGTCGGGGGCGGTTATTTGGTTGATGATGCGTATCAGCGTTGTTTTACCTGCCCCGTTAGGTCCAAGTAATCCAAATACCTGCCCTTTTTCAATCGATATCGAAACATCGGTAAGCGCCTGAAAACCCGAGAAGTTTTTGTTGATGTTTTCAGCTTTGAAAAATTCCATAGTTTTAATATTTTCAAAAGTTTTGTGAATTGGTAGCCAAAAATAATGAATAATTACAGATTTTACCGGCCATTTTTTTTGAAGTCAATTTAGCTTTTTAGTGATCAATACAATTTTCATTACTTTTGAAATTCAATAAATCGCTATGAACCGGATCTTATCATTTTTTTTTGTGCTGTTGCCTTTGTTTTGTTTGTCACAAACCCGCGATTACAGCAACTGGATTAATTTTGGAAGCAGCCATTCCAGCAAATGGTTGCAGATTGCCCCTGCAAAACTTGGGCCGAATGCTTTGCCTGTCCCTGAAATCGATTGGGCACAGCTTGGTGAATTCAGCAAGGTTGAAACCGGGGCTCATTTCCATCACATGCCGGGCGACACTGCTATAAACAGTTATTTTAGTTTTTTCTGGAATATTGCCCCGGGCAGGGCCGCTGTGAAAATTTGGGGGCAGCCAACTGAAACGTTCAGGCTTAGTAATATATTGAGGGACGACCGTCAGATATATTACGACGATACGGGTTGGATAACACAGGGCGGCGATTTATTTATAAGCACTTACGTGCAACTTTTCAATGAGCGGAAACATATCCCGTCGTTTTCAATTAACTATACCTTAAAAACAACTACTGGTGGCAACATACATGGCAGGTATACCGATGCTTCGATGAATTACTTTTACCTGGCTGCCGGTAAGAGCCTGCAATTTAAGGATGGGTTTATTGATGAGATAAGGTTGGCAGGCTTGCTTGGTTTTTATGTTTGGCAAACCAACAAGGTTGAAATGGCACAGGATGAAGGGCCGGTGTTTGTTGGCGGTTTAAAAATCAGGAAAAACAGTTTCAGCATTCAGGCTGATGTTGGCGGTTACACAGGCTACGATGCATATGAGTTTATGGACCGTTATAACGGCGAAGACCGTATTCAGGGCAACAACGACCCGTTGGTATTGCGCACAAAAATTGAAAATGAAGGGAAGCATTTTTGTGTAAGTGTTGAATACCAAACCGGATTCAGGGATTATCATTACCAAACTTTCAGGCTTAATATTGCCTATCGGTTTAATCCTGTATACTCAAATGAATAAACTTATAGTGTAAGTTGTTTCAGGAACTCCCTAACAGCAGTAACCGATTCAACCTTATATTTGGCTGAAGTGTTCACCATACCAACTTTTATTGTTATTGCTTTTTGGGGAAGTTCCCTGAACATATATTCATCTGTCCAGTCGTCGCCAATGGCCAGGATAAAATCAAAATCCGATTCACCCATGAACCTGAGGGCTGCGGCGCCCTTGTTAATACCACCGCTTTTAACCTCAATAACCTTGTTCCCTTCCATAATTTCGAGGTTGTGATTCGCAATAAGACTGGTAAGTTCATCTTTTAATTCATTGGCGCGCAAAACACCTTGCTCGGGTTCAGCCTTGCGGTAGTGCCAAACAAGTGAGTAATTCTTTTCCTCGATAAATGCTCCCGGGGTAAGGTCGACAAAGTTCTCAAGCGAAGGCCTTATATCTTCTTTCCAGTCGGCATTAATTTGTTGCAACATTTTCCAATCACCACCTTTTTCCCTGGTCCAGACCCCATGTTCAACAATCAGGTTAATATCGTACCCTTCAAACCATTTTTCGAGTGTGTCCCTGTCGCGGCCACTGATAATGGTTACTTCGTTTTTTTGGTCTTCAGTAAGTTTTTTAACAATGTTTAGTACTTCTTCATCGGGAAAAGCATCCTGTGGGTTTGGCTTGAAACTGCTAAGCGTACCGTCGTAATCGAGAAAAATGGCACGTTTTTTTGTATTCGTATATTCTTCAATAATTAATTTTTGAATTGATGGGCTGACTTTTTTTGTGTTAAACTGAAGTTGTATGTCCTGAACTTTTTCCAACGACTTAACAAATTCCGATGCCCATTTGAAAACATTATAGCGTTTTAACCGTTTTTGCATGATTGCCATTCGCTCGCGTTGTTCATCAACAGGCATTTTGAGGGCAGTATGAATACTTTCGGCTATTTCATTAAAATTGTTGGGATTTATAATAATGGCTTCACCCATTTCTTTACTGACCCCGGCCATTTCGCTCAGGATGATTACGCCGGTTTTGTTTACGCGCGATGCAACATATTCTTTGGCCACCAGGTTCATGCCATCGCGCACTGGTGTTATTAGCGCAACATCGCTGGCGTTGTAAAGTTCAATAAGGTTTTCAAAGGGCAATGATCGGTAAAAGTACCAGATTGGTGTGTAATTTACCTTTCCAAATTTTCCGTTAATGTATCCTACCAGCCCATCGACCTGTTCTTTGAGTTTTTTGTATTGTTCAACATTTCCGCGCGAAGGCACAGCCAGCATGATAAGGCTTACGTTACCCTGGTATTCGGGATATTTATCAAGAAAAATTGAAAAAGCTTTTAGCCTGTTTGGGATTCCTTTGGTGTAATCGAGCCTGTCGATCGACAAAATCAGTTTCCGGTGGGGTGATATTAAGAAATACCTTTCAAGTTCCAGTTGCAGTTCCGACTTTTCCTGCATTAACCTGTGCCTTGTTTCGGTTGATGCATCCATGAATTTATCATAGTCGATACCCATAGGGAAGGCATCGGCCATGATGATCCTGTCTTCGGCATGAATTCGGTTAAAGTTTATTTCGAGGCCCAATAACCTGCGTACAGTGCTGAAAAAGTGCCTTTCATAATCGTAGGTGTGAAAGCCCAGCAAATCGGCGCCCAACATGCCTTTTATGATTTCGTTCCGCCAGGGCAGTATGCGAAATACCTCGAACGATGGGAAAGGGATATGCAGGAAAAAGCCAATGGTTACATCGGGCCTTTTCTCTTTAATCATTCTTGGTACAAGCAGCAGTTGATAATCGTGCACCCATATGCTATCGCCTTTTTCAAGCACCTTTAAAGCCGAATCGGCAAATTTCCGGTTTACTTCAACGTAGGCCTCCCATATTTCCTGTTCGTATTCAACAAATTCGTTGAAGTAATGGAACAAAGGCCATATTGTTTTATTGCTGAAGCCTTCATAATAGTTTTGTATTTCATCTTCTGAAAGGTGAACGGGAACACATTTTTCTTTTAAAAAAGCTTTGTTAATTTTTTCCTGGTCGTTATCAATGAGTTTGTCTTTTGCTATTCCCGGCCAGCCAATCCAATACCCTTTGTAATTTTTATAAATCGATTTCATACCGGTGGCCAGTCCACCTACACTTGGGGTAAGTATAAATTTTTCTTCTTTTTTTTCAACGTTAAATGGCAGCCTGTTCGAGATGATGTGTATCCGTTTCATGGTTGTGTGTGTTAAATTATTATCTGGCAAACTTTTGCTTACCTGTATTGCCTTTGATGTGATGTTTCCTATTTGAATAGAAAATAATTAAAAAATAAGGTATATCAAATCATTTCTATTAATTATAACCCTAAACATTTTGAAAAGTTTGAATTTCAAATATTCGAAAAAATAATTGGTTCTTTGGGAGGAACTACATTAATTTACTGTAAAAAATACGAACATTTAAAAAGAGAGAGGAAACTGGCCATACTATTTATGTGTAAGTTTCCTGAAAAATAAATTGAGTTACAATAAATTTTTTTGAGCAAGTGGATAATCTGAATTACGGAATTGTAGGGAATTGTCGGAGTGCTGCATTAATTTCTGAAACAGGGTCGATTGACTGGCTTTGCCTGCCACAATTCGATTCGCCATCGGTTTTTGCAAAACTGCTTGATGAAAAAAAGGGCGGGTATTTTACTGTCGAACCTGAAAATATTCTTTCGCTATCGCAGAAGTATTTAAAAAACACAAACATTTTATGCACACGTTACGAATGCGATGGAGGGGTTTTTGAAGTGCATGATTTTATGCCCCGTTATAAAACCAATATTCCCAACAATCGTTACTCTCCGCCCGACCTAATCAGGTATTTTAAACACCTTTCAGGAAGACCCTCCTTCAGGATACACTATAAACCCATGCTTGAATATGCCCATCACGAGACAATAAGTTATTGTGATGACGGTTACATCAAATCAAAAACTACAAACGGAATTTACGACTCAGTTTATTTATATACCGATTTTGATAAAAACAAATTATTGAACGGAGATTTATTATACCTCGTTGAAGATAATTTTTGCCTGTTAAGTTATAACCAGAAATTGCTTAAACAAACAACCGAAAGGGCTTATTTAAAACTTAAACGTACCGAAGTATACTGGCTCGACTGGATGCAACGGACTACTAGCTATCCTGAATATAACGATGCAATAAGCCGGAGCGCTCTTGTATTAAAGTTGTTAAGTTTTGACAAAACAGGCGCTGTATTGGCAGCTTTGACTACTTCATTGCCAGAAACAATCGGCGAGGTACGAAACTGGGATTACCGCTTTTGCTGGATACGCGATGCTTCGATGGTTGTGAAAGTTATGAAACAACTTGGCCATAATACGATTTCGCGCAGGTACCTTAATTTTATCATCGACCGTATGCCCGATAAAGACGAGAAGATGCAAATCATGTATGGCATAAATGGTGAAAAAGAACTTGTTGAATATGAACTCCCTCATTTAGATGGATATATGGGTTCAAAGCCTGTGCGTATTGGAAATGCAGCTTATGAGCAAAAGCAAAACGACATTTACGGCATCCTGCTTGATGTAATTTACCAACATTTTAAAATTTATGAAACATCGCTTGAACACAGTGAAGAGTTGTGGACCATTGTGCGGAATGTTGTGAAAATTGTTGACAATAACTGGCATTCGCCCGATAAGGGTATCTGGGAGTTCAGGAACGAACTTAAACATTTTACGTTTAGTAAGGTTTTATGCTGGACTGCCGCCGACCGTGCAGTGAAAATTGCTTTACTTCTTAACCAGAACAAATATGTTGATGAGTGGATAGAACTTCGTGAAAAGATAAGGGACGATATCATGGAAAAAGCCTGGTCGGAAAAGAAAATGGCTTTTACACAAGCCTATGGTACCGACGAGCTCGACTCATCGGTATTGCTTATCGAAAGCTATGGCTTTATAAACGCAATGGATCCGAAATATATTTCTACGGTTAAGGCAATTCAGTCCGAACTGGAAAATAATGGTTTAATGTACAGGTACAAAAACAGAGATGATTTTGGATTGCCCAAATCGGCTTTTGTTGTTTGTTCTTTTTGGTTGATCAACGCTTTATGCAAGATTGGCGAGATAGAAGAAGCCAGGATGAAGTTTAACCAATTGCTTGCTTATGCAAACCATCTGGGTTTATTTAGCGAGGA
>JAFGEV010000400.1 GCA_016931385.1 Prolixibacteraceae bacterium
CATGGCTGGTGTGGCTTCAAGTATTGCCGAGGGGAAATATTCCTGAAAAACAATGTTGTAACCGGCAGTTTCATACACCACTTGTTTTTCGAACAGAACAGGACCACTTGCCATGTAAACTTCTGCATCATTTTGCATAGGTTTCACTTTTAGCAGTTCCGAAGAAGAGATAAAGAGCGAATCGCCCGAAGTGAAAAAACTGATGTTGCCTTTTGTGTTGGCTTCAAAAGAAATAGTGAGGCTGCCCAGGGTTTTAACCTCTTTGCTGCTGATATATTGAAACCCCCTGAAAGAATCGCCAATAAGTACAAAGCCAATTAGCTTTTTCCCATGGGGTGATTCAACGGCTTGCTTAATTGCGCCCTGGTAATAACGGGCAAGTTCAACGCCAATTTGTTTATTGCCTGTTTCTATGCTTGTATGAAAGGTGTGTTTCTGCTCAATGTTGGTTTTAAATACAAACTTTTGAGGAATATCGTTACTGCCGGTAATTTTTACCGAAAGTGCACTTTCATTGGTTTCTATCTCCGACGAAGATTCACCTTCGCGGATGTGCATGGTGCCCTCGTAGCCAAAATAGCGCGTAACCCCGGCGCCAATGATCATGACCACGAATGCCAGGTGAAAAAGAAAAACCGACAGCTTCTGAATGCGGTAGAGTTTCAATTCAAAAATCCGGAGCAACAGGTTAAGCCCCGTTAAACCAAGCAACAATTCGAACCACCAGGCATTGTAAACTCTGTTACGTGCAACTTGAGTGCCAAAATCGTTCTCGATAAATGTAGCCATGGCCATGGCAACAATAAGCATAGTGAGCAAGGCTCCCATAAATACGGGGGATGAGATTACTTTAAAAACTTTCCTCATGCTTCAGATCATCAAAAATTAAGAAATTTAAATTTCTCAAAGGTAAAAAATAGAATAACAAGGGAATCATTGAAAATGTTTGAACAGTATTTTATGGCAAATTCATAGGCGTGTTTGTATTCAACTTTGAACAGATATTTTACAAGAACCTAAATGCAAAGCCATGTTAAGGACTTTAAAAAAACAGGCATACAATATCAACAAGTAAGATTTCAACACTTTTAAGGATTCATAGGATTTATTATACCATAATAAACCAATTTGTCACGGATACGATGTACGATTTTACCCTTTTAAATTCTTAATATTCCCAAACTTTGTGAAATGATAAAATGTACACCTATGAATCGGACAAAAAAACAACTGGTCTCAGTTTATAAAATTTATTACAATTTTATCGTAAAGCTAAAAAAATGGCTATGCTTCAATATTGTTTTACAGGATTCTGAACTCTTTAAACAAAAAGTTTCACTTACATCTTAGGATAAAACATTTATGTTAACACACATTAACAAAAAAATTCATACCTTAGGTACAATCAAGCTTTTAAAACCATAATAATGTATGATTCAAAAGAATTTAACAATTATACAAACTGATCAAAATTAACAATCATCTTAACGACTGTTTAAAATGAAAATACCTAAAACATTTCAAGCCAGTAAGCTGATATATTCGTTTATAAAAAATAAGCTTACGAGGAGGCTGACATTATTTCTTTTGGCAATAAACTTTCTTAGCCTTAATGTCATGGCCTCGCCTACAATCAATTCAATAAGCCAGCAACAGGTAGCTGTAACAGGTAAGGTTACCGACACCGAAGGCAAGGCTTTACCAGGTGTGAATATTGTAATTAAAGGGACAACCACAGGAACAGTAACCGATATTGACGGCAACTATAAGATTACCGTCGATTCAAAAGATGCAGTCCTGAAATTTTTGTACATGGGCTTTGTCGGCCAGGAAGTCAAAGTTGGAAACCGCACTGAAATAAGTGTTGTCCTGTCAGAAGATATCACTAATCTTGATGAAGTGATTGTTGTAGGATATGGCACTGTCAGAAAATCAGACATCACCGGTTCGTTATCCTCGGTTTCGGAAGAAACAATTAAAGAAATGCCGGTGTACAATGTAAACCAGGCTTTGCAGGGAAGGGCTGCCGGTGTTGATATTGTCAATACAGGATTCTCGGCCAGCAGCGCCCCCATGGTAAGGGTCAGGGGCAACAGGTCGATTAAAGCAAACAACGACCCTATGTATGTTATCGACGGTATTCCTGTTGAAGCCGGCATCAACGAATTAAACCCGATGGATATTGAATCAATCGAGGTTTTAAAAGATGCATCAGCTACAGCAATTTATGGTTCACGTGCAGCCAATGGCGTGATATTGGTTACCACCAAAAGAGGAAAAGCCGGTCAGGTCTCGGTCAATTATGAAGGCTCGATCAGCCTTGAATCACCTCTTGCAAAGTTCGACCTGGCTACCGGGGATGAATGGACAGAAGTGCTTCGCGACCTCATGCGCGGTGCCGGAAGGTATAACCCATTATACCCCGACCCTGTACTCGACAAGAAAAACCTGGGAAGGTATGAGCCTGTTTGCTGGGAATCGGTAAAACTGGGTTACGAGTGGGAAGATTTCGAAAAAGAAATTGTAAAAATGCGCCCGACAACGGCTGAAGAAAAAGAACGCTGGGGCGTTGATGAAGTACCTGTATATAATCCGGACAATGTCAGGACGTATGATTGGGAAAGCGAAGCCCTGCGTACAGGCGTTACCCACAACCACCAGTTTAATGTAATAGGCGGTTCTGAAACTTTGAGGGCAATGTTTTCAGTAGGATATATCGATCG
>JAFGEV010000401.1 GCA_016931385.1 Prolixibacteraceae bacterium
ATGCCGTATTCGATGAAAATTTTCAGGTCGTCCCATTTCTTTTCAAAATCTTCGCGGTTTTCTTTGAAGATTTCCTCCAGCCTGTCGGCCACTTTCTTTGTGATGTGGTTCGATATTTTTTTTACGTTCTGGTCGCTTTGCAGGTACGAGCGAGAAACGTTAAGCGGGATATCGGGCGAGTCGATTACACCGTGCAGCAGGGTGAGGAACTCGGGTACAATTTCTTCAATATGGTCGGTAACGAATACCTGGTTGCAGTATAACTGGATTTTGTTTTTCTGCACCTCGACCGAATTTTTCAGTTTCGGGAAATACAAAATACCGGTCAATTTAAACGGGTAGTCAACATTCAGGTGGATATTGAAAAGCGGGTCTTCGATGCCCGGGTACAATTTATGGTAAAACTCGTTATAATCTTCGTCTTTCAGGTCAGCCGGTTTTTTTGTCCAGGCCGGGTTTGTGTCGTTAATGACATTGTCCTTGTCGGTATCGACATATTTACCGTCTTTCCACTCTTTTTCTTTGCCAAATACAACAGGAATGGGTAAGAACTTGCAATATTTCTGGAGCAGGTCTTTAATGCGGTGTTCTTCGAGGAACTCTTTCGAATCGTCGTTGATGTGCATTACAATGTCGGTACCAACCTCGCTGCGTTCACCTTTATTAAGCGTATACTCGGGGCTTCCGTCGCAACTCCACTTAATGGCTTCTGAATCTTCGAGGTACGATTTGCTGATAATTTCAACTTTATCGGATACCATGAATGAAGAGTAGAAACCAAGCCCGAAATGGCCGATTATGGCAGCGGCATCGTTTTTATATTTTTCGAGAAAATCGTTGGCTCCCGAAAAAGCAATCTGGTTGATGTATTTTTTGACTTCATCGGCAGTCATCCCTATCCCGCGGTCGGAAACGGTGAGTGTTTTTGCTTTTTCATCAATTTTAACTTCAACGTTTAGGTTCTCGGTGTTGCCGTTGTATTCGCCTTTAAGGGCAAGGGTTTTTAGTTTTTGGGTTGCGTCAACGGCATTAGAAATAATTTCACGCAGAAATATTTCATGATCGGAATAGAGAAATTTTTTGATGATGGGGAACAGGTTGTCGCTGGTAACGCCAATTTTTCCTTTTGCCATGGTATTTAATTTTAATTATTATTCAATTTTATTAGAAATAATGACGTGTCGCCTTTTTCAAAGGTTATGCCATAAAAGGATGGCTGTCGAAATGGCATTAGGGCGCTTTTTTTATGGCATATTATCAATAATGCGAATGCCAAAGTTACCGTCATTGGAGTTTCTATGGCATTAATGTGCGAAAAGAATTTTTTTGTTTTCAATAAAGCTCCTTCCTATTCATTGAACCAGGTAAACCCCGTTAAAAACAGGATATCCTGAGATATCGATATGAATGTCGAAATTATTTGCAGTAGAAATATTCTTTTCGACGATTGTATTGCCCGATAAGCTTTTGAGTGATAATGAAAGTTCTTGGGATGTAAGCGAGGTATTGCTTCCTGCGGGCATAACTATACATCCCCGATGAAAACTCAAATCCTTTCCTTCGGGGTCGAAACTGTTTTGCCCGGAAAGTTTACTTTGCAGGATTGTAATTTGAAATAATATTTAATTGATTTGGGATAATTGAAACCTGTAATGGATAATGCCCCAGAAATTCACCATCGGCCTCGGTGCAAACCGGCTTTGAAATGTCGAGAATAAGTTCTTTAACCCTGAAGAAATCGAAATATTTTATTTGCTCAACCCTGCCGCCGAAAATTTTCGGGAGGCTTGCAATAAGTTTTCTTTTTGATATTCTGCTTGCAAGTGTAATGTCAAGTTCGCCATCGTCGGGAATGGCATTTGGCAATAATTTAAAACCACCCCCTTTGAACTTGCACAGGCCCACGGTAAGGTTATAAATTTTGGTTTCCACTTTTTCATTGTCGATTTGCAAAAGGCTCTTAATGTTTTTATTAGTGAAAAGCGACCTGATCAGCCCTTTTATATAATCCGATTTGTTTGATTTCCCTTTTAACTTGCGGGGGAGTATGTATTTTACAACCCGTGCATCAAAACCGATACCGACAGAGTTAATGAAATAACGGATTTCCGGTTCGGGTGATCCGTTTTTATATACAATTTTACCAACGTCCTGTTTTATTGTGTTCCCTGTTTTAATTTGTTGAATCGCTTCAATATAATTTGGAGATATCTGGTGCGTTTTTATCCAGTCGTTTCCGGTTCCTACCGAAATCATTGCGAGAAGGATTTCATCGGGTTTTGCAAAATTCTGGCTCATGATGCCATTGGCAATTTCGTGCAAAGTGCCATCGCCGCCTATAACGATGAATTTTCGATAGCCTTCCTTAATTTTTTGGGTTACCAACTGAATGGCGTGAAGTGGGTGTTGGGTTAATTCTGTTTCAAAGTTAAAACCTTCTTTTAATAGTTCTTCCTTAATCATTGGCCAGTCTTTCTCTGCCTGCCTGCCTCCTGCATTCGGATTAAGGATTACCTGCCATCTTGTTTCTCCCATGATTTGTTGTTTCCTTTTTCGGGGATGAAAGTATAAAATAACAGCCAATTCTGACATACTTTAAAATATCTTTAATTGTTTTGAAACCCAAAATTGCAATGGTTTCGTTTTATTTTGATTTTTTCCAACAGGGTAAAGCTTTTTTATAAATCAGATAATCAGTGAAATTAACACAATTACGAGGATTTAATACAACATATTAAAAAATGCAGGCTGTTATGCAAGAATTTTTGAATTTGAGCGTTTTTTATTCGTGACCACATAATTTTCAACACAACGATAACCAAATCAAGATGAAAGATTCTATTCAGGAAATATTTCAACGTGAGGCTGATGCTATTAAAAACATTCCTGTAGATGAAAACTTTGACAAAGCAATCGACCTCATTTATCGCAAAGTACACCAATCAGGCGGAAAATTAATTGTTAGCGGTATGGGAAAAGCAGGTATCATAGCCCAGGGCATAGCCACAACCTTTTGCTCAACCGGTACACCGGCATTGTTTTTACATCCCAGCGAGGCTCAACATGGCGACCTGGGGGTTATTTCTAAAAATGATGTACTGTTACTGGTTTCAAACTCAGGAAAAACAAGGGAAATTCTTGAATTGATTGAACTTACCGGAAACCTTTTTCCCCACATCCAGTTCATAACAATTACAGGCAATTGTCAAAGTATTATTGCCAAAAAAGCCTATGCATGCATTTATACAGGAAGGCCGGCTGAAGTATGTCCTCTGGGCCTGACCCCGAGTACATCAACAACCGTAATGGCTGTGATTGGTGATGCCCTTGTTATAACCATGATGAAAAAAATCGGTTTTACAAGCGCTGACTACGCAAAACGCCACCACGGAGGTTATCTCGGGCATGTTTCAAGAATGAAGGCTAAAGCATAATGCCTTTTGGGTTATAAATTCAATTTGTAATTTGGATTCACTTCTTTTTTAAAAGAGTATTTTCCTTATGGGTGAATTTATGTGAAAAAATGGTTAATGATTCAAGCCTGTTTTTTACGGATTTTTCTATGCCAATGTAAAAAACCATTTTTGTTCTCAAATTTTAATAAACATGAGGATAGAAAGAAAAAGTTCAGCATTATTGATTATTGACATACAGGAAAAACTGGCACCTGTTATGTTTAAATTCGATAAAGTATTGAAACAAACCCAAAAACTGATCATGGGCGTACAGGAATTATCCTTGCCGTTGCTGTTAACCCAGCAATATACAAAAGGGCTGGGTGAAACCATCCCCGGAATTTCAACTTTGATCGGCGGGTTTTCATTTATTGAGAAAAGATCATTTAGTTGTTATGATGAACCGGCATTTGTTGAGGCCCTTGAAGAAATAAATCCCAGGTTTATAATAATTGCCGGTATCGAATCGCATGTGTGTGTGCTGCAAACAGCAATTGACCTCAAAGCTGCAGGTTATGTACCTGTAATAATTGCCGACTGTATATCTTCACGGTCGAAAAGCGATTTGAAAATGGCCCTAAAACGATATGCCTTTGAAGGGATTATGGTTACAAGTGTTGAATCGATTCTCTTTGAGCTAACAAGAAGTTCCGAAGCTCCTGAATTTAAGTGCATCTCGAAGCTGGTAAAATAATAACAGGAGAAAAAGCTACTGAATTTTTTAAAAATCATATTCTGTTTTACTTCCTTTTTATAGTTTTGCGAAAAAATTAATAGACCGAGCATGATAATCGAAACAAAATCATATCCAAGGGCAGCGTTGATAGGAAATCCTTCGGATGGGTATTTCGGAAAAACAATTGCTTTTGTTTTCAGTAATTTTTCAGCTTCGGTACAATTGTACGAATCACCCTTGCTTGAAATTAAACCTGAAAAACTGGATAAGCCCGTTTACGAGTCAATTGGTGATCTTGTTGAGGGCATTAAAATGAACGGTTATTATGGAGGGGTCCGGTTGCTTAAAGCAACGATAAAGACCTTTTACCGCTTTTGCCAAAAACAAGGCACAAACCTTGAAAACAAAAATTTCACAATCTGTTACAATTCTGATATCCCGTTGCGATTGGGGCTTGCAGGTTCGAGTGCAATAATTACAGCAGCAATGAAGGCATTG
>JAFGEV010000402.1 GCA_016931385.1 Prolixibacteraceae bacterium
TAACAATAAATCCAAATCATTTGCCCAAAAAGAAAAATTCATTTTTTGATCCATGTCAAAAAAAATGTCTTACAGAATCGGGTTCTTTGCAAAACAAATGCACAATGAACAAAGCAGCTTTTACAGGTGAATTAAAACAAATGATCGATATGGCAAGCAGAGGAACACCTGCCGATGTCGATGAGATTATGAAACGGCTAAGCCCTGAAGCAAGCTTGCCCATGACCCGCTATGTTGATTTTGCATTAAGCCTTATTGATACTTCCGAAGGGTTTGAGCGGATCCGGTATTACCTGTTTAACGGAACGCTGATCCAGCGCAATTATGCAAGCCTTTATTTTAGCCGTACAGGAGAATGGAGCCCGGTTAAGGAAGCCTATGAAAAAGGATTGATTGACGAGATTCAGGCTTTTGCCAGGTGATTTTTCAATATTAGGGAATAATAACAAATTGTTTTGTTTTTGAAAACTGAGCGTTTCCGATTCGGATAAAATAATGCCCTTTGGCGAGAAATGAAAGGTCGATTTCAGACATGCCTGTATTTTGAGGAATTGTAACTTCAACTATTTTTGCACCGTACGAAGTGAAAAGTTCAGCTAGAAAATCTTTTTTCTGCGTAGAACTTAGTTCAATAGCAAGATTACCGTGGCACGGATTTGGAAACAGCAAAAAATCAGTTTCAGTAATATTCAAATTTTCCTCCCCTGAAACAGAACTGTTTTCTATTGTATCCAACTTGCTTAAAGCAACAAATTCATAATTCAGAATATGTTCCTCCGGGATTTGGGTAAACAAAACAGCGTAGTTATCTTCATCGGCAAAGGTACCAACCATGCCCGATGCAATAAATTGTATGCTGTCTTCCCTTGAATATTCTATGTTAACATCGGTGCGGTCGCCGGCAATGCAATAAACCGGAATTCCCTTACTTTTCACCTTCTGCAATTCGGGATACACTTCTGTGAAAAAGTTTGAGGTGCTTATATTACGGGAACTTTGGGCTACCGAATCATTTAAATATTCGAGTTCGGGAACACCTGCCATCCAAATAATTCTGTGCTGTACCAATACCAGGAAATCTGAATACTGAATAGTATCGGCAACAGCTTTTATCATTTCAAGTTGCTGGCCTGATATATTGGGTTGTGTTATTTCAGTGTCCATAATGATAAAAGTGATCTTGTTCCTGCAGAAACTGTAGAACCTTTCCTTTTTAGTATACCTGAGTAAGTTGTAGAGGTTATCGGTATCGTGGTTTCCCATTGCCAGGTGTGTGTTTTCACTGCCCAGGTTAAAAATTGAATCGCAATATTCAAGTGTGACTGTGGCAGCCGAAGTGTTCCAGGTTAAATCCCCTCCCAGCAATAATAGGTTGAATTTCGAATAATCAAGCTTTTCAACGGTTGGCAGCACATACTCATGTTCACGGTCGTCGAAACGCGGGTGCCCCATAAATAAATACCTGATGGTATCGGGCTGGGCATAAAGGCCTTGTGATAAAACGGCCATATACAAACAAACACAAAAAACAACTTTCCCTTTAAAGTTTTTCAAAATCAATTTCATTAGTTCTTAATATTTTTATCACTGGTGTCCGGTAAAAAAATTCAAAAAGTCCATTTTATTATGCTACTGCTTGATTACAGAACGCAGCAACTCTTATGCCCTTACTTTTAGCTTCTAGCCGGCTGGGCTTTTACTTTTCTCTTGAAAGAAAAGTAAACAAAAGTTCAAGGCTCCCAAATAAATACCATTCTCATTTTTGCAAAACCTAAGGCCGGGTGATCTTCGAGCGAAGCTCTCAGCTTCCCGGTCCTACTAAGGTTTTGCTTCAACTCAAATGATTTTTATTTGTAGGCCAAAAACCCAATTGCGGATATTATTACCCAATATCTACAGAACGTTCATTGAAAATATTAATCGCTATTTTTTAAAACAATAATCCTTCAATGTTTTTTACCGGACACTACTGTATTTTTATAAACTGTTTTGCAACTCAGGCAAAAATCACGGTGAACACTTAGGCGGGTGCCACAAACCCTGCATTTCCAACGTTCTTCCTCAACGGAAATAAATGCTTCAAGCCCTTTCTCCTGAATGTTTTTTAAGTTCTCAATCATGCTCATTCCATATTTTGTTTGATATCTTTTATCAAGGTTCTTCAAACGGGTACATGGAAACTTTTCACAGTCGTAACAAAATCCCGAACTGGTTTTTGCAAGTAACTCACAATTTACGATCACACAACTCCTGCAATATTTTGGTTTATTCCCGTCATCTTTTTTCAAACAACCGCCACAAGGCTTTTTCTCACGTAAATGCCCTATGCAAATTCCGCAATTCATGCCGCAAGGGGCAATAAGATTATTATTTACTGAACCGATTATATTCATTGATATCCGTTGATTTAACAAAAACTGCAAAATAGTTATTTATACTTCAATCACGGCACCTTTCTTTCACTTTAATTTCAATGTTCAATAACAAAATATTCCTGAAATTCATCCAGAATTGTTATGTTTGAAACATATTAATTTTTTTCAATCGTTATTCAAAATGTCATATCATTTAAAAAGTATACACCTCGAAACTGAGCGATACCCGACAAAAGACCATTATCCCTTCTGTTTGCCCTTATTCTCAGAAACCAAAAAGCTTGAGTTAAAAAGCCCGGTCACTCTGTTTGCAGGAGAAAACGGATCAGGCAAATCGACTTTGCTTGAAGCCATTGCTAAAGCTGCTGGAATACATATCTGGAGAACCGGATACAATACCCGTTACAATGTGAACAATTACGAGACATTATTATACCGGTTTATGAAATTACAATGGGCAAAACAACCTGTTCCCGGTTCGTTTTTCAGCGCCCAGATTTTTAAGGATTTTGCAAGTATTCTTGACGAATGGGCTTCAACCGACCCGGCACAGCTTCAGTTATTTGGTGGGAAGTCGTTAATTACACAGTCACACGGGCAGTCGTTGATGTCATATTTCAGAAGCCGTTACAAAATTGAAGGCCTTTACCTCATGGATGAACCTGAAACTGCCCTTTCACCAAAAACACAGATTCAATTGCTCCAACTTTTGGGTGAAGTTTCCAAATGTGGCCATGCCCAGTTTATTATCGCAACCCACTCTCCTATTTTACTTGCCTGTGAGGAAGCCACTATTTACAGTTTTGACAAAATGCCGGTTTCCGAAATAAGCTATGAAGAGACCGAGCATTTCAGGGTGTACCGTGACTTTCTGAACCATCGCGAAAAGTATGTGAAGGTTGAAAAGCAGGAGGTTTGAAGGTTTTAATAAAATTTTATTCTCAGGTATCATCTTAAAAAAATCAAATTTACATTATAAAAACAACAGCCGGTAAGGTTTAAAAATACCTTACCGACTGCCGCATTATAGTTTTCTGAATAACTTATTAATCCTGCTCCAGGCGTTTAAGATACCTGATTGACGAAATAGTGATTACTAAAAAAGCACCGCCAACGCCAATATTAATTGACACAAAAGTCAGCAAATCGATCTGAAACAGATAACCTGCTCCTGCCAGCAAGCATGAGATTGCATTAATCAGCAAACCAACTTTTAGCACTTTTGCTTTTTTATCGGGCCTGTACGACAAGTATATAAAGAATGAAGACAATCCTAAAAAGAGAGTCCAGCCCAGCATGTTGATTGCTGTCATTACCGAAGTTGGCCTTGCCTGCAGAAAATGTTCAAGCCCGGAATATATGCCTTCGCCTAAAGCAAAACGAACCGCGCTTATCTGCACAAAATAATGCATTGACGAAACCAGGGCAAACATTATTGAAAATGCCAGTGCAATTTTTGCAAGTATCCGCCTTTCGGGAACCACACTTTCATAAAATGCAAACACCAACACCATGTACGACAGGCTAAAGACAATAATAAACGACTTAGCCAGGTATTGAAAAAACTGGTTGTTGTTGTTCACAAAATCGATATACCCTTCAAGGTTTGTCCACATAAAAAGTGGTGAACTTATTGCGATTCCGGTAAAAGATATTATCCAAATGATAAATGATATCAGGCAGATTATTGCTGCCCATTTTCCTGTATTTAAAACTATTTTATTCATGCTATTTAAATTTAATGTGTTACAAATGAATGATACGAGCACCGATTAAATGAACCGGTTCTCAGTGATACATATAAAAATGAATTGATTTCTTGAGTGTTCTAACAGGCTGCCAGAAAGGCATCATCCAAATAACAAACATTAAATATATAACGGCGTATTAAACACTTTTTTAATGGA
>JAFGEV010000403.1 GCA_016931385.1 Prolixibacteraceae bacterium
AATTGTGGCATGATTAATTTTGAAAAAATAGATATTCATTCTTTATTGAGTTATTGTTTTATCAATTTACCACATTGTATTTTTTTGTCGGTAAAAACATTGTAAAAGAAAATACCATTATTTAATGCCTGTAGATCAATCTTTTCACTTTTTATAATTGTTTTCGATAGTATTTTTCGACCCTGCATATTAAACAGCTCAAAACTAGCATGGCTGTATCTACCTGCTAAATATATCGTTAAATCTTGTAAAACAGGGTTTGGATAAACAGATACTTCCCCGTATGTTGTTTTATCATATATTGTTGTTGATTCTGGTGTATTATACGAAAATGAAACTAATTCATCATCCTTTAGCGAACGATCGGCATTAATAACTATCATAATGAGTATATCGCATTCTTCTGTCATTAAATCTTTTGTAACAATTGCGTTATTCGCATCATCTGGCATTATACTTTTTATTTCTACAATTTTTTTATCTTTATTGGCCATAATAAAAGCCAACCTGAATTTTGAATTTTCATCACCTTTAAACTGAATTGGAAAAGGATCCTGCACTTGCAAATCAAAAAGAAAATAATCTTTGGCATACGATGCAAGCTGGCCTTCGTAATCCCCTAACATTGCCATAGAACATCCGGTTTCTTTTGATTTAAAACAACTTGTTACATTAATTGATTTATAAGAAAACAAACCATCTGCATAATTTGTGTCGTTAATGTATTCTGCTATCGAGAAGTCTTCAAAAAAATCATCAAATGTTTTATTATAACCCAAACCATTTAAAGTACTTTCAACTCCTTCCATACCATTGAGCTGGTTTTCCAGAAGAGCTGAATTAAAATCCCATTCTCCATAGTTATCAAAAAGATAATAAAAGAATAGTAAGTTTTCGCTTAACACATAATTAAAAAAAGAGATTTCCGGATAATTGACATAAGTTATTTCAGGCCCGAAAGAAATAATATCGTAATTAAAATAACTTGTACCAAAATTTGCCCAGGCTTCATTTATCCACGTTTGTTCCCAGTATATTTCAGGATTATTAACTGGCTCGGGCGAATAATCATAATTCCAGGTTAGCATATGAATAAATTCATGAGCAATATTTGAAAAATATTTTGCGCCATAGTCAAAAATATTAGAATTTACATAGATTATTTCCCTTTCAGAACTATGCTTTTGCCAACGATTAAAAATCATTGTGTCGGACATCAACTGGCCTGGATCAAAAAAAGCGCCCCATTTCACCGTATCAAGAAACAGGATTAGTACACATGAATCATTATCAAATTCATTCGGAACCGGGCCAAATGCTTTTGTTAATTCAGGATAGTATGTGTTATCAAAAACATTGGCAAGTGAATCGATTAAACTTTGTGAAGGCAATGTAGCTTTGTTGTTAAAAAGTATGTAGCAATGTTTTCCAACCTTTTTACAAATTGCTTCAATTAAATATTGGGGTTCATTTATTAAAGGTTCATAATCAATGCTGGTTGGTGTCCATAAATTTATTTTTTCTCCTTCATGTATTTGTCCATATAAATGGTGGGTAAACTCAGAAAAAAATAAAAAACACGCTACAAATGCTATATGCATAAATAATCCTTTCTTTCTCATTTTAAATGTCAATTTTTCCTGTCTTTTTGGTCAATTTGTTTTGAGTCATAATGATCCTGTTTTCAGATATTTTACATTACTCCTTATATATTCTTCTATATCAAATTTATCTCCTTAAGGTGACATTAAAAATCCTGTCAAGCAAGCACTTTCTTCCCTATTCAATTCATTCAGTCATTCAGTTTATTCAGTTTATTCAGTTTATTCAGTTTATTCAGTTTGTTGAATAACCTTCCAATCTCTTCAAGTTTTTCTTCAAGCGGAAGCTGCCCGTCAATCCAGCGAATGTTAAATCCTTGTTTTTCCATACGCCTGAACCAGGTCATCTGTCGCTTTGCAAACTGGTGGATAGCTATTTCGAGGTGAAAAGCCATTTCATCATAGGAAAGCTCGCCCAGTAAATAGCGGGTAATAAACTTGTATTCCAACCCATAATAAATAAGGGCTTCGGGCTTAATGCCACTGTCAAGCAGTTTTTGCACCTCTTCAACCATGCCATGTTTCAGTCGCTGGTGCATCCTTTTTGTTATCCGGTTACGACGGGTTTCCCTGTCGAAATGAATACCCACGATCAGACTGTTGATTTCCGGATAAGGGGTTTCGGTTTCGCCGGGGTGTTGCTGGTAGTATTCTTCGATCTCGATGGCACGTACAGCCCGTTTAACCGTATCGACATCGGTTGTGTTATGCAAGGTTTTGTATTGTTCAAGTATTGTTGTCAGTTCTTCCATTGATTTTCCTTTGAGGTTTTCCCTCAATGCTTCATTAACGGGAACATTGATCAGGGTATACCCTTTCAATACAGCTTCGATATAAAGGCCGCTTCCGCCACAAAGCACCGGCAGTTTACCTCTCTCAGATATATCCTTAAAAACATTCAGAAAATCACGCTGATACTCGAAAATGTTGTATTCATACCCGGCATCAACAATATCGATCAGATGGTATGGAACAAGCGTCTCCCCCACTTTGTAGTCTTCCAGGTCTTTGCCAGTCCCGATATCCATTCCCCGGTAAACCTGCCGGGAATCGGCTGAGATCACCTCGCCTCCGAAACAATTGGCAAGGTGTGCAGCAACGGTTGTTTTCCCTGTAGCCGTAGGCCCTAAAATTGTTATCAGGTTGTAATCTTTCATTTAAGGTTCAACTTTCAGAAACAAATCTAAAGAAATTTACCTCTTTTTCAGAGCCTGGTTATAATTTATCCATTTATTGTATTTTTGCTGAAAATTGAAATCAACGATATGGGGCTCCGACCACAGCATAATATAAACATCAAAAACAAGAAAGCATATTTCGAATACGAAATCCTTGAAAGCTTCACAGCCGGACTTCAGCTTCAAGGGACTGAAATAAAATCGATCAGGGAAGGGAAAGCCGGCCTGGTTGATTCGTATTGCCAGTTTCACACCGGCGAACTTTATGTGAAAAACATGCACATTGCCGAGTATTTTTATGGGTCGCTCCAAAACCACGAATCGAAACGGGAACGAAAACTGCTGCTCCAAAAACGGGAATTACGAAAGCTTGAACGGAAAGTAAAAGAAACCGGGCTGACCATTATCCCATTAAGGCTTTACCTGAACGAAAACGGATGGGCAAAACTCGATGTTGGACTGGCAAAAGGGAAAAAAGTATACGACAAACGCGAAACCCTGAAGCGCAACGATGCCAAAAGGGATATCGACCGGGCGATGAAGTATTAAATTCCAGATTCCAGATTCCAAATTCCAGACTCCAGATTCCAGATTCCAAATTCCAAAAGGCTGAGATTGAGGTTAAGATTGAGATTCTGAAGATACACAAAGCATCAAGAATCGAGTATCGGGCATCCAAAAACACAACGCTCCTTCGCTAATCTGGAATTTTTCGGGAACGGCGGACAATGCACCGCCTTCGCCCCGACCTTTCGGGGCTTTGGCGGACAAGGAAAAACCCTGCCGGGTTACGACAGGGCTCTCATTGCGATTTCATGGCTTGCCCGTCGAAGCCTTGTCGCTGATGCTTTATAGTATTCACGACAGAGCGGCGAAGGCGGTCTTTGACAGCCATCGCTCCGAATTGTAAGAGCGATGGCTGTGCTTTTTATTAATACCTAATGGATGAGTGTTTATTCTTTCTTTTTACGGATAATGGTTATCTTTTCTGTTCCGTCCTTCTGTTCTTTCTTTTCAAAACTAATGATATCGGGATCGTTCAGGTCGATTAAATTTTTAGCATTGTTCCTGAAACCGGGAGCTGATGGTGGCATTGGAACATCTGGGATGCTGATATCCTGATCGCCATAAAAAAACATTTTGTGCTTTGGCCCGGGCACCCATTCAAAATCTTCATCTTCGCCATACCTGAATTTCATCATTCGTTTATGCATGGGCAATTCTTCTCCATCCATAATGATTTTCTTCACTTTTCCGTGTGGTGTTTCAAAAACCAAAACCTGGGTTGAGTCCCCGTCTGTTTCAACCATCATCTCAATCTCTTTATCTTCAAGTGCAGTCCAGTTTCCTTTACCTCGGGTTTTCATCATTTTAATATGGTGCGGGCCCATCCCAAAAGGTACGCATCCTTTAAAAGTATCAACTTCAACAATGATGTTATCACCTTCAAATGTCAGCACACTATCAATAACAACAGTTTTACCATCGGTTATGGTAATTGTTTTTACAATTTTCTTTTCAACCTTAGTCGAATCTCCTTCAGCAGCATTTGTAAGCATCGAGGCCAGCATAGCCCCCAGTAACGGTAATACATAAATCAGTGTTCTCATAACGTGTATTTTTTAAATTGATTTTATTTTAAATCTCATTGCAAATGTACATCGTTGCCTCGCCAACAGTTAGTTAACAGATTCGTAAAAACTGTTAAGGAAAAGTTAAAGTCGTGAAAAGTAGATTATTAATTCACTATTTTTGATTCATGAAAAGAATAAAGGTAACCTGGTTGGTTGTGCTTATGGCCGTTTCGCTGGCAGGAATAATTTCGTTGCAGGCTTTATGGATGAAAAATGCGATGGATGTACGCAACGAACTTTTTAACCGCAGTGTGAATGAATCGCTGATAAAAGCGGCAATTCGTATCGAAACGGTTTCGGATGCCATATGGGTACACGACATTGTTTCTCCGCCTGCTCCTCCACCGGTTTTGGCCAGGCCATTTGCACCATACGGGAAACATTTCAGGGCAATGACACATAAAAGAATAGCACCCGGGAATGATTCTATCATAATAAAATATTCAGCACCCTCAAATTACGCAAACAGGCCAAATCAACTTCAGGTCATTACTCAAAAATCAAAAAACGACAACAATGTACAAATCGAGGTCATTACCCTCGACTCAATTATCACCGACTGGGAAGAAAAAATTGAACACCAGGTTACCCTCGAGCTCGACTCGATAGGCTGGACTGCTTATGATTCCGTTTTCATGCTGCAGCCCGGCCTTTCAAAAAAAATCGGAAATAAACTACAACGCTTAAAATATGTTGCCGGAAAAATGGCTGTTGAAAGTTACACAGGCAATGCAATTATTGATATCGATACCGGAATGGTACGCAATGTATTATCAGAAGAACTGATTAACCGGAATATCCCGATCGCTTTCGATTTCGGAATTTTCAACAACGATTCACTGATGGTAAAAAGCGCTGAAGCTGATACCCTGAAGCTTACCGGATCGGAATACAAAGCTCAATTGTTTCCAAACGCAATTTTTGACACAAACAATGTACTTTCTATTTATTTTCCATCCCGAAGGAGTTTTGTTTTTAAAACCCTGGTTTGGCCAACCATGCTTTCGCTGGTATTTTGTGGTTTCATAATGGCCGTTTTCGGATTAAGCATTTACTATATCCTGAACCAGAAAAAGGTATCAGAAATGAAAACGGATTTCATCAACAACATGACCCACGAATTTAAAACCCCGCTGGCTACCATTTCTGTTGCTTCCGACACGATAATCAATCCAAAAGTTATCAACGACCCTGCGCAGGTGAAACATTTTACAGAAGTAATAAAAAAGGAAAACCTCAGAATGAACGGCCAGGTGGAAACAATACTCCAGATCGCACGGCTCGACCGGAAAGATTTTGAATTTAACTTTAAGGTGACCGACATACATGAACTAATCGATAAAGCTGTGCAGGCCATTGCCCTGCAGGTTGAAAGCCGGAACGGATCGATAAGAATTGAATTGAATGCCTCCAACCCTGTGGTGACCATCGACCCGGAACATACGCTTAACGTTTTGAACAACCTGCTCGACAATGCAAACAAATATTCAGAGAAAAGTCCGGAAATAATACTCAAAACAAGGAATTCAGAACGGGGCGTTTGGATATCGGTTTCAGATAAAGGCATAGGTATGAGCAAACAGGTGCAGCATAAAATTTTTGAAAAATTCTACCGTGAAACGAGCGGGAACATACATAATGTAAAAGGATTCGGCCTTGGCCTGAGTTATGTCAAAGCGGTTGTTGATGCCAACCATGGCGATATAAAAGTTAACAGCGAGCCCGGAAAGGGGAGCACACTTGAAGTGTTTTTCCCTTTTGCCCTTGCATGATTACAATTAAAGACCGTTCACTCGAAGAGTGTCATCCCGACTTTAGGAGGGACCCCTCGCAAGCTCGGGATGACAAGCAAAAGAAGTAGAATAATAATTAATGTTTTACTTTGTTAAAGCGAAGAAAAAGCAAATAGCTAATGACCAGAAAGATATTTTTTGTAGAAGATGACCTCAGTTTTGGTTCGGTAATGAAGTCGTATCTTGAGTTGAACGACTTTGAAGTTACCTGGGTCGACGACGGGAAGTACGCGGTCGACCGCTTTAAGGCAGGAACATTTGATCTGGTTATCCTTGACGTAATGTTACCAAATATCGATGGGTTCACCATTGGTAAAACCATAAAAACAATCGAGGCCGGAATGCCCATGATCTACCTTACTGCCAAAACCCTCAAAGAAGATATATTGAAAGGCTATGGCATAGGCGCCGACGACTATATCACCAAACCCTTCGATTCGGAGGTAATGCTTTGCAAGCTGAAAGCCATCCTGAACCGGAACAACGAAAACCACGACCATTCAGAAGAATTCATCCTGGGAGGATACACATTTAATTCACGTTTCCGCACACTTGAACAAAAAGGCCATAAAGAAAAGCTGTCGCCGCTGGAAGCAGGATTGTTAAAAATGCTCTGTGTTCGAAAAAATGAATTGCTCACCCGCGAAGAAGCGCTGCAAAAACTGTGGGGCGACGATGACTATTTTACAGCCCGCAGCATGGACGTGTATGTTACAAAACTTAGAAAATACCTGAAAGACGACGATTCAATCCAGATCAGGAATATTCACGGAAGCGGCTTTATTCTTGAAGTAAATAATTAAACAAGTGGAATGGAAAAATGAAAACAGGTTCCCTTGTTTTCCTCCGATTCGAACCAGATATCACCGCCCAACGATCTGACCAGCCCTTTGCATATTGACAAACCAATGCCCAAACCCTGAACATTCATTTTCTTTTCCCTGTCGATTTTGGCAAAACGTAAAAAAATCTTTTCCTGTTCACCGGCAGGGATGCCAATGCCGGTATCTTTCACATAAAATTTGATATTCTCTTTATCATTTGAACAACCAACACAAATCTTACCGTCAGGCGTGTATTTCAATGCATTAGTGATTAGGTTTATCAAAATCTGCTTAATATGTGTTTTGTCTGAAATGATTTCAACTGTTTTTTGTTTTGGTTTTAAAAGAAAATCAAGTTCAACATTGATCCTTTTTTTTCTTAATGGC
>JAFGEV010000404.1 GCA_016931385.1 Prolixibacteraceae bacterium
AGACGTTCGAAAAATTTTAAAACAAAAAGGCGGGAATTACCCGCCTTTCTTTAAATGTATAGAGCTATAATTAATTGAGGCCCCTGTTTTTTAACAGTGGTTCAATTTGAGGTTCTCTGCCCCTGAAATTAATGTACATTTCCATAGCATTTTCAATGCCATTTTTCTCCAGAACACATTTTCTGAATTTTTCTGCAGTGGCTTTATCAAATATGCCGTTTTCTTTAAAAGCTTCGTAAGCATCGTTATCTAATACTGCAGCCCAGGTATAGCTGTAATATCCGGCATCATAACCTCCAATAATATGGCCGAAATAAGTTGTTCTGTATCTCGATTCAATTTCAGGAATTAGCCCAATGCTGTTCAGATAATCTTTTTCAAATTTTGCAATATCCAGATCTATGGGTTTGTCAATGGTATGGTAAGCCAGGTCAAGCAAAGAAGCTGCAAGCACTTCAACATTTACAAATCCCTGATTGAATTTACTGGCTGCATCCATTTTTTTAACCAGGGCTTCAGGAATTACTTCTCCGCTTAAGTAATTGATGGCATATTGCTTCATAACCTCAGGTTCTGTTACCCAGTGTTCCATAATTTGCGAAGGAAGTTCAACAAAATCCCAGGCAATAAAATTGCTGTGATAAGATGTTTTCGAAAACATTCCATCCAGGGCATGGCCAAATTCATGGAAGATCGTTGATGCTTCATCGAGGCTTAATAAGGATGGAGTTTCAGCTGTCGGTTTTGTCAGGTTAAAAACCGTTGTTACAATAGGCATCATTTCTTTGCCATTTTTGATATAATGATCCTGATAACCGCCGCACCAGGCTCCCTGTTGTTTGCTTTCGCGCGGGAAGAAATCCATGTATAAAACTGCCAAATGGCTCCCGTCGGCTTCTTTTACTTCAAAAGCCTGAACATCGGGATGGGGAAGCGGGATGTTATCAATTGGGGTAAAAGTAATACCATACAATTGATTTGCAACCCAGAAAGCACCATCTCTAACATTTTCGAGTTTAAAATATGGACGGATTTCATTTTCATCCAGATTATATTTTTCCATTCTGATTTTTTCTGCATAATACCACCAATCCCAGGAAGCCAATTTAAAATTACCACCTTCCTGATCGATCATTTCCTGCATTTGTTTAGCTTCATTTTTTGCAATTGGTAAGGCTGCGTCCCAGAGTTGCATCAGAAGATCAATGGCTTTTTCGGGGGTGCCTGCCATACGAGGTTCGAGGGTGATTGCCGCATGGTTTTTATATCCCAGCAAATTAGCCCTTTCAACACGTAATTTCATAATTTCGGCCACAATTGCTTTATTGTCTTTATCATTATCATGATTGGCACGATTGGTATAAGCCATATAAAGTTTCTCCCTTAAATCCCTTTTCTCGGAATATTGCAGGAAAGGATACATACTGGGTCGTTGGGTGGTATAAACCCATTTCCCTTCCAATCCTGCTGCTTGCGCTGCAGAAGCACCTGCTGCTCTTACAGATTCGGGCAAACCTGCTAAATCTTCTTCGTTTTCAATCACAAGTTTGAAACTATTCGAATTCTAAGTTAAAAGCAAATATTTTTTAAGTTTTATTTGTCTGCTAACCAGCTTGTCTTAGTTTAACATATGGGGTGCCCCGTTTTACTACGGCGTACGCCCTGGTTATCAATTTAAATTTTATTGCATTCATGACCGTTCCGTGTTCTTTTCCTTCCTGTCGTTTTCGTCTATAATAAATACCTATTTCAGGATCATGCATTAGAGCTGACCTGGCAGCATTTGACAAGTATGCTTTTACTTTTTTATTCGCATACTGGCTCACACGGGTTTTCCCTTTGATACTGGTTCCTGAGGAATGCTCAAAAGGGGCAACACCACAATAACATGCAAAAGAACGTGCGTTTGTAATACCTTCAAAATTATTGGTGCACAATATCATCATAGTGGCATTTACTAATGAAACCCCTGTTATACTTACTAATAAATTAAAGCTCTTTATTATTGATTCTTCTGATTTAATTTGTTCCATGATTTCTTTATCAACGGCTTTTTTGTTTTCAGTTAGTATTTTTAACCTGACTTTTGCCCTTGTTTTGGCATTGACTCCCAGTGTCGAAGCAAGATCTTTTAGCACTTGCTTTTCTATAACAATAGATTTGGTTATTCTTGTTCTTTCAGCCATTAGGGATTTCAATTGCAACATACATTTAGATGGCATTCTCATAGGCTGGAGCTCATCTCTGAACAAATAGCAAAACCGGGCAATCTTCAATGAATCTAGCTTATCGTTTTTCCCTCTTGTCAGGCCCAGACTTCTTTTTATATGAAGAGGATTACAAAAACAATATGCAATCTTTCCTTCCAGGAAAAAACCCAGTTCAAGCCCATAGACCCCGCAATATTCTAAACACACAAATGATTCTGTTAGGTCGATCCTTAAACTTTTCAATTCTTTTATCATTGATCCAAACCCTTTTTGCGTATTCTCCTTTTTGAAAAACTTATTTGTTGCTTGTCCTGACTTGTAAATACATACATCAAATGTCTTTTTTGAAATGTCAATGCCGATAAAACTTGTTCTTTTCATATCTTTATAATTAGTTTATAGGCAAACCGATTGTGTTGATATGCTAAAACCTTTAAAAAGTCTTTGAACTTTGAATTCTAATTGGCCCTGTCAACATAAAGAGAATGAGACTGATTCGAGATATAAACCTTGTGTTTAGCTTCGCTCTTAGTTCACTCATTCTCTTTTCGGTTTGTCTTGGTTAAATACCAAAACTAACCATATTAAAATTAT
>JAFGEV010000405.1 GCA_016931385.1 Prolixibacteraceae bacterium
ATTCCAGTGGGAAGATTCACTTTCACAATTTTCGAAATGGTGCGTATGCATTTCCGATTCAACCGGCAGTGAAATTTATACCGGTATAACCGACCAGGCAAAATGGAGACCTGATGCCGGGTTATGGAATGAATTAAAACAACAGCAGGGAAAAAACTATAGATTTTACGCTATTGGAATAAAGAAAGGGCTCTTTAAAAAAGAAATTTCTTACAATGATATTGAATTCTCAATCTCTCCCGATTCGGTCAATGCACCTGTATTTTTCAGGGCTGTTCCCCTGCCGTTCAGTTATGCTGTAGCAAATGTAAACGAAATAGAATGGCATATGGGAAATGTTGGAGAAAAGCCTAAAAAAATGCTCGACAATATTCCTATTTGCGCCAACTGTCATTCCTTCCCCGCAAACGGAAAATCGCTTGCCATGGATGTTGATTATGCCAACGACAAAGGCTCATATACCATCTCGCCCATTGAAGATTCATGCCTGATTAAACCTGATGATATTATCAGCTGGAGCGAATACCGGAGGGAAGACGGTGAAAAAACTTTTGGGCTGCTTTCACAAATTTCACCCGACGGAAGATATGCGGTTTCAACGGTAAAAGACAGATCGGTTTTTGTTGCCATCGATGCTAACTTCAAATACTCCCAATTGTTCTTCCCTGTAAAAGGAATACTGGCATACTACGATACAAAAACAAAAAAATTTGATGAATTGCAGGGGGCCTGCGACAAAAAGTACGTGCAAAGCAATCCCACCTGGTCGCCCGATGGTAAAGAAATTATGTTTGCCCGTAATACCCGATATTCCAGTGATAAAATTGATAATAAAGAAGATGTGCTTCTGACAATATCCGATGCCGATGAATTTATTTCAGGTGAAAAAGAATTCAAATTTAACTTACACAGGTTGCCATTTAATGAAGGAAAAGGGGGAAAACCTGTTCCTGTTAATGGGGCTTCTTTCAATGGTAAAAGCAACTTTTTTGCACGTTATTCGCCCGATGGGAAATGGGTGGTTTTTTGCCAGGCTGATAATTTTATGCTCCTTCAACCCGACAGTAAACTTTACATTTTGCCCGCCGAAGGTGGCACTCCAAGGCTTATGAACTGCAATACCGGGAACATGAATTCATGGCATTCGTGGTCACCTAACAGTAAATGGATCGTTTTTGCCTCGAAGGAATACGGGCCATACACTCAACTCTTTTTGACACACATTGATGAAGAAGGCAACGACTCTCCTCCTGTTTTGCTCGAATCGTTCCTGTTTGAAAAAAAGGCAGCCAATATACCCGAATTTTATTACGGTAAGAGCGATGATTTTGTCAAAATTATCGACGGCTTCTCAGAATCTCCCTTGTATTGCGTCCGGAATGCTTCCGAAGACATATCACACAACGAATACCTGAATGCTTACAAAAACCTTGAACGTGCTATCGAGTTAGATTCCCAATATTTTGATGCATACATAACACGAATTAAACTCAACAAGATTTTATCACAGGGATCAAATAATAAATATATTAACGACTACAACACTGCCCTGCAGATCATTAACAAAAAAATTGCTGAGAAACCAAATGACGAACAACTGCTAATAAACCGGGCAAACTTATACCTGTTCGGACAGGAATACAATAAAGTCATCAACGATGCTAAAAAAGCTTTAAAAATTAATCCTAAAAACACCCAGGCATGTGAAGTACTTTGTGCAGGATATAATTCGTTGAGTAATTGGGATAAAGCCATCGAAGGATACATTGAACTGCTCAAACTACATCCCGACAACGATAAAGAAATCAAAATGTATTTATCGACTGCTTACCTGAAAAAAGGACAAAAGCATAAAGCAAGTGAAATAATCGAAGATTTAATTGCACAATATCCTTGCGATGGTGTATTATATATCAACAGAGCAATATATCATGCATCGGAAGGCAATATGGAAGCCTTTAGTGCCGATATAGATAAAGCCGTAGAACTAACCGAGGATAATTACATGGTATTTCTGAAACGTGCCGATATTTTTGAATCGCTTAACGACCCGGTAAATACAGAAAAAGAACATCTTAAAGCACTGGATGTTTTTAACAGGCTGCTTGAAAAAAATCCTGCAAATCTTGAACTTCTTTTCGAACGGGCATCCTTGTACCAGAATATGAAAAAATACGATGAGGCCGTTTCCGATTACAATAAAGTATTGGAGTATATACCCGATAACTACAGAGCATTGAAAAGCATTATTCAAATCAAATTTCAACTACAGGATTGGGAACCCGTTTTGAGGAATTATGCCATCCTCAGGGAAAACTATAGTTTTGAACCTGAATTTTATATAAATCCTGCTATTGTAAAAATTCGAATGAATGATAAAAACAGTGCTTTATCACTCTTTAACGATGGATTAAAAGTATCACCTCAAAACACCGATTTGCTGTTTAACAGGGCTATGTTGCTTTTCGATTTGAATGAAAAAAATAAAGGATTAAACGACATAAACTTACTGGTAAAAATCCTAGATGAAAAAAGAAGTAAAGGTATAATATCAGACAAAGAAAAAAATATATTAACCAAGGCCGAACAGGTACTAAAGAAAAACAGTTAAAAGGTTTTTCAGTAAATAATTTTAAGTGTTAAAATAATTTTTCATGAGTTTTCGACTTTTAACCCTTAGCCAGTTATAAACAATTTCCGACTAAGGGTAAAAAATACACTTTATGCTGATTTATAATTTTTTATTAAAATACTGTTACATGAATATAAACAGTTTTTATAGAAATATTTTCCCGAAAGCGTTGAAAACAGGCATAAACAAGAAAAAATTTTTTATTTGAAATTTGGAAATTATACATGAATAATTTACCTTCAACCCATATTTAGAAAGTAATTAAGATTTTCGATAATTACTATTAATAACTAATGTTAATTAAATGTTTAAACTATGAAGAAAATTTACTCTTTATTGATTGCTCTTCTCGTATGCGGAAGCTTGATCGCCCAAACAGCAACAGGCGATAATCTTATGGTAAAGTACACCCCGGAACCAGTCGAAATTGACGGTTACATTGAAGAACTATGGGATGCTGTTGAAGCTGTACCCTGTGATCAACGTTTCTTCCGTGAAGAAGTTCCGACAGTTGAAGGTACATACTTTAAAGTACTGTACGATGACGACTACTGCTATGTTCTGATCGAATGCTTCGACCAGGGTAACCACTGGCCAAGCTGGGAATCAGGCGGTAACTCATGGGAATATGACAAACCCGAAGTTTACTGGGATGTGAATGAAAACCTCATGGATGGTGTAGGTGTATCTGCAGCCGGATCAGGTCACTGGCAGATAGCTGAAGGTTTTGCCGATGGAAGCTACGACGTCCCTATCGAAGTTGCTGGTACCGAACAAAACCCGGGCGGTATAATCTGCTACTCACTTGCAGGCGAAGACTATGTGTACGAACACGCTGTACCATGGGCCAACATGCACAATGCTGATGGCGTTTACCTGGATGTTAACATGGCTAAAGATCTTGTTGACATCGGTTTCGACGTAACGATCATCGACCAGGATGAAGGCATTACAACTGTACGCCAAAGATCAGTATGGATGTCTTCCGGTAATGATGGTGGCGACGAAAACTGGAACACCATGGACGGTGCTGGTACCATTACCCTTGAAGCAGGCAGCAGCCCGAAATCAGTTAAAAACCTCAGCATGAATGTTTATCCAAATCCTGCAAGCAGCACTGTTACAATCAGCGCTAACTTCAACAGGGTTGTTATTTCAAACATTCTCGGACAGGAAGTTAAATCGATCAACTCAAGTTCACGCACCCTGAATGTAAGCGACCTTTCAAAAGGCGTTTATGTAATCAAAGCTTACAACAACGACAAATATGTCGGAACTGCTAAACTGACTAAAAACTAAGAAATAGTCTGTATACAATATAAAAATAGGCTGCACATTAATGCAGCCTATTTTTTTTGCCTTTTTTTGGCAGAGAGCACAAGTCAAAGGGCTCATAATCCCAATAACCTTTCCGACAGATATCTGAACCTGTTTTTCTGCCCCCTGCCCTGTGCTCTTTGCTCTTTGCCCCCTGCCCTCTGCCCTGTGCCCTGTGCTCTCTGCCCCCTGCTCTTTGCCCTCTGCCCTTTGCCCTCTGCCCTCTGCCCTTTACCCTCTGCCCTTTGCTCTCTGCCCTTTGCCCTCTGCCCTCTGCCCTCTGCGCTCTTCATTTGTTTCGTATTATCCTGTTTTCCACTTCATCACTGATTTAATTATTGTACTGAATACATACCCCATAAGAAATGAGTTTTTAACATGCCTGAAAACCTGCTAAGAAGAGCTATTTTTAATTAATGTGTAAAAAATACGCAAAACACTAAAAAAGTAAAAAATATTTTTGTAATTTTCGATTGTATTTTGAAACCGCTCAGGTTACATATATAATATTGTATAAGAAACGAGCCATGAAACTTCTTCTCGCCAGGGGAAATGTTACTCATGTGTTTCACATAAGGCATTCATGTTCAATGAAATAATTAAATATTTTCTAATAACCTTCGTTAATTATTAACCTAAAGCAGTATGAAAAATTATGCAATGAACCTACAAAAAACAAAATTGAGCATCAACATCACGATGTTCATGGCCTTGCTTCTGTTTTTCTCTTTTACCTGCGGAACCGTTTTTGGCAACGAACCGGGAACGATTTCTACATCGCAACAGGCAAAAAAAGTAATCAGGGGCAACGTAAAAGATGCCGAGACCAGCGAAAGCCTTCCCGGCGCCTCCGTTATCGAGATTGGCACAACAAACGGCACCATTACCGATGTTGACGGGAACTTTTCACTCAGCGTCAATCCGGGCAGCACCATCCAGATTTCTTATGTAAGTTATAAAACACAGGAAATAAATGTTGAAGGCCGAGAGGTTTTCAATATTCTAATGGAATCGGATGTGATGGGCATTTCAGATGTTGTTGTGATTGGTTACGGTACTGTTAAGAAAAGCGACCTGACAGGCGCTGTTGCATCAATCAGCGAAGAAAGTATCCGTCAAAATGTGGGCTCGGGTATTGACCAGGCCCTGCAGGGACGCACTGCCGGCGTTACCGTAACCACAAACTCAGGCGCCCCGGGTACATCACCCACAGTTCGGATAAGGGGTATGGGTACAATTACCAACCCCGACCCTTTTTATGTTGTTGATGGTATACCCATCTCATCGGGGTCGATTGGCATGTTAAACCCCGGCGACATTGAGTCGATGGAAGTATTGAAAGATGCTTCGGCAGCAGCCATTTACGGAGCAAGGGCTGCCAACGGTGTTGTGCTAATCACAACAAAAAAAGCAAAAGCCGGCAAATCGAGCATCGCTGTTGATGCTTACACAGGCATCCAAACCGTAGCAAAAAAATACGAAGTAATGGACGGCACCCAATGGACTTCCATGCGCAATGCAGCGGGGTACGATTGGGAAGACAGCTCGGCAGTGAACCTTACCGACTGGCAGGATGAAATCTTCCGCGAAGCGATGGTTTCGAACCTCCAGGTTAACTTCCTGAACAGTTCCGAGAAAATCAACAGTGCTGTAATTGGCAGCTACTTTAAACAGGAAGGGATCATTAAAGGTTCCGATTACGAACGTTTCACTTTTCGTGTAAACACAAAATCGGATATTAAACCCTGGCTTACGATTGGAGAAAACATCGGTTTATCCTATTCAACAAAAAATATCGTACGCGAACAGGATGAATATTCTTCAATTATTACACAGGCCATAACTGCCGATCCTACACAGTCTGTTTTCAACTCGGAAGGCAATCCCAGCGGCCCGACAAAAAATAACATTGGCAACCCGGTAGGGCAAATCGTGCGTAACCACAATGTTCTGCAATCGCTTCAATTGCTGGGAAGCGCTTATATTGAAATAAAACCGTTTTCATGGTTAACCCTCAAATCGAGTGTTGGTATGGAGATCAACCGCCACGAAAACGAGCAGTTCACTCCGATATTCTATGAATCGACCGACAACATGGCCACACAAACAACCCTGTTTAACGGCTCGTTTAAATCGGACATGATGATCTTCGAACAACTGCTCACACTGCAGAAAACCTTTGCCGACAAGCACGACGTGCAGTTCCTGGCTGGGTATACGGCACAACAATCTTCATACAGGCTTTCTCTCCGCCAGACAACCGATGTGCCTGACAACCCCGACATGTGGTACATGGCCAACAGGGGTATAGAATCCGCTGTTCAGTATGAAGATGTAGCCGGAGTTTTACCAACTCTTCATTTTTCAGGAATACCCTGGGATGCTTCCATGATTTCGTACCTCGGCCGATTGATTTATTCATTCGATAACCGTTACGACCTTACTGCATCCTTCCGTCGCGATGGTTCCAGCAAATTCGGTGCTTCAAACCGCTGGGGGAATTTCCCCTCGTTCGCAGCAGGCTGGAAAATAAACGAAGAATCGTTCTTCCCGAAAACCGACCTGGTCACCTTCCTGAAACTACGTGCCGGCTGGGGCTTGCTCGGAAACCAGGAAATTGGCGACTATGCAGCTTATACCAACGTTACCAGCGGCGAGGTACATGCCTATACGTTTGGCCCTTACGGAAGCCAGACTTCTTACAGCGGCGGCGCACCTCACGGTTATGCCAACCAGGGCATCAAATGGGAGTCGACCGAACAGACCAACATCGGGCTTGACGCAAACTTCTTTGCAAACAAATTTTCAGTGAATTTTGACTATTTTATCAGGATCACAAACGATATGCTTGCCCAGGTTCCCGTTTCGGGCATGTCGGGTATTCAGGATTACCCATATACCAATGCCGGTTCGGTTTCAAACATTGGTTTCGAGTTAAACCTGAACTACAAAAACAAAATCAACGACTTTACTTATAACATTGGGGCCAACCTTGGCCACGTCCAAAACGAGGTATTGGCGCTGGGCGATTCCGGACAATATATTGCAAGCGCTGCATTCAGAAGCCAGAGCAACTATGTTTCTCGTACCGAAGTAGGCATGCCTATTGCCTGTTTCTATGGCTATGTTACTGATGGAATATACCAAACAAAAGAAGAAATTGACCTTTTGAATGAACAAGCTGCAATCGCCCAGGGAAAAGCCAGGGCAAATTACGATGGCAGGGCTGCTCCCGGAGATGTAAAAATGAAAGATTTAAATGGCGACGGTTATATATCGAGCGATGACATGACCTATATCGGCAACCCTCACCCGGACTTTACCTATGCCATTAACATCGACCTTGAATACAAGGGTTTCGACCTTAAAGTGTTCGGACAAGGCGTTTACGGAAATGACATCTTTCAGGGAATGATATATTACCACGAAAGCGGCAACTGTTACTGGAACCTGGCTACAACCATGCTCGACCACTGGACACAGGAAGGAGATGACACCTCGATACCACGGCTTACCAACACTGCACAAAACGAGGCTAACCTTAGGTTCTCCGACAGATATGTAAAAGACGGGAGCTTTTTCCGTATTAAAACGATCCAATTGGGCTATACCCTGCCTTCAAAACTAACTGGCAGCATAGGCATTGAAAGTGCAAGGATTTATGTCAATGCACAGAACTATTTCTCGTTCCATAATTATAACGGTTTTGACCCTGAAATTGGAACAGGTAACGACCAGGGATCAAGCGTATCACAACGTGGCTTCCTTGATATTGGCGTTGACAGGGGCATGTATCCGCTTGCTAAAACCCTGTCGTTTGGCCTGAACCTGACGTTTTAATTAATTGAAAAACATTAAATCATTTACAATGAAACGAATCAATTCAATTCTCAATACATTTCTGAAAACCAAAAAAGGTATTCAGAACACTGCCGGTAATCTTAAAACAGGCAGTAAAATTTGTCTTGCACTGGTTGCTTCATTTCTTTTTGTCATTACTGCATGTGATGAAGAAGCCTACCTGGACAAAAAACCCCATACCCCTACCGATGCATCGTTTTATACCAGTGAAAGCGGTGCAGTACAGGGCATCAATGCAGCTTACGACGTTCTGCAGCTAGGCGAGAATTACGAACGCGCCGAATTCGCCGGCACAGTTTGCTCGGGCGATGCCATGACCGGGGGGGAACCCGGTGGCGGTGATCAACCATTTCTGCAGGAAATGATGAAATTCTCAACAGTTGCTACAAATCCTTACTGTATAAATATGTGGAACTGGATGTACCGTGGCATTTACCGCTGTAACCTTGTAATATATTACATTAGTGAACCCGTTGAAGGTTTTAACGAAGACCTGAGAAAAAGAGTTCTGGGTGAAGCATATTTCCTTAGGGGGTTCTTTCATTTTGTCCTTCAAAGGAATTTTGGCGGAGAGCCTCAATTGCAACAGGATTTCGACGGTGAGTTAAAAGGGGTACCCTTTATCGACCACGTTTTGTTACAGGAAGAATGGAACCAGGAAAGGCCTGAACTAAGCTACACCTGGGAACGCATTGAAGAAGATTTCATAAAAGCTGCCGAATTGCTTCCCAGACAACACGATGCAGCCAATATTGGCCGTGCTACATGGGGAGCAGCAAAAGCTTATCTTGCCAAAACATACCTATACGAGGAAAAATGGCAGGAAGCATACGATGCAGCCAAAGAAGTCATCAACTCGAACGTTTATTACCTGATTGGTGAAAACAGCCACAATGACCCGTTGATTGTTACCCGCCTTGGTAAAAACGGAACCTTCGAAACCCAGATGCCACCCTACAAATGGATATGGCAGCCCGAAGCCAATAACTGTGCCGAATCGATATTCGACATACAGCACATGCAAACCGGCCTTAGTACTTTCCCCGAAGGCCAGGAAGGAAACCTTATCCCTCGATACTACGGGCCCCGTGGTGTTTATGCGTGGACTATAAATGTAACTACAAAAGAGCATGAGTATACAGAGCAGGATTACTTCTGGGGATTTATACTGCCTACAAAATATTTCAGGGAAACAGCCTATCATGACATTGGTTGCTTTGCTGATGGGCAGATTAAAGATCCAAGGTATAAACTCAGTGTAGTTACGCCCGAAGATAAAGTCCCGTTCTATTACGACAACGAAGAATTGCGTGCAACATATCCCGACTCGGTTTTCGTTTCACCTTATTATAACCACCCTGCAACCGGTTATGTAACCTGGAAATACTTTACCGATCCGATTTTCAACAATATACGTGGTTCGTTGGGCGATATGCCGCAAAATACCAAAATGTTCCGTTTTGCCGACCTGTTGCTGATGGGTGCTGAAGCTGCTGTTCACATTGGCAACACTTCGGATGCCTTAACCTGGATAAACCGTGTGCGCGAAAGGGCCAGAAACTCTGGCAATACAGGTTATCCGCAAGCGCTTTCTTCGGTAACACTTGAAAATATTTATGCCGAACGCCGTGTTGAGCTGGCCTTTGAAGGCCATCAGTACTGGGACCTTGTGCGTACACGCAGGGCACAACAGGTACTTACGGCTGCACTTAATTATCAGTTTACTGAATGCCCGAAAGGACAGGTGCAGGAACAGTTTGGGGATGCGTTCCAAAAAGGCAAACACGAATTATGGCCAATACCTGAAGCTGAAATCGCAAACACAAATGGTTCCGTAACACAGAACCCGGGATACTAGCCAGACTGCAAAATAAGATGAATTCAAAGGGGGCTGTCTTTAAGGCAGTCCCTTTTTTTGTAAAAAATTATATATTTACCGGCTAAACCTATAATTCCTGACTTGTGACGCTTTTAATTTTTCCCTAAAATATTATTTGTAAAAATCAGAGATACATATACATAACTATTTTCGTATGGCATTTTCACCGCACTAACACTTTTTTTTCTGGTATACTTTCATCACGAAATTTTAAAATCAAATCAATCACTTTTATGACAAAGAAGAACTGAATTTCTTTAATATATTTATAGATTTTTGTTTCATATCCCGAAATATTTATTATCAAGAAATTAAAGCTTTATCAAGCTTTTTGTCTTGCCTGACGGGCCTTCATTTTTGGCTTGATCCAAAAACGAAGCAAAAAGATCAAGGCTCTAAAACTTTTGCTGACGGGTGCCCGCGATTTATGCCTTCCCCCGGAAAGGAACTCGTTCGCAGGTG
>JAFGEV010000406.1 GCA_016931385.1 Prolixibacteraceae bacterium
ACAACAAGCATATCAGGGTCGTTCCAGTTGCCGGGTTTGGCATAAGGGGCCGATTTATCCTGATCGAGCGCAATACCTTTCATGCTTGCCCATGTATCGGTTATGTCGTTAGTAGTGCGCCAGGCGTTACCGCCAACCGAGCCACCCCATTTCCACACGTCGGACATGCCATACTGGCAAACGCTATAAACGATATCTCGTGTTTGTTGCTTTAATAAATCGCCCATCAACTGAAAGGGTTTTTTTGCGTTTTCAAGTTCGCTACCACCGTTGTACGAGAGAGAAGAAACCTTATACGGGTCGTTTTCGGGCAAACCGTTTATAACGTTTCCGTAGCTGCACCAATCGTATTTCAGATAGTCGAATCCCCATTCTGCATAGCTTTCAGCATCTTGCTTCTCATATCCGTAACTTCCGGCACACCCCCCACAACTCCAAGGGCCTGGAGAGGAATACAGGCCAATTTTCAACCCAAGACCATGTACATAATCTGCAAGGGCTTTCATATCGCCAAAACGCTCGTTTGGAACAATGTTCCCATTTTCATCGCGAAGCTTTCCACGCAACGATTGATCTTTAGAATCCCGATGGTTATTCCAGAAATCATCGATATTGATGTAAGTCCAGCCGTGGTTTATCAGACCGCTATTTACCATTGCATTTGCAGCACGTTTCACCTTATCGGCCGAAACTTCCTGAGCAAAACAGTTCCAACTGTTCCAACCCATGGGCGGAGTTAGGGCAATTTTGTCACCACACTCAATACGGAACAGCCTCTCAGCCTTGCCTTTTGCATTTTTTGCACCCAATGTTACATTATACGTACCAGGCTTTGATAATATTCCTGTAATCAAACCTGATTTTGAATCAATCTTTAATCCTTTCGGCAACCCTTTGGCCGAAAAGGTCATGGGACGGTCGCCAGTCGCTGTCACCAAATGTTGAAAAGGCGACCCCGGACGAACGCCAAACACCCGGGCCCCGGTCAATTTAGGTTCAGCTGATGGTTTTGGAGTGAGTATATAAACTTCGCTTGAAACAGGGTTGAAAGTTTTGAATATGTTTACACCCGTGGTTTCAAACCTGGCATCGACCCAGTTTACATGGTCGTAATAATTTCCGTTGCCACCATCGGTCACCAGCAATTCCATTTTTTTTACACCATCGAGCGTTACAGAGCAAGGCTTAGCAGCATCACCTAGACGCATGATTCCACTCGACCATAGTTGCTTGCCATCGCCATTAACAATAAATTCGGCTGCGGGTTGTTGGCCTTTCACCTCGTCGTCGATACCAACTTTAGCGGTAAACAAAGTTGCTTTTCCATCTAGGATGATTGTTAATAAACTTTCTGAGTGGCTACCAAATCCACGTTCGAAAGTTACGCTTGCAATGGTGAGCGTTTTGCCATCGCACGATTTGTTTTTTTGGGGCACACCATAACCTTGAGTGGCAGTGCTAAGATCGAGCTCGTCGAGCCAAACAGTTTGGGCCGAAAGTGACCCTGTTGATAATTGAAAGACAATAGCCATAATAGCCACTATCATCAGTTTATAATAATTATTCATCACTGTTATTATTTATATTGAATTTTTATCTCTATTTCACCTGAAACCAAACCATTTGCTTCAGCCTTAAGCGTAACAATTCCCATTTTATCATTCTTTATGGGACGAAGAATTGCCAATGCCTCTCCGCGGAAAGTTTTGCAAACCTTATTATTGAAACTCGCCATGTCGTTTGGGTTAGCATTTCCAGAACCGGCAATTTCACCCACACCCGATATCGAAAATGTGACAGGGATGGATGCATCTGGAATTACATTGCCCTGATCATCCGTAATTTCAACCTTTACATACGATAAATCGTTGCGGTTGGCCTTAATTTCGGGTCGGTCGGCAGTGAGTTTAATTTTTGCCGGGGCACCTGTGGTTTTCAGTTCTTTGGAGGCTCTTTCAACTCCTTCATCCAGCACAATGGCTTTTAAGACACCGGGTTCGTACGGCACTTTAAAATGAGCGGTAATGCCCGTGTTGGCATCAATCGTTTGTTCGCCAATTACTTTTCCGTTTAATTCGAGCCGTACCTTAGGGCATTTAGAGAAAACCCTAACATCCATCAGGTTACCTTCATTACCAGCCCAGTTCCAGCTTGGGTACTCGTCGGGCCAGCCCCAGTAGCTGTATGTTTCTACCATGCCTTCGGGAATTGGCGTATGCACCATCATTTCAATTTTGCTGTTATTCCAAACCACATCGCGATAGTACGATTGCGGTTTTTTGGAGCCGCACAGATCGATGTCGCCACAATAATTACTGAACCATGGCCATGGTTGAAGACCTACGCGAGGCCCTGGTTTTTCACTAATTTTTGAATTACCACAGCCCGTTTCACCCAAATGGTCCATGCCTGTCCATACGAAATCGCCTATTACATAAGAATTTTCCTCAACCCCCTGCCAAAAAGCATAAGCTTCGGGGGCGTACGATTCAGTACTCACAATTATCCGATCGGGATATTCAGCATGATCCAATTCGAATTGTTTCTGCAGGTAATTATAACCTGCCACATCCAGGTCGTTAAATACAGGCGCCGCCGTTGACCACTCGCGACCCCAGTGATCCCAAAATTCACAAACACCCTCGGTTACAGGCCTTGTTGAGTCCAACCTGTGTGCTTCGGCCACCAGTTCTTTGCGGATAGTATATCCAAGGGAATCAGCACGCTCATTGAGTTCATTACCGATACTCCAGAAAATTACCGAAGGATGGTTTCTGTCGCGGTAAATCATCGATTTAAGGTCTTTTTTCCACCACTCCCTGAAATACAGATGATAATCCTGTGGATTTTTAGGCCGGACCCATTGGTCAAAGGCTTCGTCCATGACTAAAACACCAAGGCGATCGCAGGCATCCAGAAATTGTTTCGATGGCGGATTGTGACTTGCACGAATGGCATTGAAGCCATTGGCTTTCATCAGTTCCACGCGCCGTTCTTCGGCACGGTCGATGGTTGTCGACCCCAGAAATCCATTGTCGTGATGGAGGTTACCACCCTTCAGCAGAACTGTTTTTCCGTTTAGCGTGAATCCTGTTTTTGCATCGAAATGGATGGTACGGATCCCAAATGTTGTTGCAGTTTGGTCAGTCGTTTCTCCGTTGGCAACAACCTTAACTTCCGCGGTATAAAGATTGGGAGTTTCGATTGACCACAGTTTGGCTTTAGGCACTTTTATACTTTGGGTAATATCTTTGATTCCATTTGGAATACTTCCCATAGGGATTTCCGATTTAGCGGCAACATTGCCGTCAGCATCAACAATGCTGATTTGCAACTGTACCTCTGAAATGTCGCTGGTACTGTTTTCGACCGTTGCCGACACAGATAATTTGGCTTCATTTTCCGAAACACTTTCGGTATTTACAAACACGCCGTTGTGTGCAATGCGGATTGATTGCTTTTGAATAAGCCATACATGTCCATATATACCAGATCCGGTGTACCAACGTGAGTTTTTCCCTTCGTTTTTAACCTTTACAGCTATAACATTGAGCTCTCCGGCAGGATTGAGATATTCAGTAATATCGAAGTGAAAAGCAGTATAACCATAAGGATGCGAACCAACCAGCTTACCATTGACCCAAACTTCGCTGTTCATATAAACGCCATCGAAATTGATGATGACCTGGCTGAACCGGTCGTCCTTATTGAGAGTAAATGTCTTGCGGTACCAGGCTGTGCCACCAACAGTGTATCCTGTAGCCGTTGTTCCAATGCTTTCTTTGGAGAATGGTCCAATCACTTTTCCTGGTTCCTGATTGGGAAGATTTTCTATACTCCAATCGTGCGGTAAATCCAGACTGCGCCAAGTATCATCCTTAAATGTAGGATTTTCTGCATCTTCTAAGTCGCCCAATTGAAATTTCCAGTCATCGTCAAAAAGCGTTTCGATACGATCGGGTTGTTTTTGCTTACATGCAATCGAAACAAGCAAAAGAAATACGAAAAGTAAAATTGATTGAAAACTTTTCCTCCGATTTTTGTACCTTAAATTCTTCATTTCAATATATATTTAGGAGTATACTAATTCTATTTTGACAGATTAGGATAATCTGTCAAAAAAAGGACGAAGGCCTTTGATCAATAGCCTCTGGTAACGCCCTAGGCTAATTACTTTCAGGCCTTCAACCTGAATAAAAGAAATCTGTTAAAGTAGAACTAAAAAACTCCAACAATCTGTATTCTGACTTCTACACTGCTAAAATTCAGCAATATCATTTACATTCAATAATTTGCTCCGTCCATGTGGCCCGTCGAAATAAAACCTACCATTCTTATAGTGAACAGGTTCATATCCCATTTGAGGAGTTAATTCTCATGGTTCAAATGTTTATCTATTTGGATAAGAATAATTTCTCATATTCCGTTAAAATTAACTGTAATTTCTTCACCTTTATAGACTACTGCATTTACATCATCCGAATAACCTATAACTTTCACATCAAACTGCCGACTCTCAAGCATTCCTGGATATGAACCCTGACGATCGTTAATTGTCAAAGTTTTAGCTTCATCGTTCCAGACAAAGGTGATTGTAGAAAATTTACCGTTTTCGTAGTTGTAGTTATCGCCTTCGTCTTCGTAAAGGGTAAATTCGCCATTGGCACCTTCGCAAATGCGAATTTCAAGTGTTTCGTATGAATCCTGTCCCGAATACTGAACCACCGACCCCATGGGTATGATAGATCCGGCTTTAACAAACAATGGTATCTGGTCGATTGGAGCTTCAGCCAAGACGGTTTGCCCGCCTGAAAAGCGTTCTCCTGTCCAGAAGCTGTACCAATCAGCCGCTTTGGGCAAATAAACATCGCGTTGTATACTGCCAGCTTCGGTAATTGGTGCAACTAAAAATGCTTTCCCAAACATATATTCGTAGGGCTGGCTCACGGCTAGGGTATCATTACTAAAATCCATCACTAGCGGCCGCATCATGGTAGAACCTTTTGAGGTAATTTGCCATGCTTCAGAATATATATAGGGCAAAAGTTGGTAACGCAAGTTCAGCATCTTGCGCATGTTGTCTTCCACCTTTTGACCGTATTTCCAGGGCTCAGTTTCACTCATATAACCATGCATTCGAAATATTGGATTGAAAACACTCCATTGGTACCAACGCAAGAGAAGCTCATGAAAATTCTCATCGGTGTATTGCAAATGCACGGGACGGAAAAAACCACCAATATCGGTAGTCCAGTATGGCAAACCACTGATGGTGAAGTTTAAGCCAGCTACAATTTGACGCCGGTAAGTATCCCAGTCACCACCAATATCGCCCGACCAGTTAATTACCCCGAAGCGTTGCTGCCCCGAAAAGGCCGATCGGGTAAGAATACAAACACGCTTTTCGTTGGAGCTTGCTCGTTGGCCTTCGTAAACGGCTTTGCTTACCATAAGAGGATAAATTAAGCGATAAAAATCGCCAGGGCCAATGTAGGTGCTGGTTCCGGTCAAAGCATCGTTTTCGGGCTCTACAGCATCCATCCACCACGAATCGACCCCATTGTCGAACATATTCTCTTTTAAGGTATTCCAGTATTCCGTACGCGTTTCGGGGTTGAAATAGTCCAACCATTTGGTGTCACCAATAAAGCGCTTATTAGCCACATACTGCTTACCAATTTCTGAATTCTTATCGGGGTTACTCCAAATGGAGATATTGAAATGGGCATTCAAATCATGAATTTTCTGGATGAACTCATCCGGATTTGGGTAATTTGTTTCGTCGAACTGCGGAACACCCCACCCCCTACTGCCCCAGTATTGCCAATCCTGAACAATCACATCCATGGGAAGTTGCCGTTTGCGGAATTCCTTTACCGTTTCAACCAGGTGCTTTCCCGAAGTATAGCGCTCACGACATTGCCAAAAGCCGTAAGCCCACTTTGGAAACATCGGGGCATGCCCCGACAAGTTGCGATACGAAGCAATCACCTCATCGGCCGAACCTGCAAACACCACATAATCGATCATTTGGGCATGGGGTGAACGAAATATTGTTGTGTTTTCTCCCAATTTCCAAGATAATTTAGGCTGATTGTCGGCCTTACAAACCAATTGCACCTCGTGTTCGCCGGCTTTCAGATTAAGTAAAGCTCCGGCAGTAGGTGGCAACCACATGTTGCTTTGATCGATGCATGGCTTTCCGTCGATTACCACGTAATGGCGGTTGCCCATGGCACCCAAATCGAGAAATATTGAATAATCGCCATCGGTTGGCACAGTGAATTTACCAGTATACAAGGATTGATTTTGTGAAACTCTTTGCGTTCCGGCCGTTGTGGTAACTTCAACAAGTTTTTCACTTTCAACAGGTTCTTCCTGCTTTACCAGCGTTACAAAATTATCGGCCGGGTTAAAATCGGTTAAGCCATATTGGTGCCACAACAAACCATATCCTTTGCTTGAATAAATAAACGGAATGGCAATTTGACTATTAACCTGAGTTAACCGGCGGCTAACACCTTTTAGGTTGTAATGACCATCCTGAAACTGACCCAGGCCAAAAATTGATTCGTCATCCGGTGAGTGGAAGGTTTGTTCAACCATAAAACAAGGTTCGCCCATAACTGAATCGGGTTTCAGCGAACGCGAACCGGCTTTTTCTTTCAAAATAACCTGGCCAACACTATCGACAAACGTAAGATCGCCGTTTTTTTTATCTACTTCAACCACAAGCTCCTTTAACGACAAACGAATGTTATTAGCTGTTTCAGAAACATCAAAATCGGGAACTGTAAATTCACTAGCCAAAATAAATTCGGGAAGGCTTGTTTTTTCACCCTGGAAAAATTGTACCCGAACCGTGTTATCCGAAAGCGGGTAAATTCCAAGTGTCCCCTCAGCCAGGTTTACAGTAAGACCGTTAGTTCCTTTTTCGTATTTTAAATCCGATCTGCATGCCGAAAGAACCAGTAACACAATAATTATAGCAGCTAAAATTCTTTTCATCTTAATATTGCTTTTTATTGAAACTTATTTAACCTGCCACCAGTCGAAGTTGAACAACTCGCCTTTGCCGCCTTTAAACACTAAACAGATATCATGTACTCCCTTTATTTTCTTCATTTTACCCTTTACAGATGCCCAGTTTAGCCATGAACCGGTGTTTCCCACATCGATTGAGCCCAGCAGTTCGCCATCGGAGTTATCCAGACGGATTTCGATTTTACCGGCAGCCGACGCAGAAGCAACACTGGCTTCGAATGATTTGGCGCCTTTACCAAAATCGACACTACGGACATTCAAATAGTCGCCATTTTCAATTTTTGTCACGTAAACACACGTTTTGCTGTCTCCCGCTGTTTTTAATCCTTCGCTCCAGGCAATGGTTTCGGCCTCAACTTTTTTGAAGGGATCCAAATTAGCAATGCTCTTAGTTACACCTTCTTTTGTGGGTTTAATAAGCTGTATGGTTCCGTCGGCGTTGTATTTGAATTGCTCAACACTAACCGAACGTTTGAAACCTTCGCCTTTCGACAAAGCCTGGTCGTGATAGAAGAAGTATGAATTTCCCTTAAAATCAATAATGCCCGAATGGTTGGTAAAAGCCAGGTGCGGCGCACGTTCCATGATAAATCCTTTGTATGTCCAGGGGCCTTCGGCTGTAGGAGCCGTGGAATAAGCGATGTGCTCAGGAATACCGTTTGCAGCATATATCATGTAATACAAGTTGTTGCGTTTGTAGAACCAGGGGCCTTCTGTGTAAGTGGTTCCGGGTTTTCCATCGCGACCTTCTTTCGATCCAAATGATTCTGCGGTCATCGGTACTGATACTATTCCATTCTGGCCAATAGTGCGGTCGTACGATACCATGTCTTTATTAAGCTTCACGTACCATAGGCTGGGATTTCCCCAGTAAAGGTAGGTCTGTCCGTTGTCATCCACAAATACGGTGGGGTCAATATCCTGCCAAACATGGCCACTATCGATGAGACGTTTCCCAATTGGGTCGGTAAACGGGCCGGTTGGCGAATCGGACACCAACACGGAAATGCCTTCGCCATGAATGGGCACATAAAGGTAAAACTTACCATTGCGCTCTATGCATTGTGGAGCCCATGCACCATTTGACTTTTCGTGCCATGTAAAACTTTTCAACGAAGCCACAGTTCCATGGTCGGTCCAATTAACCATATCGGTAGACGAATAGCAAAGCCAATCGTACATGGTGAAAAAATTGTTCACGGTTGAGTCTTCGTCGTGAGAAGTATAAAGATAAACGGTTCCGTTATACACCATTGGTGCAGGGTCGGCCGTAAAATAGGTTTGGATGACGGGGTTTTGTGCGCTTAATTTTATATTGCCCACCACTAAAACAAGGATCAGGAAACGTAATATCCAAAAAGAGAGTTTCATAATTATCGTCTATTATTATTTCATTATAAACTGCCACCAATCGAAATCAAATAAATCTTTTTCGCCTTTAAAAACGAGATATACATCGTGCACCCCATTCACATTTGAAACAGGTGCCGAAAGTGTCTTCCACTTTCCGCCTTCGCCCTGTGGCCCAACATTGACGGTTGCAATAATCTGTCCATCGATTTTATCGGTACGCATTTCAATTTTTCCACCATAAAGGGGCGAAACGCACACATCAACCGACTTGGCGCCCGCAGCAAAATCGACTCCTTGCACCAAAATATAATCACCATTATGAATGGAGGTTACATACAAACGATCGGCAATTTTCTCGCCCCTGTTCCATTCAAACTGGCCTTCCCACTCGGTTTCAAAATTAGTTTTCAGGCCTTCACTCCAGGCCATTGTTTCGGCCTGAACACGGATGAAAGGATTCAGTACCTGCACCTGCTTAGGCCCATGGACCGACCAGTAACTATGGTTTTGGATGGTACCATCGGAGTTGTAAACTATTTGGTCCATATCGACCGAGCGGCGTTCATAAAACTTAGAAGTAGTCTTTTTCAATATGTCATAACTATGCCCGAAACAATACGATTTGCCTTTGTATTCGATTATGCCAGGATGATTTCCGCGTGTAAGTTCAGAGGCTTCAACAATCATACCTTTGTACTCCCATGGCCCGGTAATCGATTTACTCATAGCGTAACCAATTCCTTCGGGGCAACAGGTTGAGGCATAAGCCAGGTAATAATTGCCATTTCGTTTCCAAACCCAGGGGCCTTCCTGATAATTTTTAGGTTTTGTGGGTTCTTTAACAATTTCGCCCGACAAGGATATCATATCATTGTTGAGCTTGACGTAATACACATCGGGATTACCCCAGAAGAGATAGGCCTGACCATCGTCGTCGATAAAGGGAGAAGGATCAATATCCTGCCAAAGATGATCAGTATCGATCAACCTCTTGCCAAGCGGATCCATAAAAGGTCCGTAGGGAGAATCAGCCACCAAAACGCCAATTCCACCGCCGTGCAAGGGGCAATAAAGATAAAACTTACCGTTACGCTCAATGCACTGCACAGCCCATGCACCATTGTCTTGCCGTGCCCATTTAAAATCCTTCAACGAGGCCACAGCTCCATGCTCAGTCCAGTTAACCATATCGGTTGATGTGTACAGCAGCCAATCAATCATTCTAAACCCCTGAGCGTCGTCTTCATCATGCGAAGTGTACAGATAAACTGTATCGTTGTAAACCATTGGAGCCGGATCGGCCGTGAATTTAGTTTGAACAACAGGTTTCTGTTGAACAATGTTTTGGCCTTCGGCAGAATAAACAAATGCCAAAACGAAAAAAAAAGCGATACTTAAAATAAATCCTCTCATTATATTTTTTTTGAATTTCGATAATATTCAAATCCAGCAACCCCATTAATACTCAATGACCTGTTCTGTCCATGTTGCGTCATTTATATAAAACCTTCCATTTTCATAATGTACAGGTTCGTATCCCATTTGAGGGGTTAATTCCCATGGCTCAAATGTTTGGCTATATGGATAAGGCCGTTTTTCATACATCATATAATGACATGAACTCCAAATATTACCATCAGGACCTTCAAACAAGGCATTATGTCCTGTTTCGCAGTAAGGATCTTCAGTATCCTGGAATTTTAAGTGATCGTACCCTCCTTCGATGGCAAGCTCCGGGCGATACCCTTTTTTTCGAGTACCGAATATTGGTTCATCCGACACTAATTCCCATGGACCCAATGGATTTTTCGATTTTAAGAGGCCTACTTCATATCCACGTGTCCAGGTAGAGAAAAACATAAAATATGTACCGTCACGTTTAATAACAAAAGGACCTTCAATACCACCAACCATCCATTCGGGCCAACCGGGTTGCTTCTTATCTAAGAATTTCTCGATTGGAGTGGTAAGCTTTCCTGTGTTTAAATCAATTTTTGCCTGAAAAAGCCCATTACCACTACAGTAAAAATAAACCTGTCCATCTTCGTCTTCAAAAATTGTTGCATCGTTATTGTATTGCGCAGTAAGCGGCCCGTTAACCAGATTATAAGGCCCTGTAACTTCATCCGACGAAAATAGCCAGACGCTATGCGTACTCATCCCTTTCGGGTCTTCTTCGGTTACTTTTCCACTGTTTAGCGTGAGCCAGTATTTTCCCTTGATGTAATGAATTTCAGGAGCCCAAAATCTTCCATTGTAAGGGCAGTCGTCGGGTAATTTGCCTGCATCGATAATCCAGGAATGTTGCTCCCAGTGGATCAAATCATCAGATACCAACAAGCGGACACCAGGATTTGGACCTGTCCACACAGGCATTGATGTTCCGGTACAATACCATTTTTCGCCAACTTTTATGATACAATGATCGCGCATGGCAATAGTTGTGTCATGAGTAACCGGATTGGTATATCTGAACACCATTGTTTTGGCACTCACCTGCTGCTGGTTATTATCCTGTTGCCTGGCACAAGCAACAGAAAAACAAGCTATAACAAGTATTATCAATATATCTTTCTTCATATTACGTTAAAATTTAACCGTAGTTTTCTCCCCATTGTAAACTACTGAATGTATATTTTTCTCCTGTCCAAAAATTTTCACATTAAACCGCCGGTTATCAAGCATCCCGGGATATGAGCCCTCACGATCGGCTATAGTTAAAACCTTTTTTGAATCATCCCAAATAAACTTTATGGTTGAATACAAACCTTTTTCGTAGTTGTAATTGTCATTCTCATCTTCGTACAAAGTGAATTCAGCATTAGCTCCATCGTAAACGCGGATTTCAAGCTCATCCCAGTTCTTTTCTTCTGCATACTGTACCTGAGGGCCAACAGGCAGAATGCTTCCGGCTTTGATGTATAAAGGAATAATATCTAGCGGCACATCCCGCGAGATTGTTTGTCCGCCCAAATGCTTTTCGCCTGTCCAAAAGTCAATCCAGTTAGTACCGGCAGGCAAATATAGCTCTCGTGTTTTAATGGTTTTGAATTTTTCTATCCCATTTTCATTATACAGACTTTCGGTTACCGGGCAAACCAAAATCGACTTTCCAAACAGGTATTGATCACTAATATCCCAAGCCTTTTTATCGTTGGCAAAATCCATGGCAAGAGCCCGCATCATGCTAGACTGATGGGTTGTAACATCCCATGAGGTTGAGTATATATAGGGTAACAAACTATAGCGCAAGTTGATGTATTTTTCAATAGCGTTGTAAACAGCATTGCCTTTGGCACCAAACTGATAAATTTCGCGGGGAGCATCGGCGCCATGTGAGCGCATCATTGGGCAAAATGTTCCAAACTGGATCCAACGTACGTAAAGCTCCCGATAATCAGGGTTTTGAAGAGGATTTTTGAAATCCCAAAGAAAAAAACCACCAATATCGCTGTTCCAATGTGGAATTGCACAAAGCGAAAAATTCAACCCGGCCGAAATCTGATTCTTGAGAGCTTCCCATGAAGCAACCACATCGCCCGACCAGGTGTTTGCACCGTAGCGCTGCTGACCGGCAAAAGCAGAACGGGTTAAAATAAAGACCCGTTTATCAGAGGTAAAATGTCGTTGGTGGTCATAAACGCCTCCCACAGTCATTAATGGGAAAGCATTTCTAACTTTGCGAAAAGAGCCCAAATAGGTAGTATTATCAAAATCAGCCGGTTTAGGATTAAAATGATCAGGCTCTGAAGAGTCGATCCAAAAACCATCAATGCCTAATGAGAAGATTCCTGCGTTGAGATACTTCCAGTAAATATCACGCGCAGCAGGATTAAAAGCATCATAAACCCTTACACCTGAAGGATAATCGGGATTTGGCGGCCACTTAAATGAACCCGATTCGGGCCATGTTTTAAAATCAAGAAGAGCCCCAATACTATCCATCTCACGGTAAGGTTTTGTTTGTGGGCCAAAAGAATTCCAGATAGAGATAATCATATGGGCATTCATGTCATGCACATCGTCAACCATTTTTTGAGGATCATAAAATTCTTCATTCAGAAATTCCATGGCATTCCACAAGTAATTATTTCCCCAGTAACGCCAGTCCTGAACAATACCATCGAGCGGCACGCCTAGTTCGCGGTATTTTTTCACTACACCCACCATCTCATCCTGGCTTTTATAACGTTCTTTACTCTGCCAAAACCCGTAGGTCCACAATGGAAACATTGGCACCTGTCCGGTTAGGTCGCGCATACAGGCCACCACGCCATCGGCATTAGCACCATACATAAAATAGTAATCGATGGCATCGCCAACTTCTGAGTTAAAGGATGTTTCTTCGGTATTATCTTTAAACGTTGTAGGCGAATAATTATCCCAGAACAAACCATAACCTTTCACCGACTGGAAGAATGGTACAAAATCCCATGTGTTATTCTGAACCATATATACTTCCTGGTTGCGTTGCGACATTTTTCCATTCTGAAGAATGCCCAAACCGTATATGGTTTCATCAGGATCAAGAACAAACGACTGGCTTACGTTATAAGTAGTCGCCCCAGCATCGTTAAAAGGAGTAAATGAAGCACCTTTGCTTTTTTCGGTAAAAAGGATTTGTCCTTTGCTGTTTCTGAATGACATACTACCGGTCTTAAAGTTTAAAACAACCTCAAGAGTTTTGTTATTCAAAATAAGTTCATCACCCTTTAGCTGAACTGTATGTGAGGTAGCCTCAGGAGTTTTCACTACCGACAAACTTTTTTTATCAAAACTGGCTCCTGCAGGCGATTTCACAATCCTAACTATTGAGGGGCTATAAAATTGAACTTCAACATTCAGATTGTTGATTATGGCTTTTATACCCAATTCCGTTTTTTGATGGAGTTGGGAATATCCATGATAGGTGAATAGTAACCATCCTAAAAACAAAAAAACAAAACGCTTCATGATATTATTTGATTATGTTCATTTTATTAATCCTATGGCATATTCTTCTTGTCGACTTTCCAAACCGTTGATTTTGAAAGCTGGCAAGGATCTCCGGTAAACATTTTTCCGGCTTCCATATCGCCTTTGAGTTGCCATTTGTACCAGGCTGTTGCCACTATGGCAAACTCTCCACCATGCGGTTGACTGTATGTTCCACCGTGTCCCACGTCCATATTGGTTACAAATACCGGGACATGGTTGATGCGCTTGAAATCGTCCATGCCGTTGTTATAGGCAATATCCTTTTCACCACCAAGCAAATAGAGCGTTGGCGTATGAAGTTTGGCCAGATGGTCTTTGGTTAAACCGGGCATTCCAGGCATTCCACCACCGTTACCGATAATTCCACTATTGCAAATCACTGCAGTTGTTACGCGTGGATCGGGTGCTATTTCGAGGGTTTGCAAACCACCGCACGACATGCCACTCACTGCAATCTTCGAAATGTCGATTTTGTCGTAAAAAATGCTCAACTTGTCGCTATTTTGAGCAATAGCCCAATCAATGGCATCGATCAGTTGCGACGAAGTTGAACTGCCACCGCCGCGCTCCCCTTCCTTTGGCATTGGGCCAATTGCTATTACCAAAAAACCTTGCGACGCTACTTCCGACAGGAAATTAATGTGTTCCCATGGCGAATTGGCACATGCACCATTGCCCCAAGCAATAATTGGCAACTTGGTTTTCTTTCCAAAAACACTTAAGTCTTTAGGCCGAAATATGGTATGGGTTAGCAGGGAATTATCGGTGTACATTATGGCACTATATGCCCCGGTTCCACCATCTTCAACAACCCTTGTGGTTGCTGTTTGAGGAGCACTTGATTCTTGTGCGGTTATTGAATTTTGAAAACCTGTTCCGGTCAATACCAGAAATGCAAGAGATAAAAATAGTTTCTTCATAACGATTAATTTTTTAATAATTTATTCACTATTGTCCAGTTAAAAAATACTTTCTTCGTTCAAGTGCTCAAGCCGCACGGGCTCTTACTTTTTTTCTACAGCAAAAAAAAGTAAGCAAAAAATGCCG
>JAFGEV010000065.1 GCA_016931385.1 Prolixibacteraceae bacterium
GGGTACAAAAGTTGTACTTCAAAAGTATCGTCAATGTTTTCAGGTTTTCGAACCCGTCGAATATCCGCATAAATATAATCGGGTTTTCCAAAAAGCACGAGGGCCTGATCGATCAAATGAGGGCCTAAATCGTACAAGGTTCCTGTGCCATTGCCGGGGGTATTTTTCCATTCAACACGTTCACCCATGGGCCTGTACCGATCAAAATGGCTTTCATATTCAACAACTTCTCCAATTGAACCCTCAGCAATAATTTTTTTGACTGTTAAAAAATCACCATCCCAGCGTCGGTTTTGAAAAGGGATAAGCAGTTTTTGTTTTTCTTTCGAAAGTTTTATCAAACTTTCAGCTTCACCAGAAGTAACGGTAAAAGGTTTCTCAACAATTACATGGATGCCCGACAGCAATGCCTTTCCTGCATATTCATAATGCGTGTTGTTTGGTGAAGCAACAACAATTAAATCGAGTCCGGCGGTTTGTAAAAAATCATCAACATTGCCGTATACCTTAACCCCCGGGTAATCATTCGCAACAATGCCGGTTTGTGAAGTTACAAACGCTTTCAGCCTGAATCCCGGGTGTGCTTCGATAAATGGTGAGAAAAAATACCGACCCGACAATCCATAGCCGATAATACCAACATTAAATATCTCCATTTCCCTGTATAATTTCAGCCGATCAATATACCAAAATTGAATCGTATTTTCAAACAAGAATTACTCAGGCTGAATATTTCCTTCAATTTTTTTTTGTAGTTTAGTGTACATGAATCTTAAATCCGATCCGATATGGAAATCAAATCTTCAAAGAAACTGCTTTACCCTGTTTCTTCTGTATTTATAATTTTTCTTGTTATGTCAATTTCCTGTAAAGATGAACCCGCAATTGGTATATTTGACAAGTGCACCAATATTGGCAATCCAAGAATTATCGGGCGGGCTTTTTATGATGCCACAACCGGTGAATACAGGCTCCGTGGTTCAGGAAAAAATATTTGGGACAAGCGGGATGAATTTTTATTCCTATCAAAAAAAATCGAAGGTGACTTCATCCTCAGTGCCCGCGTAAGGTTTATTGGCGAAGGGGTAAACCCACACCGCAAAATTGGTATTATGGTGCGAGACTCACTTTTCGATAAGTCGCCACATATTAACGGTGTTGTGCATGGCGATGGGCTAACTTCCTTACAATACAGGCGTTTTGAAAAAGAAAATACCGATGAGCTTAAGTCAACCGATATTGCACCTGATATCATTCAGCTGGAACGCAAAGGAGATACTTTTATTTTTTCGACTGCTACCGAAGGTGAGCCTTTTACTGTTGTTGAAATCCCTTTTTTAAAACTTGAAGAAGAAGCAAACGTAGGCTTGTTCATCTGCTCGCATGAAAAAAACATCATTGAAGAAGCTGTTTTCGACAATGTACGTCTTATAATACCTGCCCCCGATGATTTTATACCATACAATGATTTTATAGGAAGCCACATTGAAATACTTGACCTTGAAACGGGAAAACGTGACATTGTGCTTACTTCACCTAAATCGTTACAGGCGCCTAACTGGTCGCCCGATGGTGAAAAACTGATTTACAACTGCGAAGGCAAAATTTATTCATTCGAAATTGATTCAGCAAAATCGACTGAAATAAATACGGGCTTTGCTGTTAACAACAACAACGATCATGTACTTTCGTTTGATGGTAAACTTATGGGTATAAGCGACCATACCGAACACCCGGAAAAACAGTCGCTTGTGTATATTTTACCTGCCGAAGGCGGAACACCTGTACTTATTTCCCCAGCAGCCCCTTCGTACCTCCACGGCTTTTCGCCCGACGGTGAATTTTTAGTTTATACTGCAGGTCGAAACAATGCCGAACACCTCGACATTTACAGAATTTCACTATCAACACGCGAAGAAATCAGGTTAACCGATGCACCTGGGCTTGACGACGGTTCGGAATATTCACCCTGCGGGGAATACATTTATTTCAATTCGGACCGTACCGGAACCATGCAGATTTGGCGCATGAAACCCGATGGCAGCAACCAGGAACAACTAACATTTGACGATTACAACGATTGGTTTCCACACGTTTCGCCCGATGGAAAGAACCTGGTGTTTATTTCGTACGCTCCAGAAATTGCTTCAAACGACCATCCTTTTTATAAACACGTATACATTCGCACTATGCCGGTTGATGGCGGTGATGTCAACGTTGTGGCATACGTATACGGGGGTCAGGGCTCAATGAACGTGTTCAACTGGTCGCCCGATGGAAAAAGGATTGCATTTGTTAGCAATACGGTTATCTGATAGTTAAATTAAATTGACATACACCTAAAAACCTCAATGCCACAATTTGCAATAAGAGGAAAAATATTTTTTGGAATGCAAAAACCTGATTATTTTTGAAAAAAATGAGTCTGAAACGTACCATGGTCATAACAATTCAGACGAAGACCAAAAAGAAAAGGATTTTTGAATTTATAACTTCGGTTTTTAATAAAACTTACATTTTAATACAGCAGATAAAAAAATAATTGTCATGAATAAATTTGTTACCCTTATCCTGTTTTTCTCTTTCTTCGCTTGTAGTAGTTCAAAAAACAACGATAATTTCTGTCCCCCTGAAAAGGCGCCTGAACTGATTGGGCAAAAAGCCATTGCCGATTTTTTTACACACGATAATTTCTGGTTAGTTACTACCGATGAATATCAGTCAATTCATTATGCCGAAGCCTGCGCTGCTTTTGGTGCTGCGAGGCTTGCAAGCCTTACCGGAGATCATGAAACAATAAAAAAACTTACCGAAAGGTATATGAGGGTAATTGAAGATTCGATACCCATTACCGGCAACCATGTCGATGGGAATGTTTACGGTATTTTGCCCCTTGAACTTTACAAGCATACGGATATTGAAGCATTCAAAAAACAAGGATTGTGGCTTGCCGACCAGCAGTGGGAAAACCCAACGCCCGAAGGCCTTACTTACCAAACTCGTTTCTGGATCGACGACATCTGGATGATCGGCAGCCTGCAAACCCAGGCCTACCGTGTTACCGGCAACCCGGTTTACATCGAAAGGGCTGCAACTGAAATTGCCGCTTACCTCGATAAATTGCAACAAGCAAACGGTCTGTTCCACCATGGGCCCGGCTTTCCGTTTTTCTGGGGCCGCGGTAACGGATGGGTAGCTGCAGGCCTGAGCGAGGTTATTTCAGAACTGCCCGCCACTAATGAGCATTACAGCAAAATTCTCGAAGGATACAAAAAAATGATGAATGCCCTTGTTGAATACCAGGCGCCTAACGGCATGTGGAGGCAACTCATCGATAAAGATTTCGCATGGGAAGAAACCTCGTGCACGGCCATGTTTGGTTATGCCCTGCGAATGGGAGTCAAATCCGGAAGGCTAAAAGGTAAAAAATATACAAAAGCATACGAGAATGCCTGGCTGGCTTTAACCGATTACCTGAACGAAGAAGGCAAACTTACCGAGGTGTGCATCGGTACAGGCCAGCAAAACGATATTAACTTTTACCTTGAGCGCCCAAGGATAACCGGCGATTTCCACGGGCAGGCACCGTTAATGTGGTTCGCCTGGAGCCTGATCGACAAGTGAACAAATTATAAGGTAAAATGCAGCGTAAACCATTTTTAGCCTCAACCATTTTTGCCATTTCGATGGGATTCTTCGAAAGCGCGGTAGTTGTTTACATGCGTTACATTGCATACCCGGGAGGATTTGATTTTCCGCTGCAACCCATCGACCAATCCCTTGCACTGACTGAATTTTTAAGAGAGGTGTTTTCAATGCTCATGCTGGGATCGGTTGCCTTCCTCATCACACGCAATCACATGGAGCGCTTTGCCTGGTTTATTTACAACTTTGCCGTTTGGGACATTTTTTATTACATCTTCCTTAAACTGCTTCTCAACTGGCCCGAATCGCTTTTTACCATGGATATCCTGTTCCTCATTCCCGTCATCTGGACAGGCCCGGTTCTGGCCCCGGTTTTACTTTCGATGCTGATGATCGTACTTGCTGTTTTGATCATTAAAAAAACCTACAGGGGGCAAAGGGTCAAATTCACTTCTACCGAATGGATACTGTTTTTCGGGGGATCAGCAATTGTCATTCTTTCATTCATCCTCGATTACCTGATCTATTTTTGCAAACAAAATACATTCGGTGAATTGTTTTCAATGAAAATGCACCTTGAAGCTTCGGCTGATTACGAACCTGAGCGCTTTTTGTGGTGGGTCTTTATTATCGGGTTTATTGCAATATGTTCAGGAATTACAATATTCTTTTTACGAACACGTCACTTTATATCCAAATACCTGAACTATAAAGAAGCCTGAATTTTGTTTTTGAAGCCATTCAAGTATATTTGTTTCTTTCAATCAATAAACAGTAATCATGAAAATCATTTTCCCGCTTCTGCTGCTTATATTGATATTTTCTGAACTAAAGGCTCAAAACACCGACACAATATACCTGTGGCCGGGGAATGTTCCGGGTGAAACAATGCCTAAACAAGAAACAAGAATCTCAGAAAACAATTCAGGCGAAGTAACACGCATTGCACAGGTCACCAATCCCCTATTAATCGTTTTCGAACCTGAAAACACAAAACCAAGGGCAAGTATTATCATTTGCCCAGGTGGTGGTTACCATCATCTGGCATTTGACAAAGAAGGCACCGAAATTGCCGAATGGCTTAACCAACTGGGCATAAAAGCCTGGGTACTTCAATATCGTGTCCCCGATAACCGAACAGGGGCTTTACAGGATGTTCAGCGTGCTATCAGACTGGTTAAACAAACCGTGAAAAACGAAAAGGTAGGCGTAATGGGGTTTTCAGCGGGAGGAAGCCTTTCGGCCCGGGCAGCAATATTATTCAATAAAGAAAGTTATCAGCCTGTGGATATTAACGATTCAATTAATACAAAGCCCGATTTTGCGGCTCTTATCTATCCTGCATACCTTGACGAAGGCGTAAACCGAAGCCTCACGCCTGAACTAAGTTTACCAGACAATGTGCCTCCGGTTTTTATTTTTGGCACTGCCGACGATAAATACGGCAACAGCAGCCTGGTAATGGCCACAGCGCTTCGCGACCATAACATCCCTGTTGAACTTCACTTTCTGGCAAACGGAGGACATGGATACGGGCTGCGGCCCGGTAATGTCGCAGCCGAAACATGGCCTGCCCTTTTGGAAAACTGGTTGAACCATCTGCTGGCTGGAAAATGAAATATGCCTTTCTTTCAATATTTATCTTTTCGCTTGTATTAAGTTATGGCGAAACACCCCAGAAGGGAAATATTTATCTTGAAGTCCCTGTTTCAGAAATTGAAAACTCATTACAACAGCATCTTTCAGAATGGTTTCCAAGGGTAATTGATACAATATACGGCGGATATTGCACAAATTTTGAATACGATTGGTCCCGAAGCAACAACCAGAGCAAAATGATTGTCACCCAGGCCCGCGATATGTGGACAGCTGCCCGAGCTGCACAACTGATGCCCGACAGCAATTTATATACGCAATATGCCCGGCACGGCTTCGATTATATTACAAAATCGATGTGGGATAAAGAAAAGGGAGGATTTCACCTGCTGGTATCACCTGAAAATAGCAACATACCAGAACCTTATAAACTAATATACGGCAATGCTTTTGCACTATACGCGCTGGCCGAATATGCCAAAATAAATCCCTCAGAAGAAGTTTTATCGTGGATAGACAGAACTTTTAACTGGATCGATTCGGTTGCCCATGATGACATCTACGGAGGATATTTTAATTTGATCCTTGATGATGAATTAAAAAGAAACACAATACAAAACCGTGAATTTTTAAAAAAGCAAGGCTGGGGGCAACCCGAATGGAAATGCCAAAACACCTCCATTCATTTACTTGAAGCCTTTACTGCTGTTTATAAAGTAATGCCTTCACCCAAAATACATGAACGGCTAAGCGAAATGCTTGTTTTGGTTCGCGATACCATGGTGCGACCCGACAGCAGCCTGAAACTCTATTTTACCAGCGACTGGCAACCTATCGATCATTCCGGAAAATCGAAACGCTTTATCCAAAAAAACATTTATGACGATCACATTTCGTTTGGCCACAATATCGAAACTGCATATCTTATCATCGATGCCGCGGAAACACTTTACGGAAATGTTGACAATGCCTCGTTAGAAGTTGCAGAAAAACTTGTAAAACACTCTTTGATATCCGGCTTCGATAAAAATTACTATGGTTTGTTCGACAAAGGTTACACGTTTAACGGACAGATTGAAATCATGGACGAACGTAAAACCTGGTGGTCGCAATTTGAAGCCTTGCACACCCTGGCACTGATGAGTCACTTTTTCCCTGATGAAGAAACATATCCAAAAGCCTTTGCCTGTATGTGGAAATATATAAAAGAAGAATTATACGACAAAGAATACGGCGGTTATTACAACAATGGGATTGATAAAAGCCCTGGTGACAAAAAAGGGCGCAAAGCCCATAACTGGAAAGGGCCTTATCACGACGGCAGGGCGCTGATGCAGATTTGGAGTTATGCAGAAAATAGACTCCCCTAACCCCTCCCAGCGCCTCCGCTGAGTAGCTATAGCGCTCGCGGAAGAAGGGGGACCAAAAGAAAAACTTTACAGTCGTTTACCCTGTAAGTTTTGAAATTCTCCTGCATCAAGATTGCAGGGCGTTATCAATTTTAACCAAACCAGAACTCCTTACATCCTTCCTCAATTCATGTTATACAACATGTATTCTGCATGGTAACCTTATAATAGTTTGTGGAATTAATGGTTGAAAGCTCCAGACAAAACCTTGCATTGTCCCCCGGATATCCCGGTAACAATTTCTGGTTTTTTATACCGGTTTCACTCGTGGGTGAAACCGCTGGCAGCAAAAAATTAATTAACCTTAAAAACTTAAAAAAATGAAACAGTCAATTTTTAAAAGCGCAGATAAGCGCAACAAACAAACAAACAAACAAACAAACAAACAAACAAACAAACTGAAATGCCTGATCTTCCTTCTACTCCTGGCCCTTTCCCCTTTCTGTATCAAAGCACAAGTCAGTGTTGACGCAAATGGCAATGTAAAATTGGTAAGTGATTTAAACATTATCCATTATGGAAATTCTTCAAGCATCTACCCCGATGAGAATAATGCGGCCTATTGTGGAGTCCCGGGACAACAATTTTATAAAGTCTGTGGGCAATACCATTATGCCACCAACACCCTTCTGACCTCCGACATAAGGTTGAAAGAAAACTTCAGGGAAATTGACCAGCCCCTTGAAAAAATACTCCAGCTCACGGGTAAAATGTATGACTACATCCCAGATGATTCAGACCGGAACGGAAACGATCGGGAAAAACAGGCAAAAACCGAACGAAAAAAAGACCAACTGGGTTTTGTTGCCCAGGAAGTGATCGGGATTATCCCCGAAGCGGTTTATTATGAAGAAGAAGCCGACCTGTATTACATCAATTACGATGCCATCATCCCTGTAATTGTAGAAGCCCTTAAAGAACTATCAGGAGAAATTGATGACCTGAAAAACAAAAGCAGCCTGAAATCGGCTTCGCTTGACTCAGAAACCATTACTGATGAAACAAAAGAAACCAGCCTCGGGCAAAACGTACCCAATCCTTTCAGCACTTCAACCCGTATTGATATGTACCTGCCCCCAACAGTTTCAAAAGCAATGTTGTACCTTTACAACATGCAGGGCGAACAGATAAAATCGTTTGATATTAATGAGCGGGGCAATACCTCGGTAACCATCGAAGGTTATACCCTGAAAGCCGGCATGTACCTTTACACCCTTATTGCCGATGGCAAAGAGGTGGATACGAAAAAGATGATTTTAACGAAATAATATAAAATATTGGTTATGCATAACATATTTTCATATCTATATATCTTTTTTGTGCCACTACTTTGTATTTCAACTATTGCGGTGAATGCACAAACAAAAGGGAATGAGCTTGAAGTTGTAAATGAATCTCAAGAACAACTTAGTCTGTTCCTTGAGAAAATCCCATCTGGTTCTGAAGCGGAGTTTGGTTTTGAAAACAGGGAGGATTTCTCCAGTGCCATCATTCAAGATGCTTATAATGTTTTATTGCCAAATGCTGATTTTTACGCTGATGAATCTATAGATTCATTGAAAACATATACGTATTATTCAAAATATTGGGAAATTCCCATTTCGGTTGATGGTAATAATTGCTGTTTTTTAATTGGAATGTTCGTTGATGATGAATTCAAAATTTTCACAATTTGTAGTAAATCTATTTCAAGCTCAATAAAAATTATGAACAAAAATAAAGGAGAAGGAAAGTATAAGAATTATATTTTAAAATTTCCGGAACTCCAAAAAGAATATTTCATTTGTTCAGATAGCGAAGCTAATATAAGAAGCAGCAAAGGCGTTGAAATTTGCTATTATCAAAATGGGAATTGTACAAATGAGCTTGCTTTGAGAGAAATATTAAAAAATGAAAAGAAAAACCTGAAAAAAAACAAAAGCCATGAATATTAAAGCTTCAATATTATCTTCATTATTGTTTATAATGATTTCAATAACATCGCTTGGTCAAATGAAAGAATTGGATGTGCCAGGCGTTAGTTCTCCTGCTGAGAATAACTGGTGTTGGGCCCGGGTAGTAACCGAGGTGTCAAATTATTTTGGCAATAATAGACAAATATGCGAGATAGTTGAGAGTGCAAGGGTTAATTTAACAAATCCATATAAAGACCGCGGAAGTGTTAATTGTTGTACAATTCCATGTCCCGATTCATGCTTAGGTGGGGAAAGTCCTTATAATATTGATGATTTATTAAGTTTTGAAGGTGTTCAGTCATCGTATAATACTGTGGTTTTGCCGTTCAGTTCTGTAATTTATTCTATTGAAGACGATAGGCCAATTATTGCGCATGTTACTGCTCAACGATTGAAAGATGATGGCACCTGTTGCCGCACTGCAGGGCATGTAATGACGATAAAGGGATACAACTGTAGTGATCTCATTTATAATGATTATGGAAGTACTTATATTACTTCCTATGCTGATGTAATTGCATATGAATGCATGGGAAGGTATAATTGGCAATGGAATGGCGGTACGGTTCAGATATTAGCCCCTCCTAATCCTGTACCATGTCCAATTAGTTTAGGAATAATTGAAAACATAACTTCAAGCAGTGATATTAAGGCAAAAAGTGAAATAACAATTTCCAGTCAAATTGGAAATAACATTACTGTCAATTTTAAAGCAGGTTCAAGCATTATACTTGACAATAATTTTTACGTCCCGTTAGGGTCTTCAATACTGGTTGAAACCTCTTCGAATCCATGTCAATAAGTATTTATTAACAAAAGGAGCATCAAACTCAATTTATTGTTTGATGCTCTTTATAATTAAGTTATCATAATTAAACCTATTAAAACTACTAAATATGAAAGCACTAACAACAATAATTGCATTTACATTATTTTTTAATGTCATTTCTAAAAATAGTTCGTCACAAGGAAACAGAACAATCAGCGACCAGGAAGTTTTAGATACAGCAAATGCTAACCTGGACAATTTTCGCGAAACAATTGAGCCTTTTTATGAAGAATTTGGATTTAAAACAATAGAAGAATTAAACAATATAAAACCAGGAGCGCCTTATGAATTTGTCCTTTTACATCCCGATTTTATTAACGACACCCTTTTTACAGAGGGCAAAAACTATTTTTATAATGAAAATAAAGGATGGCATGTTCCCGTAATTTGTGATGGTACGTTCAGATGCATCATGACTATTTTCTATAGTAACGACTCGCTAAAATACGGAGGTGCTGGAGGAGCTAAATTTGCCGAATTTTTTGAAAACTGCGAGAAACGCTATTCCATCCCTAAAAACGGCAAACGATATTTTATGCTCCCCGATATAATTTATATGTGTGAATTTATTGTACTGCTCGATTCTGCCAATACCTATCGTTTTTATCCTATGCAAGAACCAGCCATCAGTGACAATGCCTGCTCAAAAGATGCATCCTACAACCGACACAATTCGATGAAAAATTTTTTCGACACCTATAAATCACAGGTTTATACGTCTATAAATGATTTAATAAACGCTTCTTTAAAATTCGAAATTTACCCAAATCCGGCATTCAATAATGCAAACATGCGGGGATATGTTCCACCGCACACCAAGGAAGCGAATTATAAAATATACGACATTAATGGTAAGGAATTATTCAAGCAACAGTTATCCGAAAGAGGCAGGATTGATATTGAATTAAATGAAATAGCATTTTCAAAAAGTGGAGTCTACATTTGTAAAATCATATTAGATGGCAATGAGACCTCAAGAAAAATATTCGTTGCAAAATAATATGCTTTGTTACCATTACAATAAAGATGGGGACGACTCCGACTCCAATCCCAATCTCTGGCCAATGGACAGTTACGGCAACTGTCAGACTATAACGACGCCTTACTGCTGCCCTACTGAAGTAACCGGAACTGAAACATGGACAACAACAAGGAACGATTGCGGCGACATTGTTGTTGAAAGTGGCGGAAACCTTACTCTAAACGGTGCATCTGTCAATCTCCCCGATGGAAAAACCTTTATGTTTGAAACCGGGGGCTTATTAACATTCAGCGAGGGAATCATTCAATAACTTTTACCATGAAAACTGTTTTTAGAATAATTATCCTGGGATTCCTTATACAATCACCCTGTAAATTAATTTCCCAAAATTTTATTTCCGAAGATAAAATGTGGAGCATACTTAGTTGTATAACTGACATTGATAGCAAAATCTATGAATGTAAAACTTACTATTATAAATTTTCAGGGGACACAATTATCAATAATCAATCATTTAAAAAAATGTATTCTTCAAAAGATCAGGATAAAAGTATTTGGAAAATAATTTCAGTTTGGAAAGAAAGAAATGATAGCGTCTTTTATGCTTCCCCTTATAATAATTATCGAATTGAATTAATCTATGACTTCAATGTTATGGAGGGTGATTCTTTTATCCTCGAAGCCTATACTTCTGATACAATTTTCCTATATATTGATTCAGTCCGTTATATACCTTGGGGCGGAAAAATGAGAAAACACATTTTCTCCCACTCAAAATTTTACGATACATGGCCTGAAACTGTATGGATTGAAGGTGTTGGAAACATTTGCAATCCGAGCAGAAGTTCAAATGAAGGTTTTGGTGGAAGTACCCAATCACTCCTGTGCTTTGAAGAAGAAGGCAACCTTGTTTACCAGGATCCGGAATACAATACCTGCTACGTGAACAATAACTCGGCACAGATAATCCCAAAAAATGAAGATTTTGTGAGCGTTTTTGCAACGGGTGAAGGTACTGTACATGTTGATTTAGTGCAAGATGATACCGGCACATTGTATTTGTACACCCCCGATGGGAAACTAATACTAAAACATCCGCTGACCGCACCTGAAACCACCCTTTGTGCCCCCGGTGCAGGGCTGTTCCTTTACCGGTTTGTAAGTGAACAAGGTGAGATGCAAAGCGGGAAGCTGATTGTAAAATAGTACCAAGTTTGTAGATTGCTAATCCTGACAGGTTTCGGAAACCTGTCAGGATTAAATACAAAATTCATTGATTTTATCCGCGCAAATCCGTTAAATCTGCTTTATCCGCGTTCTATCACTTATTATTCTTCGCCTTCTTCAAGTTTCTTTTCAAAACGCTTTAGCGCAAGCTTTACAAGCACATAAGTCACCAAAATAATCAGCGGCCAGACAAGAAATCCCAATATTCCTGAAAGTATCATGTTATTTATTTTTTCAATGTTTAATATTTATGCGATGCCGAATCCATTTCATCTTTATCAATCTTCTTGTTGTTGATCGATTTCCAGGCATACCATATATAGGCAATTACAAACGGCACCAGTAATGAGACCCACGACATAACCGTGAGCGTAAATTCGCTCGAAGAACTGTTCCTGATATTCAGCGACGACTGTAAATCGAAAGCTGAAGGATAATAGCAGGTATTATTGTAGCCGGCAATAAAGAAAAGTGACAATACCACCAACACCGTTCCAATGCCTGAAAACCAAATCCCCTTGCCTGGGTTTCTGAACAGGTCGTTGAAAATTCCAAACAACACCAGCAATGTTCCCAACAGGAAAAGAATAAGCACAGCAGGCATTTCGATCAGGTTATGCAGGTACTTATATTTTTCAAGCGTAACTTCCATAGTGTCGGGATTGTAGCCAAATCCGTTCTTCAGCAACAAAACAACCACGAAAAACAAAAAGAAAATAAGGAAAGGGATTGTGTTGATCAGCAGGTGTTTTTTTGTCCTAACTGAAATTTCTTCATCATCAATTGAATTGTTAAAATAAAGCAGTGCCAGCACACGTGTAAGGAAAAATACAGCTAAGCCAAGCGACACATTGTGCACGTTGAGGGCTGCCTCAAGGCCGCGAGCTCCGGTTTGCCAGGTTACCTGGTTGTATTCGTTTAGCGAGAACTGCGCCCCGTTAAAAAACGTACCCACAGCAATACCTATTAAAATAGTTCCCAATAAGCCGTTGGTGAACAAAAAGGCTTCATATACTTTTGTTCCCAGAAAATTTGCCGGTTTTGTACGGTACTCGTATGAAACGGCCTGTATAATGAACGAGAACAAAATGGCAATCCAAACCCAGTAGGCGCCTCCGAAACTTGTCGCGTAGAACAGTGGGAACGAAGCAAAGAAAGCTCCTCCAAAAGTAACCAGCGTTGTAAATGTAAACTCCCATTTACGCCCGAGCGTATTCACCAGCATGGTACGCTGCAGTTCGGTTTTTCCAATAGTATACAAAAGCGATTGCCCGCCTTGAACAAACATTAGAAATACGAGCAATGCTCCAAGAAGTGAAATGATCGCCCACCAGTACTCCTGTAAAAGTGAATAAGATATTGCTGCTATCATGATTTGGTTCCTCCTTCATCTTTTGGTCCGATTTTAATTTGTTTGATCATAATGCCAACCTCGGCAATGAGCAAGGTGGTAAAAATTACCGCAAACAAAACAAATGTGATTTGAACCGATACAGCGCTTATTTGTGATACTGCCGTTGTTGTTGGCATCAGGTCCTGAATAACCCAGGGTTGTCGACCAAACTCAGCAACAACCCAGCCCAGTTCAGTTGCAAGGTAGGCCAAAGGAATGGTGAAAATTGCAATGAGCAAAAACCATTTCTTTGAATCGAGTTTGTTGCGTAAAACCCACCAAAGGGCCAATACAAAAACGAGTAAAAACAAGAAACCCAGCATTACCATAACGTGGAAGCTGTAAAAGACAAGCGGGATATTAGGTATCAGGAAATTTGTGTCGTTCACATGGCCATATCCAAGGTAACGAAAGTAATCTTCCTGAAAATTCTCACTTGTCAGTTCGTTCACAAGCGATGAGCTTAAAACTTCATCTCCATTCTTTTTAGCTTCTTTATAGGCAGTAAGTTTTTCGATTGCAATTTTGCCTCTGTCAATTTTTTCATGAACCGACATGATTCCTTTTTCCGGATTCCCGTTAATCAGGTCGTTTACCCCTGGGACAAAGGCATCCCAATTGCCAAAAGCGAGAAAAGAAAGGAAGTTTGGTATTTCAATCTTGAAAAGGAAGTCCTTCATTGCATCGTTGCTTTCTTCCGAGGTTGATTTGAAAGCACCAACGGCAATCAGGTCAACGCCTTCATACCCGTTATACAAGCCCTCCATGGCTGCCAGCTTCATAGGTTGTACTTTTGCGACTTGCTTGGCAGATCCATCACCGGTGCCAATAAGGGCCAGCGACGAAACAATGCCAAAAATAGCAGCTACCAAAATGCTTTTACGGGCCATTACAATGTGTCTCTTTTTCAACAGGAACCAAGCCGAAACGCCAATGACAAAAACCGCCGAAAGCACAAATCCCGAAGTAATGGTGTGCAGAAACTTGTTGATGGCAACAGGAGAGAAAAGTACTTCCCAGAAACTGGTCATTTCATTTCTGGCTGTCTCGGGATTAAAGGTGGTACCAACCGGCGATTGCATCCAGGCATTGGCCACCAAAATCCACAATGCAGAAAGGTTAGCACCGATTGCAACAAGCCATGATGAAGCCAGGTGAAACTTTTTGCTTACTTTGTTCCATCCGAAAAACATCACGGCAATAAAGGTCGATTCCATAAAAAACGCCATAATTCCCTCAATAGCAAGGGGCGCTCCGAATATATCGCCCACAAACCAGGAATAGTTCGACCAGTTAGTGCCAAACTCAAACTCAAGGATCAATCCTGTGGCCACTCCAATTGCAAAGTTTATCCCAAAAAGGGTCATCCAAAACTTTGTCATTTTTTTCCATTCAGGCTTACCGGTCTTTACATAAATGGTTTCCATTATGGCAATTATAAAAGTAGTGCCCAGCGTAAGGGGCACAAAAAGCCAATGGTACATTGCCGTAAGTGCAAATTGTGCACGCGACCAGTTAACCAATGATAAATCAATCGCTTCAAACATAATTTATAGCTTACTTAGTATTAGTTATATTTTCAAGAACATGATTACTTCGTTCCTCATCGGTTGTGAATTTCTTTTTGAGGATGTTGGGGAAGAAAAAAAGTTTCAAAATAAAAAACATGATAAAAAGTTTAACAAGAATAATAACCCAAACTGTTTTGCCCCAGGTCATACGCTTAAAACCTTCTACGTAAAAATCAAACACTTTTCTTATTATCATATTAAGCAAATGTTATACAAACAACGCTATTCAGCTATAACGGTTCAATTTCGACAGTAAGAAAAACATCAAAAACCGGGTAACAAGTTAAAAAAACTGTTTGAATAATTTCGATAAAAGCGCAAATGAATATCTCCCCAATTCATTGCAATACGTTTAACAATTAATTACAAATTGATTACATTTGTTTGTTTTGTCCTTCATAAATTATTTTATTAAAAAAAGAAAAAACAATTCTAATTAAACATAAATGGTTACAAAAAAAACTGCAGCTCCCAGAGTGCACAAATCGGTCTTAAGCCGTGCGGAAAAAAGGTTGTTGATATGGATTGCACAAAGGCTGCCAGAATCGATCAAACCCGATCATTTAACAGCCATTGGATTGTTTGGATCGTTACTTACAGGTACAGGTTACGTACTCACCAATTTCGGTGCCGGATTTTTATGGCTTGCTTCTTTCGGATTCGTGTTGAATTGGTTTGGCGATAGCTTAGATGGAACGCTGGCCAGGGTAAGAAAAAAGCAGCGTCCGCTTTACGGTTTTTTCATCGACCATAACGTGGATGCCATTACAACACTGATTATATGTGTTGGAGCCGGGATTTCACCTTATGTTTCACTCGATGTTTCACTCCTCGTTATGGGTGGTTACTTTATGCTGTCAATTTTTACGTATATCAATACTTACTTAAACAATACATTCAAAATATCATACAATGGATTTGGCCCTACCGAATTCAGGATTGCCGTAATCATTGTAAACACCCTTTTTTATTTTCTTCCCGATAAAAACCCAACTTACGATTTTCCGATGTTTTCAATAAGGTTGTTCGATTTGATAGCCCTTGTAGTTGCCATTATCCTGTTTATTATTTATTTAATTTCGTTTATGGTTGAGTTAAAAAAATATAGCAAAATTGACCCGCCAAATTAATGATGAAAAACAATAACTTCCGGAGGAAATGATATGCACTCACGTTTTTTGAAATTTTTTGTTAGCAGGTTGTTTGGCACCCTGGTTGATACGCTGGTGATATGGTTTTTGTCAAGACAAGTTTTTAACTCATATACAGGAATTTATATTGCTTCCCCCATTATTTCGTTCGAAGTTGCCACATTTTTCAATTACGTTGTTTCATATGTTTGGATTTGGCATAAACAAATCACAACAAAAAACTTTCGCGATTTTTCTTTAAGGTTTGTCAAATACAACCTGTCTACAATAATTGGCTTCGCTGTAAAAATGGCCTTTTTAATTTTATTCGAACGGCTATTCAAGTGGGACGTAATATACTGCAACCTGGCAGCCCTGTTAATATCAGGTATTGTAAATTTCTTACTTGCCGAATACGTTGTTTTCAGAAAAGGGATAGAACACCCAATTGTTGAGGGATATAAAATTGTTGAAAAAAACACCAGAGAGAGAAAGCCTGATAGCAAATTAAAATTTTAAAAAACTACCGTGACAAAAAGGCTGCACTAAACAATGGCCGTTTTTTCAGCATTGCTTGCAAAAACATGCTCTTCGATTTTTTTCATAAACGATACCCTGTTTGATCCCATATTACTTCTTCGCTTCTTTACAAAAGAATAACTGAATGGTGAATACTTTTCAAATTCCGTAACATAACCAGCATCCCAGTATTCACTGTTTTTTCCTATGGCTTCAATGGCAAGTATCTTTATGCTTTTGTTCATTAATCCCTTCATTGCTTCATGGTTTTTGTTGCCGAAACAACTCAGGTCGTCTAAAACTTTAGTGGTTACATTTAATGCTTTATTGGTAAACACTTCCAAAATGTTATCCCTTTTTGCGCGGGTAAACGCTGTTTCCAACATTCCCTCCATGTCCTGGGTAATGTCTTGAATATCGTCAATATATTGCAAAACAACCCCAAAGCCAAAACAGAAATCTTCCTGTTCGGAAGTTAGTTCGCCTTTTACCAGGTACCCGTCAGCCAATACTGAAGTACCCCCTTTCTCGATACAGATACTCAGAAGTTCATCGCAACCCGGTGTGGTTCCTAAATCCATAAGTCGAATGCTTCGGGTTTGAGCATCGTGAATGGCAAGCAAACTTTTATACACATCCGGATATACCTGTCTGTCCCAGTCTGATTCAATCATTGCTACAAGATCGAAAATTGCTTTTTCTGTATAGTTTGCAGCCAAAACCTTCTCTCCTGTTAACCTTTTTCTAAAGCGGTTGCTAAATGCAATCTTTTCTTTCTGTGTAATATCCGGATCATCGAGATAATTGTCGGAATACGGATATAACATACTGTAGGCAAAAACCGAAGGGCTTATGGCAACAGGTACACCCATCATAATTTGAAGGCTGTTGACAATCCATAGATTCCGGCTTGCCTGAAAAATATCTTCCATTGAAATTTCAGGATCAAACTCCCTGGCCATTTTCATAAAGCCCGATGTTGCCGATAGAAATCCATTTTGGGTAATAATCCCTAATTCATTTTCTTCAAAATTGAAAGAGGTTTTTAACAGCCATCCCAGGTTTTCGAGCAATTTTTGCTTATAGCCTTCATTATCCAAAACATCACCTTTATCAATGCCATTAGCGGGTTGGGCTCCCCTGGCAAACTTTTCGAGCGCTTTTTCACGAACTGCTTTTTCTCCAGGTAAAATAATTTCACCTGTCAATGGGAAAGTACATGCTGTTTGGTCCCAGAGCTGAACCTGATTATTTACGAGTTGTCCAATATTCATGGCTATTTGAATTTTTTAATATTTCTAAACAAAAAAATGAAATATAAATGGAGATTGCTGCCTAAAAAAGGCGAATGGCTGATTTTTACCTGTGAAAAGAGAAACATAAACGACTGTTTATTCGTTTTAATTCACATAAAAGAAAAATAATCAAATACTGAACACCATGAACAGATTTAAGAAATTCCTTCAAACCACGTTGTTAGGCGGGGTGGCAGCCATTCTGCCCCTTGGGTTGGTCATTATTGTTTTCCGGTGGATAATCATGCTAATCGAAAAATACCTAAGGCCATTGGTCGGACTATTTGAAACCAGCAACCGTATGGGTACAATAATTGTATACCTGATAGCCGTTATTGCAGTTATTGCCGTTTTCTTCCTTATTGGACTCTTTATACGAACACGTTTTGGAATTTTATTTTTAAACTACCTCGAAACAAATTACCTGTCGAAAATACCCGGGTATAAAACTGCCCGCGAGGTTGTTAAGCAATTCTTTGGCAACAATAAATCATTCTTTTCGGAAGTTGTGTTGGTTGATGTTTTTGGTTGCGGAACCCTCATGACAGGATTCATAACCGACGACCATGGCGCATTTGTAACAGTTTTTGTACCCACCGGACCCAATCCAACCTCCGGGAATATTTATCATGTAGCCCGTGAAAAAGTATTCAAAAGCGATACGCCTATCGACACCACAATTAAAACCATTATCAGCTGCGGTGCCGGTTCGTCCGAGGTATTTTCCAATATGAGAAAGGATCCTTTACCTATCCTTAAAAATGAGGAAAAATAAATACATCCATTTTATTAATACTGTTTGAAATATTAACATTGTTAATTATATTTGCAGTGTTAAATGACTTATCCTGATTAATTCAAAAAAAAATGGAAAACAAAAAAATCCAGGAAGCCCGCATGAGAGGCTATTTTATTGAGGCAACAAGCAGCATTTTAAGATCGGAAGGGATTAAAAGCATCAGTGTGCGAAACATTGCACAACAAGCCGGTTATTCGTATGCAACCCTTTACAATTATTTTAAAGATATAAAAGAACTTGTCTTTATTTGCGTTAAAGATTTCCTTGACGAAATTGAAAAAAAACTGAATGAAAACGCAATGAATGCTTCGCCTGGAAAAGAAAGGATCAAATCGCTTTCGATTGGCTATATCAAATATTTCCTTGAATATCCCGGGATTTTTGAGTTGTTTTACCTTGAAAGGATGTCGGAGATAAGCAATAACGAAGAAGCGACACAACCGATTATTCAGTTTTTAAACAAACTTTGCCATCCCGACTGGGAAATAGTTGAGCCTGACTCAAAAAAAAGGCAGCTAAAAATGGACGAAATGAATTACGTGGTTGCCGGTTTATTGCTTTTGTTTTTTAACCGGCGCGAACCTTCTTCGTGGGAAGTGTTTATAAAACGTTCCGAAACTCAGATTGAGAATGTACTTAACTGAACCCGCAACATTTAAATCTGGCTCCATGTTAACTTCATGCAATTTTATATATGGCTTTTTCAGTTTTTTTCATCTTTGATAAAAATTATTAATTATTTTCGGCCATTTTTTAATCCAAATAATATTACCGGATATGAGTCACGGAACAATAGAGGGTATGCCCTTATGGTTATCGATACCATTTGTAGCCATGCTTCTTTTTATTGCCATTGGCCCCTTGTTTTTTCATCACTGGTGGGAAAACAACAGGAATAAGTTGATTGTATCGCTTGCACTGGGCATCCCACTTTCGGTCATAATGGTTGCACGTGGGCTGGAACAAGAATTAGCGCATCAGTTATTGTTTGATTATGTCCCTTTTATCGTTCTGCTTGGCTCTTTGTTTATCATAACCGGGGGCATACACCTCGAAGGTGACATACAGGCAAAACCGGCAATCAATACATTGTTCCTGGCCATTGGTGGAATATTGGCTTCGTTCATGGGGACAACAGGCGCTGCCATGCTGCTAATAAGGCCGCTAATAAAAACCAACTCCGAACGTAAATTCAAGGTACATACCATTCTGTTCTTCATTGCCATCGTGGCCAATGCAGGGGGTATGTTAACCCCGCTTGGCGATCCGCCGCTTTTTCTTCTGTATTTAAGGGGAGCCCCGTTTAACTGGTTTTTCAACCTAGCACTTGAATGGTTTTTTGTTCTTGCTGTTTTGCTTTTCCTTTATTTCATTGTCGATTCATATTACCATAAAAAGGAAGATATAAAACACATCAATAGCGATAAGGAACATATTGAGCCAATAAAACTAAAAGGCAATATCAATTTCATTTTTCTTCTTGGTGTGATTTTATCCGTTGCCTTGCTAAATGAGCAGTACATTCCCCAAATTCACGACAACCATGCATGGGGTTTTATACGTGAAGGGGCAATGGCATTAATGGCTGTTTTGTCGCTTGTTTTTACCAACAGGCAAATGCGATATATCAGCAATAAATTTTCATGGGCGCCAATAGTTGAAGTTGCCTTCCTGTTCCTTGGGATTTTCATCACAATGACCCCTGCATTGATCTACCTAAAAGAGAATGCGCAGTCGTTTGGGCTTACCAGCTCATCACATTTTTATTATGCAACCGGGGCTTTAAGTTCGTTCCTCGACAATGCACCTACCGCGCTTTCGTTTCACAACCTTGCACTGGGCATGACCAACCTGTTCCCTGGCACAACCATTGTTGCTGGCATACCAGAATCCATACTTGCAGCCATAAGCCTCGGTGCCGTTTTCTTTGGGGCTATGACCTATATTGGCAACGGCCCCAACTTTATGGTGAAAGCCATTGCCGAAGAGAATAAAATAAAAATGCCCGGTTTTTTCGGGTACATGTTTAAATTTTCATTGATTGTGTTGTTACCGCTGTACATCATTACACAATTGATATTTATCTAATACGCAATTTAGCCAGTTCATGAATAAAAGGGATTGCCTCCCTAACTGTGAATTCTCTTAAATTTTTTTCGGCATCTCGTTTTTTGGTCAGAATTTGAAAATAATATTATCGGTCTGCATTTCTGAAAAGTGCCGATATTTATACTCCCATTGCATTCTTTTAGCCATTTAAATAAGTAATATTGCAACTAAAACAATTTTTAATATGCAAGTTGCAAAACCTACAATACAGCAAATTTCTGAGATTACGGGTTATTCCGTTTCTACAGTATCGCGTGTATTGAACGGTTACAGCAAACAATACCGGATTAGCGAAAAAGCGCAGGAATTAATAAAAAAGAAGGCTGAAGAACTGAACTTTAAACCCAACCAAATGGCCCGTGGCCTCCGGTTAAAACGCACCTTTACCATTGGTTTGGTGATCCCCGACATCGCCAATCCCTTTTTTGCCATGATGGCCAAACATATTGAAAAAGCGGCGTCGCTTTCTGATTACTCAATCTTGCTGGTTGATTCCGATGAAAATACCGAAAAGGAAAAACAACAGATAAAAAACATGATTGCCCGCGACATGGATGGGATTATTGTCGCACCTGTAGGTTCTGAAAAAAAGCATTTTACTGAAATCATAGAACGGAAAATCCCCCTGGTTTTTGTCGACCGCTATTTTGAAAACTGTGAAATCCCGTTTGTAACTTCCGATAATCTTCAAGGAGGTTATGAAGCGACCAAACACCTGATTGAAAATGGCCATAAACGCATTGGCCTGATCAAAGGAGACACATCAACCCAACCTGTTTTGGAACGGTTAAATGGTTATAGAAAGGCTTTACAAGAATATGGTATTACACTGAATTCAGCGTATGAAATTGGCGACACATTTAGCATTGAGAGTGGATACCAATCGGTCAGGACAGTGCTTAAGCTCCCCCAACCACCAACAGCACTTTTTGCCATGAGTAACCTTATTGGCCTGGGTGCGATAAAAGCCATAAAAGAAACTGACCTAAATATTCCAACCGATATTTCTTTAATTGTTTACGATGACCAACCCTATGCAGCCTTCCTGAATCCTTCCATAACAACAGTAAAACAAGATTCTGAGCAAATCGGGAAATTGGCTGTCAATTATATTTTCAAAAAAATCAACAACGAAAAAACTGATGTTTTGCAAGTTAAACTTCAAACCCAAATCATTTCAAGGGCTTCAGTTAAAAAGATCAAATAATTTTTTCTATGTTTGCACAAACGTTTGTGCTGGTGTAGAAATTAAATTAAAAAACAACTTTAAAAACTATTAACATGTTCATCATTCAATCGTATCCGCTGGCTGTAATCTTCTGTTTAATCACCATGTTTTGCTGGGGTTCGTGGGCCAACACCCAGAAATTGGCGTCTAAAAGTTGGGGTTTCCCTTTGTTTTACTGGGATTATACTTTCGGTATTATCCTGCTTTCCCTGCTTGTTGGATTAACTATGGGCAACATGGGAAGCGAAGGACAGGGCTTTTTTGCCAGTTTGAAACAAGCTTCACTGAATGCCATTCTACTCGCTTTGCTGGGAGGTGTCGTATTTAATATTGCCAATCTGTTATTGGTTGCAGCTATCGACATAGCCGGCATGGCCATTGCCTTCCCCGTGGGTATAGGAATTGCACTCGCCCTTGGGGTTACCGTTAATTATATCGCTACGCCCCTGGGAAATCCGGCCCTGCTATTCATTGGTGTGGCATTGGTGGTTGGTGCCATTGTGCTGGACGCACTCGCCTATAAAAAGATTTCGAAAGGAAGTGCCAGCACAAAAGGTATTGTGATTTCGCTGGCAGCCGGTATTCTGATGGGCTTCTTTTATCGATTTGTAGCCGCTTCCATGTCGGAAGACTTTGCTAAACCTGTGGCCGGATTAATGACACCGTATGCAGCCGTTTTCATCTTTTCAATTGGGATATTCCTTTCCAATTTCCTTTTCAACTCCTTCTTCATGTACAAACCGATAAGTGGAAGCAAAGTAAGCTATGCCGATTATTTCAAAAAAGGAACGTCCAAATTACACCTGATTGGAATTTTAGGCGGTGCAATCTGGGCCATTGGTTTTACCTTTAATATGATTGCCGCCGGAAAAGCAGGTTATGCCATTTCGTATGGACTTGGTCAGGGCGCTACATTAATTGCAGCCATCTGGGGAGTTTTCATTTGGAAAGAATTCAAAAATGCTCCGAAAGGTACCAACAGGCTTCTATCGCTGATGTTTATCAGTTTTATTGCCGGTCTTGCACTGATTATTATTGCCCGCATCATTTAAAACCAAATAAACATGGGAAAAGTACTTGTAATAGGAAGCAGCAATACCGACCTGGTAACCCGGACTGAAAAAATGCCCAAATCCGGTGAAACCATCATCGGGAAAGAATTCCGGGTGATGCAGGGCGGAAAAGGCGCCAACCAGGCTGTAGCGGCTGCACGAGCAGGCAGCAATGTTGTGTTTGTTGCAAAACTGGGGAACGACGCTTTTGCTGAGAGCGCCATTAGCGGTTACCAAAAAGACAGGTTAAATACCAGGTACATTTTGTACGAGAAAAACGAGCCTACCGGAACTGCCATCATTCTTGTTGATGACCATTCGGGCCAGAATTCCATTGTGGTAAACCCGGGCGCCAACCACCGGCTAAGCGTTTCAGATATTGAAGGGATTGAAAACGATCTTTTCACCCCGGGTGTTTTGCTTGTACAACTTGAAATACCTCCTGAGGTTGTACATTATGCTCTGAAAACAGCCGCACAACATGGAATGAAAACGGTGTTAAACCCGGCGCCTGCCCAAAATCTGAGTGATGAATTATTATCGTATGTCGATATCATTACACCGAACGAAACCGAAGCTGAAATGCTTACCGGTATCGAATGCAAAACCGACAAAACAGTTGAAAAAGCTGCAACAGCTTTGCTAAAAAAAGTAAACCAAGGGGTGATCATCACCCTGGGCGAAAAGGGCGCCTTTTTTATGCTGAAAAACGGCCAAAAAGGAACCATTCCGGCACTTAATGTAAAAGCCGTTGACACCACCGCTGCCGGCGATGTATTTAACGGGTACCTTGCTGCCGGATTAAGTAATGAAGTCCAAATAGAAGATGCCATTAGGACTGCAACCAGGGCGGCATCATTTTCAGTAAAAAAAGAAGGGGCACAACCTTCAATTCCGTATCTTTATGAAATCGAAAACTTTAAATAAACTTCGTCATGATAAAACAACTCTTCGCAATTATTATCACATTAAACATAGCTTGCACACTTGCGGCCAAATCCCTTCCGCATTTACAAATAAGTGAAAACAAACAGTACATTGAAAACGAAAACGGAGAGCCGTTTTTATGGATTGGCGACACGGCCTGGGAACTCATTCACCGGCTTAACCGCAACGAAACTGTATTTTATCTGAAAGACAGGGCCGACAAAGGTTTCAACATTATTCAAACCGTAATACTGGCCGAACTGGATGGACTGAAAACGCCCAATGCAAATGGCGATGTGCCGCTAATTGACCTTGACCCGACCCGGCTGAATGAAGATTATTTTAAACATGTTGATTATGTACTGAAAAAAGCCGAAAAACTGGGCCTGTATATTGCACTCCTTCCAACCTGGGGCGACAAGTTTAACCGGAAATGGGGAGCGGGTCCGGAAATTTTCAATCCCGATAACGCGGAAAAATATTGCGAACTCCTTGCCAAACGCTACCTCAACCAAAGCAACATTGTTTGGATTCTTGGCGGCGACCGCATGCCTGAATCCGAAAAACAGTACGAAATAATCAAGGCCATGGCCAGAGGCATCCGCAATGTCGATCAAAAACACCTGATTTCCTATCACCCTGTTGGGGGAAAAAGAGCAACCGATGCATTCAACGACGAATGGCTCGACCTCGACATGTTTCAAAGCGGACATTCACGGGGCGCATCTGAATACAGGTATGTGTGGGAAAGCAAAAAAAATACCCCTGCACGTCCGGTAATAAACGGAGAAGCCCGATACGAAAACATTCCCGACCACTTTTGGGAACCGGGTGAGCATCCCTGGCTCGACGACGGCGATGTGCGTCTATCGGCCTACTGGAGCCTGTTAGCCGGTGCTGCCGGTTATACCTACGGCTGCAACGACATTTGGCAAATGTACAGCCTGAAACACAGCCCCACCATCAATGCCCGTACCGGCTGGCGGGAAGCAATGCAACTCCCGGGTTCGTCACAAATGAAACATGTGAAAACACTTTTTACCGCATTCCCGTGGCACAAAATGAAAAACGATCAGTCAATTATCCTGAACGAAAACCCGATAAACGATGAATTCAGCATGAGCGCCATTAGCGAAAACCGCGATTTTATGCTGGCATATACACCATGGGGGCGCCCAATAAAAGTTGACCTATCGAAAATAAATGCACAAAACGTAAACGCATTCTGGTTTAATCCCCGATCAGGCGAATCGCTTTTCATTGGTACATTCAGCAACGATGAAAAGGCGGAATTTACGCCCTGGGCCTCGGGCAGGGGCAGCGATTTTGTGCTTGTTGTTATTGATGCTTCAAACAGTTATCCGTTACCCTTCGTTAATAACCTATAAAATATATGACCATGAACCTTATACTACGTTCCTTTCTAATTGCGGGCTTGTTTCTGTTTTTTGCCTGCACCAATGAAGAGACCAAACCCGTAAAAATCATTTTCGACACCGACATTGGCGGCGATGCCGACGATCTTGGCGCCCTGGTGATGCTGAACAATTTTGTTGAAAACAACGAATGCGACCTGCTGGCCGTAATGCTATGGACAAGCGAACAATACGCCGTGCCTGCCGTTGATGCCATTAACCGTTACTACAACCACCCCGATATTCCGATTGGCGTAAGGAAAGCCGGGAAATACCATGAACCCTGGAATTATTGCAAACCGATTGCCGATGCTTTTCCAAACGAACTCACGTATGAAAAAGCGGAAGATGCAACAATTTTGTACCGAAAGATTCTGGCTGAAGCCGACGATAACAGCATAGTAATTGTTCCCGTTGGCCCCCTGGCCAACCTGCAAAACCTGATCGTTTCGCCTCCCGATGCCATTTCACCGCTAACAGGCAAAGAACTTTTACATCGAAAAGTAAAGGAGTTGGTTGTTATGGGAGGGCAATTCCCCTCGGGTGAAAACGAATGGAACTTTAACGGTAATATGCCGGGTGTAACCCAATTTGTGCTCGAAAACATTGACCTGCACATTACTTTTTCAGGGTTTGAAATTGGCGCAGCAATTAAAACCGGCGAGGTGTTTAACCAAACCGACCCAAATACTCCGCTTTATATTGGTTTTAAGCATTTCAGTGAACATGCACCATGGATTAAAGATAATTACAAGGGAAAGATTCTCGACAACTCGACATTTGATCAAACGGCTGTTTTGTTCGCTGTACGAAACGGCGAAGGTCAGTTCTGGGAAAAGGTTACTGGCGGAAAATGCATTGCCGATGAAAAAGGCGGCAACACATGGGTTGAAAGTCCCGATTCGAAACACGCCTATTTGAAACTGAAAGCCGATCCTGAGGATATGGCTGCCCTGATTGAGAAACTTATGCTCTGGGAACCTGAAAAAAGATAATTATTTCAACGTTTTCCCGTTTTTCATTTCAACTAACTGATCAATGAGAATTACATACATATCAGCAATTCTGACTTTAGCTTTTCTAACAATAAGCTGTGTAAAGCAGAATGCCATTATCAGATGGACAACAAGCAATCCTGACGCAACATGGCAACAATCAAACATTCTTACAACAAAAAACACCTCCGATTCAGCAATCATTGTGTATCCTGAAAAAGCCCAACAGCTTATTGACGGCTTTGGCGGATGTTTTAATGAACTTGGCTGGGATGCACTTCAGATGCTCACCCCTAAAGCGCAGCAAAAAATTGTTGCAGCCCTTTTCGATACCGTTTCGGGCTGTAAATTCAACCTTTGCCGTATGCCAATGGGTGCCAACGATTATTCAGTCGGCTGGTACAGTCACAACGAAACCCCCGGTGACTTTTTTATGGAAAATTTTTCAATTGAACGAGACCGCGAACGGCTGATTCCATACATCAACGTTGCAAAAGCTTACAATCCGGATATCAAAATCTGGGCATCGCCATGGTGCCCGCCATCGTGGATGAAAACCAACAAGCATTACGCGTGCCGGTCCGATGTGGTAAACGATCTTCCGATAACCGGACAGGGAGAAGAAATGAGCGACCAGTTCATAATGGAAGAACCCTACCTGAATGCATATGCCTTCTATTTTTCAAAATTTATTTCGGCCTATAAGAATGAGGGCATTGAAATTTACGCGGTTCATGTGCAAAATGAACCCAACTCGTGCCAGAATTTTCCCTCGTGCATATGGACTCCAGGTTCGCTTGCAACATTCATTGGCAACTACCTTGGCCCGCGTATGAAAGCCGATCATCCGGAAACTGAAATATGGCTGGGGACCATTGAGCGTCCGCAAATTGAACGCATCGATACCGTACTGCAACACCCCGAAGCAAAAAAATACATCAAAGGTGTCGGCTTCCAGTGGGCTGGTAAAAAGGCCATCCCGCTTGTTCAAAAAAAGTACCCGGGCTATAAGCTCATGCAAACCGAAACTGAATGCGGCAACGGCTCTAACGACTGGAAGGCTGCTGAATATACTTTCAGCCTGATGAAACATTATTTTAATTACGGGGCCAATGCATACCTTTACTGGAACATGGTGCTCGACGAAACCGGTAAAAGCCGCTGGGGGTGGAAGCAAAACTCGATGATTACAATTAACAGCGAAACAAAACAAGTGACTTACAATCCTGAATTTTACCTGATGAAACATTTCAGCCATTACATCGAACCAGGCAGTCATAAAATCGAAACTTCCGACCCTGATTGCCTGGCTTTCAAAACCAATAATTCAATTGTTATGGTCTATTTCAACAACAATTCCGAAGTAATGAAACATTTCTCGATACAGGAAAGAAGCTTTAAAGTTACCCTGCCGGCACAGTCGATAAACACATTCATTTTTCCGCTTCAAAACGATTAAAACCAGTTACCATGAATAAAGTTGACGAACTTGCAAAAATGATTGACCACTCAATTCTTCACCCGACCTTCACCGATGAAGACCTGAAAAGGGAATGTGAGGTGGCGGTTAAATACAACGTGGCTTCGGTATGTGTGAAACCTTATGCCGTGAAAATGGCGGCTGAATACATCAAAGGAAGCAGCGTGGTTAACTGCTGCGTGATTGGCTTCCCGCACGGTAACAGCTCTACAAAGGTAAAATCGTTCGAAACCGAACAGGCTTGCCTCGATGGTGCAACCGAAATTGATATGGTGGTAAACATAGGTAAAGTTATGGGCGGAGACTGGGATTTTGTAGAAGCTGAAATTGAAACCATAAATAAAGTTTGTAAAAAACACAATGCCCTGCTGAAAGTGATTTTCGAAAATGATTATTACCGGGGCCGCGACGATTTAAAAATAAAACTTTGCGAAATTTGCACCCGCGTAGGCGTTGCCTGGGTAAAAACATCAACCGGATATGGCTTTGTAAAAGAACCCGACGGAAAGTACTCTTACGAAGGGGCTACCCCTCACGATCTGAAGCTCATGCGCAAACATGCCGGGGCTAAAGTACAGATCAAAGCTGCCGGGGGAGTCCGTACACTCAACGACCTGCTTCTTGTAAAAGAGCTCGGCTGTACCCGGTGCGGGGCAACAGCAACCATCGCCATGCTCGAGGAAGCAAAGAAACGCTTTAGGGATTAAATCAGAAAAAATCAAATTCCTTATATTTACAGGGACAGAATTGAACTAAATGAAACCATTCCGATTTAAATTCATTGTTATTGTTTTTGAATTGCTGATTTTTTCCGCATGCAACAATGTCCCAAAAAACTACACAATGGTTGTTTCTCCCCCTGCCCTGTTCCCCGATTATACATCAGTAACAATACCACCCAACATTGCACCTCTCAATTTCAAAATTGAAGAGAAGGGCGAAAAATACATGGTTTCAATTTACTCTGAGAAAGGCCATCAGATTACAATTAAACAATCATCTCCAATTATTCAGATACCCATTAAACAATGGCATAACCTTTTGAAAAAAAACATTGGAGATTACCTTCATTTCGACATTTTCGTCAAAAATGAGAAGTGGTCTAAATTTCAAACCATTGCCAATTTCATTGCCCCCGACAGCATCGACAATACCCTTGTTTACCGCATGATTGGTGTAATCACCACCGATGCCGACAAACAGGGCATTTACCAGCGCAACCTCACAAATTTTGATCAGAAGGTGATCTTTGAAAATACTTTAACCCCCAAACGTTCGTGCATCAACTGCCACTCGTTCAATTTGAATGATCCCGGGAAAATGACCCTGCATTTTAGAAAGGCCTACCCCGGTACGTTATTGTACGACCACGGAAAATTTACAAAATACAACACCAAAACGCCTTATACCATGTCGCCAGGGGCATATACCGCGTGGCACCCGTCGGGTGAATTTATTGCATTTACAACCAACAGGCTCTTTGAATTCATGACATCGCGTTTTGATAAAACCGTTGATGTATATGACCAGGCCTCAGATATCATCTTATTCAATCCAACGACAAACACAATAAGCACATCGCCAAAGCTATCTTCGGGGAGCAGGGAGAACCTTCCCAACTGGTCGCCCGACGGGAAGTGGCTTTATTTTATAAGCGCACCCAAAGCGGCCAAAGACAATTCGAACCTGGTAAGTGCAAAATACGACCTGCTGCGGATTCCTTTCGATAAAGAAAAAATGGAATGGGGAGAATTTGACACGATGCTGACTTCGGCACAAACCGGCAAAAGCATATCCTTTCCAAAAGTCTCGCCCGACGGGAAGTACATCCTTTTCGGCATGGTTGATTACGGCTACTTTACAATTTTCGATTTAAAGAGTGATCTGTATCTTTTCGATCTGAAAACCCATACCTGGTCAAAGGCCGACTCAATTAACAGCCCCTCGGCCGACGGGTACCACAGCTGGTCGAAAAACGGACGGTGGGTAGCATTCAGCAGCAAACGGATGGATGACTTGCGGGCAAGGCCATTCTTTGCATGGTTCGACAACCTGGGAAATTTTCACAAACCATTTATGCTGCCACAGGAAAACCCGCTTTACCCCGAAGGGTATGCCTGGCAGATCAACCGGCCGGAACTGGTCAGCGGCGAAATTAACATTGATGCTGAAGAACTCAAAGAGTTTATTATGAAGCCCCCCCTTCCGGTTTCCTTCGACGGTGACACTACAGTGGATGTAATTTCAGGTCCGACAATTCTTGAACAGAAACCGGCAAACAATCATCAATATTGAATAAATAAATAGTCGGAAGGCAGAAGGAGAAGTTGACGAATGACTTATGACTAGTGACTAAAGACTAGTAACTATTAAACAACGATTACTCCTCACGAATTTGTTTTACCCGCTCCAGCGCCATGATTATTTCCTCTGAAACCGCCAGTCTGTCGTTCACGATACTTGTTGTGGTAATAATCCCTTTCAGGCAAAGCTTTTGGTCAGGCAGGCGGTAAATGTCCTGGTAAAAGATGTACTTCACCCCTTCGTGTTCAACGCGGAGTTTAACCACAAACCGGTCTCCGTCTAAAAGCTGGGTTTTATAGGCCAATTCTGCACGGGCTACAACAGTAACGATCCCTTTTTCTAACATTTCCTTAAAATTGAGCCCTATGGTTTTAATAAACTCATGCCTGGTATGTTCAAGGTAATTCTGGTAAACCGAGTTGTTTACATGTCCCAGTACATCGCATTCATAATTGCGCACGGTGAACTCAAGTTCGTAATCGTAGTTAATTGCCATTTGGTATTGAATTTTTCACAAAGATAGTTTTTGAACCGCAAAGACCCTAAGGCACTGAGAGTTTTTCACAAACCACGAAGTCGCGAAGGCGCAAAGGCTTGAGGGCAATGATTTTTCGTAATCCTTACCTCTTCCAAGTTATATATTGACTTTCACACTCTTTCGGGTCTTTCAGACTCCGAAAGGTTTCACCCTGATTAAAGGGGGTTTGATGACCTTTAGGAGTTATATTACTCCTAAACGTTTCTCAACTCAATTTTACATTCTTGCCTGGGGTAGCTGTGCGAAGGCAGGAAAACATACTCATCCTTCTCATAGGCATAAAGGCATATCGTTGTTTATCATCTCAAATTTACATCAAACCACAACAAGTTATTTGCAAGTTTTTACAACCAGAAGTTGTTTATCATTCCAATTTTACATCAAACCACAACATGTTAAATTAACCATGAAACAGATTCGAAGTTGTTTATCATTCCAATTTTACATCAAACCACAAC
>JAFGEV010000066.1 GCA_016931385.1 Prolixibacteraceae bacterium
GGCTCATCAATGTGGTGCTCATGACAAACACTGCTGTACGATTCTTTGTTTGAAAGATCAGAAACAGCATTTTTTAATATCCTTGAAATATCTTTCTCGCTAAATTGTGTCATCGCTGTTGAATAAAGGTGTGCTTAAGTATCGTTCGCCCGTGTCGCATATAACCGTAACAATGGTTTTACCACTGTTTTGGGGCCGTTTGGCAATTTCAAGTGCAGCATATACATTCGCACCCGAAGATATCCCTGCAAGTATTCCTTCTTCAATTGCAAGCCTGCGGGCATATTCGAAAGCTTTTTCGTTTTCAACATGAAAAATCTCATCAATAATATCGCGCTTTAATACGCCAGGTATAAATCCGGGCCCTATACCCTGTATTTTATGAGAGCCAGGTTTACCGCCTGCAATAACAGGCGAATCGGTTGGTTCAACAACTACCGAATGCAGATCAGGTTTTTTTGTTTTCAGAAAATCAGTTACACCTGTTATTGTGCCACCGGTTCCTGCCCCGGCAATAAAAATATCCACACCGCCTTTGGTGTCTTCCCAAATTTCAGGACCCGTTGTTCGCCGGTGAAATTCGGCATTAGCCTTATTTTCAAACTGCATTGGGATAAATGCATCGGGTAGATCATTGGCCAGCTCATATGCTTTCTGAATAGCTTCTTTCATTCCTCCTGCCGCCGGGGTTAGATGTAACTCTGCCCCGTAAGCCCTTAAAATTATCCGTCGTTCGGCAGAAACGCTTTCAGGCATTACAATGATTAGCTTATAACCTTTCACGGCACAAATCATTGCCAAACCAATACCCGTGTTTCCACTGGTAGGTTCAATTATAACTGTTCCCGGATTAATCTTTCCATCTTTCTCAGCTGCATCAATCATGGCAAGGGCAAGCCTGTCTTTAACCGATCCGCCGGGATTAAACGATTCCATTTTCAACAAAACATTAGCCACCGTACCGGCAGCCATTCTTTGTAATTGAATTAACGGGGTTTTTCCAATATGTTGGATAATATTATTAATGTTGCCCATAATTTTAAAATTTAATAAAATAAAAAGTATTAAAAATCAAATCAAAGAAAAGCAACATCAACAACAGCAGCTGTAGAAGTAAGTGTAAGTTCTGTATCGGTATTGAAAACTCATGGCTGATTTAAATAATGTTGTAATTTTCTTAAAAAAACACGATAATCACAAATATTTTCATAAGAAAAAAAAATAATGCAAAAAGGTTCATGATTTGTTTATAAAACAGTCGATTAAATTTATAGCATTTCTTAACCGTTGTTTCTCAAACCCGCTTACAATTTTATATTCAAAACCGTAGCGTCCAATTTCCTTTAAATATGTTTCATGCAAAAGTTGTCGTGCTTCTCCTCCGTTTTCCCGCACCTGGTCAGCTATCCAGGGCAGGTCGGTATCGCAAACCAAAAACAGATCGACAGGGTTCCCCAATATTGCATGGTGCAGCCACTCAGGATGATGGCTATATACCTTATCAAACCAAACTTTTGTAATGATAAGCCAGGTATCGATGAAAACCAAAGGTTCATCACCTCCGATTGAACAGAAGTCTAGAATCTGTTTCCGGGCAACTTTTTCAATATCGAAATAATTGTATTTCCGCTGTAGTGATTCAACATATTCCCGGGCAAACTCAGGCACCCAGCGCACACCGTAATGCAAGGCCAAAGCCCTGGCAAGAGAGGTTTTACCTGTTGATTCAGCTCCGGTTATAACAATTTTAAACGGCTGGTGCATCTTGCTTATATAAATCTTTTTTCCATTCCAGATATCCCCATATTGCAGCTCCTGTGTAAATAAAAAACATCAGCGAAGTGGGGTATAATCCTTTGTATATATAAAGGCCGAGGGAAACAAGGTCGACCAATATCCATATTAACCAATGCTCAATGAGTTTGCGTGCCAGCATCCAGGTTGCAACAATGCTTAGCGCTGTTGTAAACGAATCGCCAACCGGAACAGGCGAGTCGGTAAATTTTTTCAGAATGAAATAAATGCCAATCCATAAGCCTGATGATATCAAGATTATAAACAAATAATATTTTCTTGGTGAAAATGTTACAGGCAATTCCTCTTTGTGGTCATTGACCTTTTTGCCCCTCAACCAGTAATACCAACCGTAAATGCTAATGGCCACATAATAAAACTGCAAAGCCATATCGGCATAAAATTTTGTATTGAAAAACACGGCGATATATAAAAGCGAAGTCAGTAAGCCTGTCAACCATGTTAAGATATTCTGTTTTACCGAAAAAAAAACATAAAGAATTCCTAAGCACGAACCGGTTATTTCAATCCAGTTTTTAATTAGCCAACTGACTAGTTGTTCCGGCATTTTTACTGGTTACTTCTGAGAATTGAATTATATTCATCGGTGTTTTCAAGAATCTCAAGCGCTTTCAATATTTCATCATCATCGGCATTTATGATCTCATAATATTCGCTTGAGTTCCATAAATCCCGTGCAATTATTGCCTTTAAATGGCGCTTTGCATAAACGGGCAACATTTCAATTGACTCTTCATCCCTCTCAATATCTTTTTTCACACCTTCGGCCCATAAATCCTCAAGCATTTGATTGCTAACCCTGAATTTTTCTTTAAACGTCCGAAAGTCAGGATAACTTTCCTCAAGTTCATTGCGATGAGCATCGACATAGTTAATTACAAACTGGTTAACAACACTTTTTCGGATAAGTTGGTTATAATATCTGTAATACGAAGCGGTATCGAGCGGGATGAAAACATCGGGGATTATCCCCCCTCCTCCATATACAACCCTGCGGTTGATAAGTGTTTTATATTTTAGTGAGTCGACAACGCTGATGCTATCCTTGTTAAACAATTCACCCCTTTCGATTCTCCCTAACATATCCTCGCGGTAATCGTCCATGCCGTTTTCGTATGGTTTTTGGATGCACCTGCCGCTTGGTGTATAATAATGAGCTGTGGTAAGCCTTATCATCGATCCGTCGGTTAAAAGGTATGGCTGTTGTACCAGTCCTTTACCAAACGAACGGCGGCCCAGGATAATTCCCCTGTCCCAATCCTGAACTGCGCCTGAAACGATTTCGCTTGCCGAAGCTGAACTGCCATCGATTAAAACAGCTAAACGCCCTTGTTCGAAGACACCTTCAGTAGTCGACAAATAATCTTTTTTGGGGCTGTTTGTCCCTTCTGTATATACAATCATTCTACCATAAGGCAAAAACTGATCAGATATTTCGTGTGCTGATTTTAAATAGCCTCCCCCGTTTCCCCTCAAATCGAGTATAAGGTTTTTGAGGTTATGTTTATCTTTCAGGTTTTTAACAGCTTCAACAAATTCATCGGTTGTTGTAGCCGAAAAACGGTTAAGTTTTAAATAGCCTGTAGTTTCGTTAAGCATATATGAAGCATCGAGGCTGTAAATCGGGATTTCATCGCGAATAATCTCAAATTCAAGCAGGTCCTTCTCCCCCTTCCTTAATATTTTTAAAACAACCAGTGTGCCTTTTTCACCTCTCAAACGGTCGAAAACATCCTGGTTCGTGATGCCTATACCAGCTATCAATTCATCATCGACATAAAGTATCCGGTCGCCAGCCACTAAGCCAACTTTCTCAGAAGGCCCTCCAGGGATGGTTTGCAAAACCATTAAGGTATCGCGCAAAATATTGAAAGAAATTCCAATACCTTCAAAACTGCCTTTCAAAGGCTCATTCATCTTTTCGACATCTTCTTTTGAAATATAAACCGAATGGGGATCAAGCTCAGCTAACAGGCTTATTATTGCAACTTCAGTTAATTTCTCAATGTTAACAGTGTCGACATAATAACTTTCAACCAGGCGGAGCAGCCTGTTAAATTTTAACGATTGTTCATTCTGGCCGTTAACGAACAAGACAGAAAAAATAAAAAGAATTACAAAAGCCCCTTTAACAAAAAATTTCATCTCGTTTTCAGTTGTTTTGAGTTAATCCCAGATTTCTAAATTACCATCTCTCCCCTCAATTCAATTGGCATGTACAAAGATAATTGTTTCCTTTCCAGTATCAAACCAATTTCAATAAGTAAGTAAGCAAAATATTGTAATTAAACCAATTATTTTAAAAAGATAAACGCAAAAAAAACCGGTTTGAAGCCGGCTTTTATTATAATGTATGTTACTCCCATTCAATTGTTGCAGGTGGTTTTGAGCTAATATCGTAAACAACCCGGTTTATTCCCCTAACTTTGTTTATAATTTCGTTCGATACCCTGGCTAAAAAATCGTAAGGTAAATGCACCCAATCGGCTGTCATTCCATCGGTTGAAGTAACAGCTCTGAGGGCAACAACATTTTCATATGTCCGCTCATCGCCCATAACGCCAACCGACTGTACCGGCAATAACATTACACCTGCCTGCCATACTTTATCATACAAATCCCATTCGTGTAAACATTTAACAAAAATGGCATCGGCTTCCTGTAACATTTCTACTTTTTCGGGTGTTACTTCTCCCAGGATGCGAATACCAAGGCCCGGCCCGGGAAATGGATGCCTGCCAAGTAATTTTTGGTTAATGCCCAATTCACGGCCTACCCTTCTCACTTCATCTTTAAAAAGCGATTTCAAAGGCTCAATAATTTTCAATTTCATTTTTTCGGGCAGTCCGCCAACATTGTGGTGCGATTTGATCGTTGCCGAGGGGCCGTTAACTGAAACCGATTCAATAACATCGGGGTAAATTGTCCCCTGAGCCAGCCACTTAACATCCTGAATTTTATGGGCTTCCTGGTCGAATACTTCAATAAAATCCCTCCCTATGGTTTTTCGTTTCCCCTCGGGCTCAGTAATACCCTTCAGGTCATTCCAGAATTTTTGTTTTGCATCAACCCCAACCACGTTGAGGCCCATCCCAACATACTGGTTGAGAACTTTGTTAAACTCGTCTTTTCGTAACAGGCCATTATCAACAAAAATACAGGTAAGGTTTTCACCAATTGCCCTGTTGAGCAATACTGCAGCAACCGAAGAATCAACACCACCCGATAAACCCAGTACTACCTTATCGTTTTTTAATGTTTCTTTTAAATGGTCAATTGTAGTTTCGATAAAAGATGCCGGGGTCCAGGTTTGCCTGCAACTGCAAATGTTTACAATATAATTGTACAACAATAATTTTCCTTCGGTTGTATGATACACTTCGGGGTGAAACTGTATGGCATAGGTTTTTTCCCCTTCAACTTTGTATGCCGCATATTTAACGTCGTTTGTACTTGCGATTACCTTGTAGTTTGACGGGATTTTTTCAATGGTATCGCCATGTGACATCCACACTTGTGTATCGTCGGATATTCCAGTGAAAAGTTCATTTTCGTGATCGATGTATTTAAGGTTAGCCCGGCCATATTCCCGTGAACCCGAAGGAGCAACTTCGCCTCCAAAAAAATGGACCATGTATTGCGCGCCATAACAAACGCCTAAAACAGGGAGATTTCCTTTTATTGAAGTCAGATCAATCTCAGGATGATCTTCATCCCTCACGGAAAACGGACTCCCTGATAAAATGATACCTTTTACACTTTCGTCAATGGCAGGAAAATGATTGTATGGGTGAATTTCGCAGTAAACGTTAAGCTCCCTCACCCTTCTCCCAATTAACTGGGTATACTGCGAACCAAAATCGAGAATTAATATTTTTTCAAGCATGCATAGAATTTTGAACGCGTCAAAGATAAACCGAATCGGCAAATTCCAAAAAAATATCCGATATGAAAAAGGGACAGATATTAACATATCCATCCCTTAGCTTCAGCGTTAAATATGCTTCAATAATAAATTATTCACCATAAACCTGTTCTTCGGTATAAAATTCATCAGCAATTACAGTCTCCCTGATTGAATTTTTTTCAACAGGAACGGGCTTCAGGTATAGTGTTGGGACATCTTTGCGCCCATTATTTATTTTTGCATCAATGCCTGTTACTTTTTCGTTTCTGGCCAGTTTAACAGCCAGTTCAACCGAAGCATTCGCCATTTGCCTAATCGATTTATACACGGTCATTGACATACGCCCATCGATAATTGCTTTTATTGCCGGGAGTTCGGCATCCTGGCCTGTAATAACCATTCCTTTAGGATCAATTCCCATTTCATCCATCATCTGGAGTGCCCCAAGAGCTAACCCATCGTAACTTGTAATTACTGCATCAATTTTATCACGTGAAAAAGACAAAACATTTCCCATAATGTAACGGGCATTATCGAGGGACCAATCCTCCACAAAAGTTTTATAAACAATGTTTATATCCCCCCTGTCGACATAAGGTTTAAACTTTGCCTCCTGGGCTTCCTTAATGTATATGGCATTAACATCGCTGGCTTCACCCCAAAGCAGCACATAATTACCTTTTGGCTTATTTCTGAGGGCATGGTCAACCATCAGGTTTCCAATTTCGGCCCCTTCGAAAGTTACAAGATAATCAAGGTCGGAATTTTTAATTAAACGGTCGTAGCCAATCACGGGTACATTGTATGTGTGCGCTTCACGAACAATTGCTGCAGCAGTGTTAGAGTTTGAAGCAACAACAATCAATACATCAACCCCCGATTTTAACAATTCGGAGGCTTGTTTCAACTGGAGGTTTTCATCGTTGTTCGCCGAACGGGTAATTACCTCTACGCCCATATCGGAAGCCTTGGCTTCAACATATTTTTGATCTACCGGCCAACGATAACCCTCACCCGCGGGTATCAAAAAACCTATCTTGTTCCCACTACCATTTTTACACGATGTTGAAATATAAATCAATAAAAAAAAGGTAAGGATGATGTAAATTCCTCTCTTCATAATTTATTCTTTTTTTAATTAATTGTCTGTTTTTAATCCAATTCTAGCAAAATTTTTAAAAAGCTATTGCCGAAATTATATAATTAGTTGATTAAAACTTAATATTTCTGAAAAATTTTATACTTTAGATTTCAATAATAATACCAGTCATTTTTTAAAAACCTTCGCTATTATACCTTACAGCAAATTGATAAAGCTAACAGAACAATATTACACAATGGATAAAATTAAATGGTATGGGAGAAAGTAAAGTTGGTCCGGGAAGGTTTCTTGGATTTAAAAAATGGTCCGATTTAAAAATCGGAACTAAAATAGGGACAGGTTTTGGTTTGTTAATTTTCCTGGCTGTTGTCATTGGTGCCATATCGGTAATAAATATGACAAAGATTAAGGATGAGACTGAAATCCTGGCTACTGAGTCGTTACCTTCAGTAAACGAATCATTCCGCATTGATAAAGACTGGCGCGAGATTCTGTTTTACATGCAAGCCTATGATTATATTCGCGACCCCTATTATCTCGAAAGGGCAGACCAATATCTCGTAAAGTATAAACACTCGTTAAATGCCTTGATAACAATATCGGAGAATTCGAAGAAAGTAACTGTAAACAAAGAAAAACTTTCGGTTTTAAGCAGTTCCCTTGAAGAATATCAATCACTGATTGAAAGGTATAAAGAAGTGGAAAGCAACAATCAACTATTGATCGAAAACCTTGAAAATAATGTTGAACAGTTAATCAGCTCAAATATTTCAGGCTCAGGAATTACACAGAACCTGGTATTTGCTTCATACAAAATAATAATTGCAATTAACAAGCGAAAACCCCATGAACTTGCCGAGGCCAATAAATACCTGCGTTCAGCCCGGAATCAAGGCGCCCTTGGTTATGCAGTTTCTTCAAAGGTTTTAAGCACAAACGAAGAGTTAATCGAAGGCTATAAAGAAGCACGGGAAATTGAATTGAAAAGAAACGAAATTGAGAACCTGCTTAAGGTAGACATTATGGCCCTTGCCGATGTTGGCCTTGACCAGATAACCGAAATGACAGAAACAACCAATCGAATCATTTCTTCTTCCCAATTCACTTTAAATTTCATCATGGCAATTATTTTATTGATTGGTATTGTGCTGGGAGTTATCATATCACGATCGATAACCCTATCGATAAAATCGGGCCTGAAAATTGCACAGAACATTTCGAACGGAATATTGCACCGCCAGCGTGAAATTAACCGAAAAGACGAAGTTGGTGAACTGATGACGGCCCTTAACCGCATGAACAATCAGTTAAAATTTATTGTCGAAGAAATATCTTCGGGTATCCAGAATATTGCCGATGCCAGTTTGAAAATGAATAAAAACGCCACCGAATTAAGCGAAGCTGCTACCGACCAGGCCGCAACTACCGAAGAAATATCAAGCTCGATTGAAGAATTGCATGCCAACTTCCTTCAAAATACAGAAAATGCCGAAGAAACAGAAAAGATTGCGATGGCATCGGTTGAGGGAATCCGTGAAGGCAACAAGGCAACTGAACTTGCATCACAGTCGCTCAATGAAATTATTGAGAAGGTTTCCTTTATTGGCGACCTTACTTTCCAAACCAATATCCTCGCGCTTAATGCAGCTGTTGAAGCAGCAAGAGCAGGCGAACATGGAAGGGGTTTTGCAGTGGTTGCATCGGAAGTCAAAAAACTTGCTGACAGCAGTAAACAGGCAGCTGAGCTAATTAATAAAGTTTCACGCGAGACGGTTATCGCTTCCGACGAAGCAGGAATAAAACTCAAGAACATTGTTCCCGAAATTGAAAAAACCGCTTCCCTTATTCAAGGCATTAAAATGGCCAGCAATGAGCAGGAGGTTGGTATCAATCAAATAAACAATGCCATCCAGCAACTGAACAACATTGCACAGCAAAATGCTTACAGTTCTGAAAACATGGCTAATTCATCGCAAGACTTATCATCACTGGCAGAAAAATTGAAGAAAACAATCTCTTTCTTCCAGGTTGGGGGTGATATGAATTAATCACAAAATATTCATTCAAGAAGCAGTCTCAAAAGGGCTGCTTTTTTTGTACTCCAAAATGTGTTTTCTTTGTTCTAATGAAAGCCATCGTATTTGCAGCAGGGCATGGTACACGGCTCAGGCCTTTAACAAACAATTGCCCAAAGGCACTCATCGAAATAAAGGGGAAACCATTGATCGGCCATACCCTTCAAAACCTCAGCAAATATGGGGTAAATGAAGTAATTGTCAATGTGCACCATTTTTCCGAAATGGTCATTTCTTACCTCGAAAAAACAGATACAGGCATTGATGTTACCATTTCGGATGAACGTGATTGTTTACTCGACACAGGAGGCGGTCTTCTAAAAGCAAAAGGATTTTTTAATGATGGAAATCCTTTTTTTGCTGTTAATGTCGATATTATCTCAACTGTAAACCTTAACGATGTTATGGCATTTCATAATAAAACCAACGCATTAGCCACTCTTGTAGTCCGAAACAGGCAAACAACAAGATATTTCATGTTCGATCGGAGCAACCAGCTAACCGGCTGGAAAAATAATATGACAGGGGAAGAAATCATATCGCGTGATGGTTTTAAAAACTCTGTCCCTCTTGCATTCAGCGGCATACAAGTAATATCACCTGCAATTTTTGATATGATCACTGAAAAAGGAAAATTTTCGTTAACCCCCCTATACCTGAGGCTTGCAAAGGAAAACAGTATAATTGGCTACGAAGACAGATCACCTTTCTGGATCGATGTTGGCAAACCCGGAAAAATTCAAGAAGCTGAAAAGTGGATTATGGAAAGCAGTTAGTAGGCAGAAGGCAGAAGGCTGTAGGCAGTAGACAATAGTCAATATTCTGACGATCCAGTGACAAGTGACAAGCAACAAGCGACAAGTGACGTGACCAGTGACCAGCGACAATTGACCAGCACCTAGCACCCAGTGCCTTTTTCTAAATCAATCCCAATTCTCTTACCACACTGGAAAAACCTCCCTGCTGGTTTGTTTCAGCTACTTTCCGGTATTTTTTCTTCAATTCATCGGGTGAATTGCCCATCACAAAAGGATAACCAACAAAATCGAGCATATCCATGTCGTTGAAGTCATTGCCAACGGCTGCCATTTCACGTGAGGAAATATTCAGCATTTTTCCAATCCACTTTAACCCATGCCCTTTCGAAACGGTATCGGGGAATACTTCAAGCCAAATAAAATCGCCGTTTACAGGAGAAGTGGTTCGAATAACTTTTACACCGCTGCAACTTTCAATGATACCGGATTTCAGTTTCTCAAAAAGTTCTTCATTATTTGGGATAATAGCCATTACATGGCCTGAATCGGGATAGGGCTTATTTTCGTCAAAAACAGAATAATCACCTGCATGTCTTTCAAGATAATCGTCAAATTCATTACACTCCCCACCTCCACGGTGATATTGAAACCTGTTGTTGTCGGGTATCGGATCATATATAAAAAAGTTCAGATCGAGTGTTAACATAAACCGGCAAAGTGACTCAAAAACCAGCCTGTTAAATTTCTCGAAGGTTAGTAAATCACCTTTTCGCCAGTCGTAGATTCCACCTCCTGAAGAAAAAACAATATAATCGAAAGGTACATCCCTCGATATCACTTCGTACACTTTGTGCATGCTTCGCCCTGTAGCCGCAACGCGCACTATTTGTTTTTCCCCAAGCTTTCCAAGACAATATAAATCCTGTGGCGCAATCGCTTTTCCATCATTCAGGAATGTTCCATCAAGGTCAGTTGAAATAAGTTTAATTTTTCCCCGGGTTGACATAGTTCGTTCTTTTGTATGCAAAATAATAATTTGAAAAATATTTTTCCAATAATTGCTTTTTTTATATCGAAAAACAGAAAAAAATCATTTTTTTCAAATACCTGTTTCAAAGAAATTGTTAAATTTATTGACAGCACAAAACCTATAAACACTCTACTATGGAAACCATTGAATCAAAACTAATTGTAACAGGATCTCTATTTTTAATAATGTTAATTACCGGGGTTATTGTTAAAAAAGCAGGTAAGCCATATCCTTTTTTAATGCTCTCGTTACATAAAATTTTTTCGTTGCTTGCAGGCATTGCAGCAATAATTACAGTTATTCAACTTTATAAAAACACCAGCGCTACTTTTTGGATATGGGTACTGATGATTGTTGCAGTAATTACATTTCTTCTTTCATTCAGTTCGGGCACAATCCTCACTGTGGAGAAGAAAGGCACGAATGAAAAAGAAACATCTGAGAAAGAAGAGCCTATGAAAAAAATGCATGTTATTGCACCATTACTTACAACTTTATTAACTGCATTGATATTTTACCTGATGTATTAATTTTATTTTTGTTTAAACTGAACGATCAAAATAAACCTGCTTATGGACTCTCTTTTTCTTTCATTGGCTATATTGGCCATTTCGGTTGTTGTTTGCTTTTTGGCCGGTCTCATTACCGGCAACTATTCACATGTTGACAGGCTATGGTCAATCCTGCCCCCTGTTTATGTCATTATATGGTTCAGGGATTTCGGATTCAACAAAGCTTTCATTATACCCGCAATCCTCGTTATTGCTTGGGGCATTAGGCTAACCTGGAATTTTGGAAGGCGAGGAGGTTACCAGTTCAGCTTCAACAGCGGATTCAGCGGTGAAGATTACCGTTGGGCCATCTTACGGGAAAAAATCAATAACCGTTTTCTTTATGAATTGTTTAACATTTTCTTTATCTGTGGATTTCAATTAGGCTTAATCTTTGCCTTTACACTCCCTCTGTATTATCTGGGTAAAGCAAACCATTCGCCAACATTTACCGATTTTTTGCTCTATGCCTTGCAAACAATCCTTTTAATGTACGAAACCATTGCCGATAACCAGCAATATGCCTTTCACTCAAAAAAGAATAAACCACCATTCAGTAATAATCCACGCTACCGTTTAGGTTTTAACACGTTCGGCTTATGGAAGTATTCCCGCCACCCGAATTACATGGCCGAGATGGGTCAATGGGTTGTTGTTTGGTTATATCTTGTTTCTGCAACCAAAGTAATTCATTGGTCAGGATTTGGTGCCCTCTTGCTGATTGTATTGTTTTTTGGCAGTACGGTTTTTACCGAAAAGATCACTTCAGGAAAATATCCTCAATATTCAAGATGGAAAAAAGCAGTGCCAATTTTTATCCCCTTGTTTATACTTCCAAAACGGTCTAAAAGCAAAAAAATATTCTGGAAAGAAAACGACATTGTTTTTGTTGAGAACAAAGTATGACATAATTTTTAGAAGCCTTCAAAGGTTCTTTTGTACATTTTCACTGCATTGATATTCATGCTGCGAGAATTGATGGAAAGCGCGGGTGAAGGTGAATTCTATTTGGAGTTTGGCAACTACCTCCTTCGCTTTCCCCTCGGGCCTTTGTTTCTGTCGCGATAATCATTCCCGGTAAATTCGTAGTTTTCCTCAGCCTCAATCTGTATCCCTTTGTAAATCCTTCTGTTCAGATCGGCAACCAATTTTTTGGCAAATGTGCTGTCGACTTCAACCGATGATGCACGCTTGTATATTTCGATGGGGCCAATTTCCAGATCGGTGCGCCCCGAGGCAGAAACCATTAAATCGATTACATCGCGCTTGGTTATCCCTTTGCCCTTGCCAAGGTTAAAAATCAGCCTCGACATGCTTTTCCCTTTTCGATTACGGCCCGAAAATTCTTTGGGCTTTTTCTTCTCGTCCCTGAACTCAAAATTTAAATCGGGAGCTTCCCTGTAATAATTCAAAAACCTGTTAAACTCAAGGGATACAAAACGTTTAATAACCTCTTCTTTCGATAAATCGGACAATATACTGTATGCCTGCTCAATAAAGGGATTTATTTGTTTGTGATCAACCTCGGTATTTTTCATTTTAGAAACCATGCTGAATAACTGGCGTTCACAAATCTCTTTTCCCCCCGGCACGGATACCTTAACAAATTTCTTGCGGATAACCCTTTCAATCTGACGGATTTTACCCTGCTCTTTCATATTGATAATTGAGACCGATGTTCCTTCTTTTCCTGCCCTGCCTGTTCGTCCCGACCGGTGGGTATAATTCTCTGAATCATCGGGCAGGTTATAGTTGATCACATGGGTCAGGTCGGTTACATCTAAACCACGGGCAGCTACATCGGTAGCCACCAACACACTCAGGTTCCTTTCCCTGAACTTCTGCATCACGTAATCGCGTTGCGATTGGGTAAGGTCGCCATGAAGCGCTTCGGCATTATAGCCATCTTTCATCAGCGAAGCAGCCACATCCTTTGTCTCCTGGCGGGTACGGCAAAAAACGATCCCATAAATATCAGGATAAAAATCGACCACCCTTTTCAGGGCAGCATAACGATCGCGTGCATGTACCATATGGTAAATGTGGCTTACATTTTCGGCGCTGGCATTTTTCTTTCCAATGGTTACTTCAAGCGGATCGGTCATATATGTTTTGGCAATGGCAGCAATATCGGGCCCCATGGTAGCTGAAAACAATAAGGTGGTTTTATCGGCCGGTGTTTGTGCCAATATGGCATCAACATCTTCGCGAAAGCCCATCTTCAGCATTTCATCGGCCTCATCGAGTACAAGGGTGGTAATTTTTGACAGGTCGACCCTTTTTCTCCGTACAAGGTCAAAAATTCTTCCCGGTGTTGCAACAACAATATGAGAGCCTTTTCTCAACTGCTGTATTTGAGTTTCGATTGAAGCGCCGCCATATACAGCCACAACATTTAATCCGTTTATGAATTTGGCATAACTTTCAATATCACGCGTAATTTGCATGCAAAGTTCCCGTGTAGGGCTAAGCACCAATAGTTGCGGATAATTGTTTTCAAGTGAAAGGTTTTCGATTGATGGCAAACCAAAGGCAGCTGTTTTACCTGTGCCTGTTTGTGCAAGTCCGATAATATCGCGGTTTTCTGAAAGAAGGACAGGAATTACCTGTTCCTGGATAGGGGTAGGAGTAACGAAGCCCAACTCGTCTATTGCCATCAGGATTTCTGATGAAAGGCCCATTTCTGTAAATAACATTTTTTAAATATTATAGGCCTTCCTGTTTCAACACTCCTGAATACAAGTAAACCTGATTAAAACCCAAAGCCCGCAGGCTCATAAAAATTGTGGCGCAAAAGTAGCAGAAAAAAACAAGGATGAATATTTTTTATTAAAAAAGCACTGAATGTTAAGTAATTGATATAATGATAGCAAAAAACGCGAAAGATTTCTATTTTTACCTTCATAAAAACACAATTTAAAATACATGTTAACAGCAGAAATCCACACCGGTAAAGGTGTAATGAAAGTGAAATTTTTTGAAGAAGATGCCCCGGGCACAGTTGCTAATTTTGTAAAACTGGCTGAAGATGGTTTTTACGACGGACTGACTTTTCACCGGGTCATTCCCAATTTCGTGATCCAGGGTGGTTGCCCCGATGGCACAGGCGCCGGCGGCCCCGGCTACACCATTAAATGCGAAACCGACGGCAACAACCAGTATCACGACCGCGGCGTATTATCGATGGCCCATGCCGGAAGGAACACCGGAGGTTCACAGTTTTTTATTTGCCACAACAGGGCAAACACTTCACACCTCGACCGCCACCACACTTGTTTTGGCAAAGTATACGAAGGCCTCGACGTGATTGATAAAATCCGACCGGGTGATGAAATTGAAAAAGTGTTGATATTTGAAGATTGATATAATAATTGTTGTATTTAAAATTATTAAATCCCATGCGATGAAAGTTAGAATACGAAGGTTTATCCCGCTAATAGTACTTGCAATAGTCATTGGTGGCTACATTTATATGGACCCTCTTCTCCCCATTATAACGGGCTATTCGGCAAAAAACCTGGCTTCAGGCGTGTTTGTTGCAGGCCGCACACAGGAATCGATGGAGGCAACCGACCTGAATTTCTCGTTTATCAAATTCAACAGCAACAAAATCGACTGGGAAAACAAAACGGTAAAAAGCCGTTTCCTGTGGGGATCGTCAAAGGCAATCGTAGTTGATGACGGATATGGATGCTCGCTGGTTAACGATTATAAACCAGGAGAAATGAAAGACCACCCATGGCCTGAAATTAAAATCCTTCCCGAAAATCCCGACACCATTCCCTGGCCTATGGGCGACCTTATTTCCGATACTATTCCCAGTGAAGTGGATAAGGAAAAACTAAATGCAGTTCTCAACGAAGCGTTTGCCGACACCATCCCATCGAAAGGCACCTTTGCCGTGATGGTAGTTTACAAAGGCCAGCCTGTTGCCGAAAGGTATAAAGACGGACTAACACCTGACAACAAGTTCCTGAGCTGGTCAATGGCCAAGAGCTTCACGAATGCCATTGTTGGAATATTGGTCAAGGACAGCCTCATTGATATACACCAACCGCTGGGTTTTGAAGAATGGGCGGATGATGAACGGGAACCCATCACCCTGAACTACCTTATGCACATAAACAGCGGGCTTAAATGGAACGAGGATTACGGCAACAACTCCGATGTGAACATCATGCTGCACAAAATTGGCGACATGGGACAATACACACTTGAAAAGCCTTACCAATATCCTGCCGATTCGGTTTGGATTTATTCATCAGGATCGACCAATATTGTATGCAAGTACCTGCGTGAAAAAATCAATAACGATGCTGCTTATTACGCTATTCCGCGCGAACGGCTTTTCAATAAAATCGGGATGCGCAGCGCAGTCTGGGAAGTTGACGCATCAGGCACATTTGTCGGATCATCGTACCTGTATGCAACAATGCGCGATTATGCCCGGTTTGGGCTGCTGTTTCTAAACAAGGGAAACTGGCTTGGCGAACAAATCCTGCCCGAAGGCTGGGTCGATTATGTTACAACCGAAGCAAAAGGATCTGACGGACAATATGGAGCGTTTTTCTGGCTGAACCTTTCAGGCAAAGATTATCCCGATGTGCCCCGCGATATGTTCTGCTGCCGTGGCCACGACGGACAATATATATATATTGTGCCTTCGAAAGAACTTGTAGTAGTTCGTACAGGTTTTTCTAAAAAAGGCGAATTCGATTACAATAAATTCCTCTCGGGCATAGTTGAATCGATTGACACAAAACTTTAATTTTCTTGTTTTATGAAGATAATATGCATTGGCCAGAATTACGCCAAACACGTTAAAGAACTCAATAACGACATTCCCGAAGAGCCGGTCTTTTTTATGAAGCCCGACACAGCCATTTTACGAAAAAACAACCCTTTTTATCTGCCCGATTTTTCTAACGACCTGCACCACGAGGTTGAACTGGTACTGAAAATCGACAAGCTTGGAAAGAACATTTCAAAAAGCTTTGCATCGAGGTACTACACTTCAATTGGGCTTGGCATTGATTTTACAGCCCGGGACCTCCAACGTGAGTTAAGGTCGAAGGGGCTACCCTGGGAAAAAGCCAAGGCTTTCGATTCTTCGGCAGCCATAAGCGATGAATTTATTCCGGTTGAAGACCTTGAAAAAAACGATATTGCCTTTAGCCTCGACATAAATGGCGAAACCCGGCAGGAAGGCAATTCAAATGATATGATCTTTGGTTTTGATGAAATTATTGAACACATATCAAAATACCTCACACTGAAACAAGGCGACCTCATTTACACAGGAACGCCCGCCGGTGTTGGCCCCGTTAGAATAGATGACCGTTTACAAGGATTTATCGGTGACAAACTGATGTTTGATTTCTGGATAAAGTAATGGCCTCCCCTAACCCCCTCCAATGAAGGGGAACAATGCAGATTAATAATTAATTGTATGTTTTTAAGTCCCATTTTCGTGGGTTCGGTAGCCCAGATTTTTCAGGACAGAGGCGACATGGGTTTTAAGAGTTTCATTTTTTTAAGTCCACTAGGGGATTTAGGGGGTTTTACTTTTTGGCAGAATCGATAAATGATTTATATTTGCACCGCTAAATAAAATACACACGGGTGTAGCTCAGTTGGTAGAGCACTGGTCTCCAAAACCAGGTGTCGGGCGTTCGAGTCGCTCCTCCCGTGCCAAAAGCCCGCCGAATGTAATTCTGGAGGGCTTTTTTTATGGGACGTGCGATTTGAAATCGCACGAGGCGAATGCAATTCGCCTGTCCCAAAACTTTAGGAACCGCATGTTGATCGTGGATGATGAAGTTCCCTGAGAACATGGCATTTTTGTTTAAAAGGTAGTAACTTCAATTTTCTGTGTCATTTCTTTTCCGCCATTCTTTTTCAAAAAAGCAATATCTTTCTTTGCCTGGGTTGTGATATTTAGGGTATACATATTTAAAGGCTATCCAAGAAGTTTTTTATGTCATCGTCAGAATTTAAACGTGCTGCAATTTGATCTTTATTTTCAATTGCCTTTTTCACCTTCTCAACATTACGCTTGTCTGCCCAGAACATATCACCACTCGGACTAATTTCTTAAGGATCAAGACGATATTCTTTGGGTATATCAACCAGCATGTCATCATCGGTTACAGGTAAAAGTTTGTATGCCCTGCTTTTTCGCTTTACGATTACCTGTTCGTTATTGTCGACCATATCGAGGTATTTCTTTTGGTTGTCCCTGAATTCACGGCTGGTTACAATTCTCATTTCTGTATTTTTAAATTTTACTTTTACTTCAATCTCCTTTCCATTATTTCACCAAAAATTTTGCTAAAACCACACGATGCATTGAACTAATACAAAAATCCAAATAACCATAAGGGGATTATATTCCCATAACCTGTTTCTATATTATCCTGTACCACAGAGCCGTTTTCGGCACCTTTATTCTGCTTTCCGGTTTTACCTGCTCCTCCAATTTCAAAGGTATACCTTTTATTTACCAGGAAGTCGCCTGATTTCGGTAATGTAATATCATAGCTGTAATGTAACTGGTTCAGGAAAAAGGTTTCCCTTACTGCCCCGGTATCCGGTTCGCCCTTTTTTGACAGTGCCCATGCCAACGTTGAATTTTGAAGAAAAAGTTTTTCAGGTTTTGTAAGGTAACCGGTTGGAACGCTTTCCTGCCTTAGAACCTGAAGCAAATCTGCCCTTACCAATAAATTTATCATTTTAAGTAAAATATCCCTGGCCACACCTGATTTTCGGCTTAGCTCCGAAATATTTGGTTTAAAAGGCACGCTGTCAGCTAACATGGATAATACCCTCTGCATTGAAATAACACTTGAATATGTAAACGAAGATATTGCCATCAGGTCGCTTTCCATTATCGTTTTTACTGTTGTCAGTACCTTGTCGTGAAAAAGGACCGGATTTTCAAAATAATATGGGTAAGCCCCCGATTTTAGGTATTCTGCAAAAAATGACAGTGGCCTGATCTGCCGGTTTATTGATATGGAGATATCGACATGTTCATTTATAATTTGTTCTAAACTGTAAGTTTGAAAATCAATTCCATCTTTAAAAATGATGAATTCCCTTAAGGATAAATTATGTAGACGGTATATAGATGCGCGGCGGCTTAAATCTGCTTCGGCTTTATGTAACAACAAAGCAGAAGAACCTGAGAATACTATTTTCAGGGAAGGGTAACTGTCATAAACGTTCTTAATTTCGACTTCCCAACCGGGATATTTATGAACCTCATCAAAAAATATATATTGTCCGCCTTGCTTATAAAACCAATCAGCCAGTTCAGTTAAAGAATCGTTTTGCAGAACCAGGCGATCGAGGGAAATATACAGTGCCTGTCTGCCACCCCCATGTATTGATTTCATCTTTTGTAGCATAAGGGTTGTTTTTCCTGTTCCCCTTGCTCCCAATATCCCGATCAAACGCTGGTTCCAATCAATTTCTTCATAAAGATACCTCTTGATTTTTAAAGAAGTATCGTTGATCAACCTGTCTGATATCTCAAAATAAAAATTCATTCGTCAAATTTTATTTCTTTCTAAAGAAACACATGCAACTCGCTTGGTTAGTCCACTTCGATATTAATTTTTATTGTTGTCCGGTAAAAATGTTTTTAACATAGAAACAGACTGAAATATTAGGCTAATAGTCTGATTTTCATGTTGGGCTAAAGCCCGTTTTCAAAGGTGCGATTCAGTAACCCCAGCCTTAAGGCTGGGGTTAGTAAAAGCCAGTATTGACGGGGGCTTTAGCCCAAATGTTATAATTTTTACCGAACACTAGTGATTAATTTTTATAGAATCATGATTGTTTAATTTTGTTGTTTTTTTACAACAAATATAAATGTTTTTTGTTGCTTTAGTACAACATTATTGACAAATAGATAAATTATTATTCGTTATATGAATTCCGATAGGTTTCAAAAACCTGTCAGAATTGTACCTGTGGTTTACAATCACACATTCATCAATAATCCGGGCCCAGAATATTGCGTTAGCCTATTCTGATCATACTGTTCAGATTGGCAATCTGGAATACTTTCAAAACAGTGGGCGAAACATTTACAATACCGAATTTTTCACTCCCGGTATGGCTTAAGGTTTTCAGGCATATCCTGAGAAAAGAGGATGAAATGTATTCCACATCTTTCATATCAAAAATTACTTCCTTCACCGAGGCATTCAACTTTGTTTTCAGCTCAGTGTCCAAAACCTGTGAAGCCATTGTATCGAGTCTTCCTGTGAAAATACAGGTAAGCTCTTCATTGTTTGAAATATATTGAGTCATAATAAACGGTTTAAAAGTTAAGGTTATATATCTTTTGGATGCTATCCGAATTCATATCTTCGTTGAAGTAGAGTGATTTGTCAATAGCTGCAAATCGCTGGTTTGGCCTGCGCCTGGCAATCCTAAGGATGTTCAGCAGGTGTTTGGCAGTTACGTTATCGGTGGTAATGTTTTTGCCCCCGGTACCGCACCCCAGGGTCAGCGATGGTGAGAGCCTGTTGTAAATTGCACCGACTGCTCCCTGTGAGGACGGAGTATTTACAATGATCCGGCCGGCATTCATGTGCATACTGAAATGGAGGATTTTTTCTTCATCGTTTGAAAATATGCTTGCTGAATGTCCCACGCCCCCATTGTAGTTCAGTCGGATACATGTACTTAAACCGCTTTCAAAATCAGGAACTTCATAATACCCGATAACCGGCGCAAGGACTTCACTTGAAAGAGGGAAATCACTTCCCACGCCATCGAGGGGAGCAACCAACAACCTGGTTCCGTCTTTAACTTCAATCCCGGCCATTTCGGCAATGAATTTCACAGGCTTCCCAACAATTTCAGGATTCATTGAGCCCGACTTTGGATCAACTGCAATGCCGGTTAAGCGAAGGGTTTCCTCCTGATCGAGGATTTTAGCCCCCTGTTTTTTAAATTCTTCTTTTAATTTATCCGCAATTGCTTTTTCAACAATTACAGCCTGCTCACTTGCACAAACGGTACCATTGTCGAATGTTTTTGATTCCAGTATCTGATCAACGGCAAACCGGATATCGGCGCTGGCTTCAATAAAAACCGGCACATTTCCCGCTCCTACGCCAATGGCCGGAGTACCTGAGCTGTAGGCCGATTTTACCAGCCCGGGGCCGCCTGTGGCAAGGATCAGTGCCATCGACGGGTGACTCATAAGGGCTGCCGTTTGCTCGCGGGTCACAGTGGTCAACCACTGGATACAACCTTCAGGGGCGCCTGCCGCAAGCGCTGCTTTATAACAGATTTCAGCAGTTTCTGAACAACAATTCACTGCCTTTTTCGATGGACAAATAATAATAGGGTTGCGGGCCTTCAGGGCGATAAGTATCTTAAATATCGTTGTCGACGTTGGATTGGTGACCGGTATTATAGCCAGAATGGGCCCC
>JAFGEV010000407.1 GCA_016931385.1 Prolixibacteraceae bacterium
AAAGGAATGATTAAAATGGCTAAAAGTAAAATAAGTGTTCTCATGGCTATTTGTTTTAAAATTATTTTCTGCCTGTATGACGGTGCAGCTATTTTAAAAGTTACAGCCAAATAAAACTTTTTTGAATAATGCAGCTAAACCCGTTGTTTGAAACCTTAGGCATTTCAAAACACTTGGTGTTAGAATTACTGTAAGTATTTATTTGATAGCAGTTTGATGGAGAATTAATTCGTTTTATATTCTACTACAGGTTCGGCTGCCATGCTTTGGCTCGGCCCAGCAGGGCTATCCAACAAATATTCTTTCCCTGTTTTTTCCCCGCTTGTGCTGAGTTCTGACGAAGTGCCTGTAGTGAGCGAAGTCGAACTGCCCCAAACTTTAGCAATTCGGTCCTTTATTTTTTGCTCAAATATTTCTATCAATTGCTTGTTGGCATTTACCAATTCTTGTTCAATTAAAATATCTCTGACTATTTTATTCTGAATAACCATTGGAGGGCAAGGAATTGGCAATTTCTTTAAGTCTGTTACCGATAAATTTGGTTGCATTAAAGAACGTGATTGTTCTTCGACGTACTTGAATACTATATCGGTACACAAATAATGATAGATGAAGAAAATGTTTGCTTTATTTGTAGGTTTTAAGCCAGCTACACGTTGATTAACAAGTGTATTGTCCCACGATTCCGGAACAACAGCCACTTTAAGACCTGATGAAATTATGGTACGTGTCAATGATATAACCAAATCTCCAGTATTTACAATATATCTGGAATAGGTCTCAAGGTATTCAGCTGGTAAACGACTTGAATCGTCATCAACAAATTCTCTTACACCTACGTTTGTGATTTTAATACATCTTGCGGTTTGCTCTTCGGAAAAATCAGCGCTATTGAACCCATAACCACTTATTACTTTAACCAAACTATCCAACTCCACCATCTCCCAATTAGGGTCAATATCGATTTTGGGTTTGTAGGTTGAAACTACCAAAGTTGCCCCATCAATTATTTTTTGATAGCCTTCTATTTCGGCTGCTATTTCGTTCTGTACTGATAAGGGGGGAAGGGGGAATTTGAAATCTTTTAATACTTTATGACTTATTGCAGGCATTGAAGATTTCAATACAATCCTATCCACAAAAAATTTAAAATGATCGGATTTGAAAATTTGAAATAAATAATTCTTTGAAAGATTATTATGAACAGGAGTTATAGAAAAAAGATTATTTGCAAATACACCTTTTATGCCTTTACCAACAAAACCAACCTCACCGTATCTTACCATAACAATATCGTTTTCGTTGCATCTTGTGTTGGATTCTTTTATTGGTACATATCGAATATCATCATTTTTTTGAGTGTAATCTACAATTCTAATAAATCTTTCATATCCATCTTTTTCAGTTGTCAGTTGGTCTTCTTTTGGAACTTGTGTTCCTTGTTGAAATTTTGTAAGATCACCAAGCTTTACGATCTCGAAATCTGTATTATAATTAATAAATGCCTTGTATCTTTCCCCACTCAAATTATATTCCCCATTTTTTGCAATTTCCGATTTCAAAACCACATGGGCAAAATCACATTGTAGAGATGCGATGAATCGCGTCTCTACTCGAAATTTTCGAATCACATCAATGGCTTCTTCTAATTGTCCGCCTTTTACGGCTGTACGCTGTGCTCCCAAATTAAAACCATCGTTGTCAATTTTAACAAACAGTATTTCGTTGCAGGTTTTTGCCAGTGCTTTATCCAATAGTAATATTGAGGTTTTTACACCGCTGTACGGATTAAAAACACCTGCCGGTAAACTCACCACGGCATACAGGTAATTTTCGACCAGCATTTTGCGCAATTCTTTATAGGCTGTCCCGCTTTGGAAAATTACCCCTTCGGGAACAATAATGCCTGCACGGCCTTTGGGGTTTAAGTGCTCGGCAATGTAATCGACAAACAGCACCTCGGAACGGTTACTTTTTATGGTGAATTTCTTGTGTGGGCGTATGCCTCCTTTTGGGCTCATAAACGGAGGGTTGGCCAACACCACATCGAAGTTATCGTTCCAACGTTCTTCGCTGCTCAGGGTGTCGTATTCCGAAATATGGGGGTCGGCAAAACCATGCAAATACAGGTTTACCAGCGAGAGGCGCACCATATCGGGGGAGATATCGTAGCCGGTAAAATTTTTAATGAGGCGTTTTTGTTCGTCGGGGGTAGAAACGCGATTTATCGCGTCTCTACCGTTTCCCATAATATGTTTGAATGCCGAAATTAAAAATCCGGCAGTACCACAGGCAGGGTCAAGAATGGTGTCGGTTTTTTGTGGGTCAACAACCGCCACCAAAAAGTCGATAATATGGCGCGGTGTGCGGAATTGCCCGGCATCGCCCTGCGAACCCATAACCGAAAGCAGGTATTCAAAAGCATCGCCCAGTTTTTCGCTGTGGGTGTATTCAAATTCGCCAATGGTTTTCAGGAAAAGCTTTAAGGTTTCGGGATCGCGGTAAGGCAAATAAGCATTGTTGAAAATATCGCGGAACAATTGCGGGATGTTCGGGTTTTTCTCCATGCTCTCAATGGCTTCGGAGTATAGTTTGAGCATTTCGGCAGCCGTAACTTTGGTGTCGAACAATGCATCCCAACTGTATTTGGCATATTCGCCCGAAAAAAACTTTGCTGAACCGCCCAATTCTATTGCTTCCTTGTCCATGTCGTCCATGAACTTGTATATCAAACCAATGGTAATTTGTTCAATTTGTGCTTTTGGGTCGGGCAGTTTACCTACCAGAATATCGCGGCAATCGTCAATTCGTTTTTTTGTTTGTGTATCTAACATTGTTTAATTTTCTTTTTTAATAATTAGCCATCGGCCATCTTTTTTGCTTCCCTGTCTTTTTAAATAGTTGTTTGTTTTTAGCTTTGCGAGGTAGTTTTCAATGGTGCGAGGGCTCAGTTTTAGTTCCTTGGCAATGGTTTCGGCTGTAATTTCAGGCGTTTGGGCAATAAACTCCATTGTTCTCATCACATTTACACCGAATTTCATCCGAATTTCATCCGAATTTATTCCGAATTTATTCCGAATACCATCCGAACTTTCTCCGTTTTTAACGTTAATTGTTTTACCTGATTTTAATGGTCTGTTAAGCTTTTTCTTTAACGAAATCCCTTTATTGGTTAAGCGGTACATTTGAGCTTTGCTTGTAGGCTTGTTGGGGTTGATCATTGCGACAAAACCTTTATCTATAGATGGTTGCAGGTAGTTTTGGATGAAGTTTCTTCGGGCTTTGAGCCCAATGGCTTCCATTATTTGCCATGCCGGCATTTGTTCTTCGAGGCAAATTACTGTTTGTATGATAGGTTCCTCAACTTGTACCCTATCTTGTACCCTGTCTTGTTCCCTATGTTGTGCTTCTTTCGGAATAAAAGTTTGATTATTTACCTGCATTCTCCACAATATGACTTTGAAGTTTGTACGTGATATAAACTCTGGTTCGGGCAGGCTCTTTTCCCGCATTACCCTCATTATGTCGAGCGTACCTGTTCCGTAGCGTTCAATGGCTCCTGCAAGAAAAAGGCAATTAGCCAGCAACGGGTTTCGTGGATAGGAACTATGTATATTTTTCAGGTCGTTAATGTTTATCTCGTTGGGCAGGCATCCGGGGTTCTCAATTTCAATTCTGTTTTTAAACACCGATATCTGAATGCTCCCCTTGCTGTAATAGTCGCGGTGTGCAATGGCATTAATTACTGCTTCGGAAATTGCAATACGTGGAATTTCGTACTGTGTTCCAACAATATTAGACTTGTTTCGGGTTCCGGTGCTTAAACTAATTTTCGATAGAATAAAGTCAACAGACTGATCGACCATTTCTAAAACAGGGCCACCAAATTCCTTATAATCAGGTATGGGTTTCTGAACAATATCGCCATGAAAATGTGCACATTTTACGGTGGCCGAAGGGAAAAACTGTTGCGGATTCTCTGAAAAGTATAATATGGCGCTATTAACAAGTTTGCCGTTACGAGTGAGGTTTAGCCGTTTTAACACCGCTTCTTTTGGCGCATTGCTTTTTTCGGGAAAATTTCTTTTTTCGCGTGCTGTGTCAATAAACTCATTAATTAATGAATTGTTGATTGCATCAAATGTGGCATAGGCATGTAGTCCATTGTCAAAATCGTTGTTTTCAATTTTCCCATTTTGTTTCAGAAATTCGAAACAGGTATGATAAATCTCTTTTTTTAGGCGTTCGGTATTTTCAAAAAATTTCCACGATACATCTTCTCCTACCTTTTGCACTAACTTAACTTTTTTTGGGTGTCTTTCATCGGTGGTTTTAAGTATATATATCCAGCGTGGAATCCCGTTGTTTTTAGCGGCATCGTATTCTCTTTCGGTTGCAGAAACTCCTTCATTATCTTCGTGCCCATATAACAATCCTATCAAGCCAATGTAAATATCTGCTTTTTGGACCTCTGAAAGATATATGCTTTCAGGCTTACTCGTATTCGCCGGGTTTCGCTCAAAAATGTAGGCTGTGAAAAATGATTTCAAGAGTACGTCTGAATCAAAAAAATCAATAAGAGCCTTACGCTCTTCCTCAAACTCAGACTGAACACTGCTGATAAAGATTTTATATTTCTTTTCCATCAGGCTGCAAATTTATCCAGATTGATATAATCTTTAATGTAAACAGGAATAACTTCTCTGTATTTTGCTGCCACCGCTTTAAATTGCGAGATGGTAAGCGTTGGATTTGTTTGTAAAGCATGAAAATCCTTCGATTCTATTATTTTCCGAATTTCATTGTCCACAATGTAGGCTTTAAAGAAATATTTTAAAGCCCTTAAGTTTACATCTTCTTCGGGAGGATAAATAGAAATGAATTTATCGAACTCTTCTTCCAGTAACTCGTCTTTCGATTTGAATTTGGGAATAATGCCAAATACTTTTTCAACTACTTCGCGAATTGATATTTTACGGTCGATTTTGGCTGCTTTGCGTAATTTCTCAAGGTTGAAATATTCTTCGGGTTTGTCGAAAATCTCGTGCTGAATATGCGAAACTACTTGTTCCCAATTTCCTAATTGTACGTTCTTTTTTATGATGTCGTCCATCACAATCCTGTCCTCGAACTTTTTAAACAGCATACGGTCAATCTTCATTCCTTGGTAGCCAATTTCCTGTTCGTTTAAAACGGCCAGGGGGTCGGGGCGCAAACTGGTGTATTTGTCTATATCGACACCACCGCCGCCACCTTCGCCAGTTCCAGTGCGTGGTTTTGGAAGTTTTAACTTCTCATCGTAATCAAATTTTTCCTCGAAATATTCGCAATTGGCAAAAAAATCGAACAGTTTGAAGAATTTCTTTTCATGTTGAATGATTTCTTCTTCGCCCAATTCGTTTTTATGTTTAAAATCAAATGTGTTTTTTCGCGTTCCACGTCCTTTTATCTGCACAAAATCGGCAGGACTAAAAATCGGTCGCATCATGCAAAGGTTTAGCAAATCGGGGCAATCGTAACCCGTTGTCATCATACCTACCGTAACACAAATACGTGTTTTGCACGATTTGTAACCTTCTAACCAGGTTGTTTTACCATTCAGGTTGTTGTTGGTAAAGTTGATGGTCATTTGCTGGGCTTCGCCAACTTGCGAAGTTACCTGCACCGCAAAATCGGAATTGTATTTTCCGGGATAAAGCTGTTCGGCAAATTCGTTCAGTATTTCAGTAATTTTTCTTGCATGGTTTTGGCTAACTGCAAACACAATGGTTTTACCAATTTCGTTGGTGATGGGGTCGTGCATTGCATTTTCCAAAAAAGTAAGGCAGAAAACCCGATTGGTTTTTTCCGAAAAGAATTTCTTTTCAAAATCGCGTGAAACAAAGGTCTCGGTTTCTTCGCCTTCGTCAGAAGCTAGCGAAACCGAATAGCCTTCGTCGGAAAGTAACTGAGTGGTAATTTCTGTACGTGCATCAATCACTTTCGGGTTTATCAGGAAACCGTCTTTTACTCCGTCCAATAATGAATAACGATAAGTTGGGTCGCCACCCTCGCAACCGAACGTTGCATAGGTATCTCTCAGCATTCTACGTTCAATTTCGCGTGGGTCGTTTTCTTTAACTTTGTTGGGGTCAACACCTTTTAAATAATCCTTTGGCGTAGCTGTTAATCCTAATTTGTACCCATGAAAATATTCAAAAACCGCTCTTGCATTTCCCGAAATAGAACGGTGCGATTCGTCCGAAATAATTAAATCGAAACTGGTTGGTGTAAATTCGTAACGGTATTTATTGTCGAACATCAGGCTTTGGATTGTAGTAACCACAATGTCCGCTTTTTGCCAGTTGGTTTTGTTTTCTTTGTATATAAATGTTGAATAATCGGGTTTAAGGTAATTTGTAAATGCTTTCCATGCTTGGTCTTCCAGTTCCAAACGATCAACCAAAAACAAAACCCGTCTGGCGTTTTGAGTTCTTAAAAATAAACGGATTACTGCTGCCGAAGTGAGTGTTTTTCCTGTTCCAGTAGCCATTTCAAAAAGAAAACGGTCTTTTCCTTCACTTACCGCTTTTTGCAAATGTTTTATGGCATCCAATTGATAATTTCGTAAAAAACGAAGTCCGTTGTTCCAGATAAAATCCTTGCTGTTGGCAACACTTCCGTTCCATTCAGGTCTTTCGGCATAGTCGGGCATTTGAACTATCGCAATAAAGTCTTCGTTTACAGGTTCATTTGCCAGTGCATTTCTGTCGGGATTCCATTTTTTAATTGCTCCAATTTCTTCGGGCGAAGGAAATTTGTAAATTGGTTTTGGATTACCTTTTTTTAAGTCCCATAAATAATGAACAATTCCGTTTGAAAGAATGATAAATTGAGCATCAACGGTTTTTGCATATTTTCGGGCTTGTTCCTTGGCAACCAAAGGATGTAATTTCTCCTTTTTGGCTTCCAATACACAAATTGGCTTATTATTGGTGTCAACCAACAAAAAATCAAGTGACCCCGATTTTGTTTTTTCAAAATCATTGCCCCAAGCATCCACCTCTTGTTGTGTGATTTTCACATGATTTTCGAGCAGAATATTAGCCTTGCCTTTATCGGTATCAAAGAATCGCCAACCCGCTTCTTCAAGCAGTTTGTTGATCTTTATCCGTGCATGTGCCTCGTTATTTAACATTCGTTTGAAATCCTTATGTCAATTAATTTTGCAAGATACTATTTTCAGTTCTGCATTTTATTGAGCTTCGATAAAAATTACACACTTATTTTAATTTCCAAGGGTATTGTTGAGCTCCCGTTAGTTAGTTTAGCTCTTTTGTAATGATAAATACTTTTAAGATGCTATTTTGAGCATTTAATTTGTTTTAAACATGATGTAGTGTTTTCGTGCTTTTTTAATTCAATGTTTTGTCAATCTTCGACTTTATTGCATAATAATTCATCTCCCAGCAAGCACGTCCTAGTATAATTGCAGGATGAATTTTATGTTTCGCCCCATACTCAAAAATCTTATCATCATTTAATGGGGTATAAAAATCAACTAATTCGTTCCATTGAGAGTCTGTTATTAAAGACTTTTGGGCATATTCATCAGCCTGTAACTCAAAATCGTCTTTATCTTTTGAACCAATAATATCAACAAAACGCCGCTCTTTATCATCTTTCAAATGAAGCTCGATGTGTCCAATTTCATGTAAAACGGTAAAAGCAAAATTATCAATTCTTTTATGTCTAACTGATAATGCAATTGTAGGATTATTCCCACTCCAAAATGAAAATCCATCTATTGGGGTTTTATCAAACTTGTTAAGATAAACCAACTTAATCCCAAAATTCTCAAGCAATTTTTTTGTTCTATCCTTTACATCGAAATTTTCAAAAAATATTTTTTGCAACTCACTTTTTAATTGCTCTATTTTTGATGCCTTAAAATCTGTAACTGTAATTTTATCAGACTCATATTCAGCAATCTTGCTCCACGCTAACATATTCACTTGGTTTATTTGAAGTTTTTCGGATTTGCGATAAAACGAGAGCGTTCTATGTTCTGCTACAGTGTTAACAAGGTTATCTATAGTTTCTACCTTGTAAATATTCTTAATTTTTTGTATATCCTCTTCAAGTGTACCAATAAGATATCCTAATTTTTTCAATTGATTCACAGGAACATAGTCCTTGATTATTTTCCATGTTTCAATAAGTTCTATTTTACGAATATTTTTCTCTTTCAACTTTGCCTTATCAATATCATATTGACTTTGAAATCTCATCCAATAGTTAGCTGAAATTCCTAATGACTTTTCCAGTAAGATTGCAAAATCGGCAGTAATAGCACGTTTGCCTTTTAATATTTCGTTCAAGAATGATGGCAATACACCTAACTCATGAGCAAGTTCTTTTTGAGAAATATTTCTAGCACTTATTTCATCCAAAATAACTGTGCCTGGATGGGTAGCTTCGAATGGTATCATATTTTTTGTTGTCATGGCTTGTTTTATTTGTAATGATTACTCAATTCAACTATAGAACAAATTGTAATAATGTCGGGCTCATCTCCTGTAATCCTGCTATGGAATTCAACTCTATATTGTTGGTTAACTCTTACCGATTCAAGTCCTGCTTTATCTCCAGATAATTTTTCATAGTTTAAACTTTTAAATGGAAACAAATCCTCAATTTTATTGGCATTTCGTAATTTATCAATCGTATTTTTAAATTGCTTTGCCACAGAAGGTTGAAAACGATATTTTTTATTTCTCGTTTTTCCATCCTCATACAACTCTCTCAGATAGTCTTTTTCAAATTCAATATACATGAAATGAATTTTTTTACAAACATACAATATTCTTGGAATAAATTCACTGATATAGTGAATTGTATATTCGATTGTTTATTTTATATAAAACGAATATCTTGCTTCAAAATTCCAAAAAGTATGATAATAATTTTCTTGCAACATGCGAGTTCTCTCGCCAAAGCGGGACAAGCTATACGGCGTTAACAAATAAACAATTTTCGTATTAAATACAAATAAAAAATACTCCCTTTAATTTATTAATGAATTTGTAGCTTCTTGTTATTGTATGTTAGGCCCTATCCAATAAAATTATTCCTCGAGTGCTTCTATTACCAAATGGTTTATTTGGTGGTTGAATGCTTCGATTTGCTCGGTGTTGGCCTGAGCAGCCAATAAGCCGGCTCGTTTAATACCCCCTACATAAACTTTGCTGAGCATGCCTATTCCGCCCAAATATCCGGTAAACGGAAAAGCATTCCAAAACTGAAAAGTAGTAAAGCCGTTGCTGAGTTGGTGGGCACCAAATGCCAAGCACGATAGTTGT
>JAFGEV010000408.1 GCA_016931385.1 Prolixibacteraceae bacterium
GCAAGTATCAAAAAAGTTACTTTTGATTAATGAAAACATCGGAGATTATCAAGATTATCGAGGATGACGGGTGGAGACAATCCAGACAAAAGGGAAGCCACATCCAATTTAGTCACCCTGTAAAAAAAGGGCTTGTAACCATCCCTTATCACGGTAACAAAGATGTCCCGAAGTGGTTGGCAGTTTCAATTTTAAAACAGGCAGGTTTAAAGTAATCTTGATAATTAAAAAAACAGAGAGATGCAAAGAATAGATGTAACAGTACGTCCCAATCAGGATGGTTGGTGGGCAGAAATAAAAAGTATACCGGGATGTTATTCTCATGGTGAAAGTTTAGATGAATTGAAAAAGAATATCCGTGAAGCTATCGACCTCCATATTGAAGGTTTATTGGAGACAGACAAACCGATAAACAATGAATTTATAAGGGGAGAATATGAACTTGACCTAAAAATCAATATTCAGGATTTATTTGAATATTATCCGATAACAGTAAAAGGTATTTCAGAACGTGCAGGCATGAACCGGAGCCTGTTGAACCAATATGTAAAGGGTGAAAAAACGATGTCAGAAAAACAGGCATTGAGGATTATCGGAACAATCCACCAATTAGGGTCAGAATTAATGCAGCTCCAATTGTAAGATGAAAGTTTTTGAACAACCTAAATAATATTCTTAATAAAGGGATGTTATGTTGCTTATCGTTACTATTTTGTTACTCGCTGTTTAAAATGTTTCAACATCATATTAATTGTCAGATTATTACAATAAAATAAAAATTCCCGCCCCGGGTACATGAAACCTCTCTTAAATTGTTTTAAGGGGGGTTTGCTTTTTAGGATAGTTCAAGTCATATATCTCACCAATATGATCATTGACAATTTTTAAGAATAAAGTTATTATATATGAGAATATACTTGCACGAACATCCCGCAAACATTGAACTTTTATTGGCCATCATGTGGCCGGTATAAGGAAAAATTTTAAAAAAATCAACCATTCTGTATTGTAAAAATTTGGTTTTTAAATTTTCAAATCATATATTTGTTCTCAGAAATCAATTTCAAACATGATTGATTTCATTCAAATCAAGTCTTTTTCATGTTTGGCGTTTTAGTTTGGGGGATAGTTTTTTGGGAGACATCAGACGATGTCTCCTTTTTTTTGTATTAATCCCTCATTTTGAAATACCCTATTCCATTTTTTTTATTTTTGTAGCTTTTAAAATTCAATTGAATCAAATACCTTTTTTAAATGGAAATTCCCGGCAATTACGATTTTCAAAAAGTTGAAGAGAAATGGTATAAATACTGGATGGAGAATAACTTTTTCCATTCAGAACCCGACAACAGAGATGCATATACTATTGTTATCCCACCTCCAAATGTTACCGGTGTGCTGCATATGGGGCACATGCTCAACAATACAATACAGGATATTTTAGTCAGAAGGGCACGCATGAAAGGTAAAAATGCCTGCTGGGTACCCGGTACCGACCATGCTTCAATAGCTACCGAAGCTAAAGTTGTTGCAAAACTAAAAAACCAGGGTATCGACAAATATGATTTGTCAAGGGATGAGTTTCTAAAACATGCCTGGGACTGGACCCACAAACACGGGGGAATAATTCTTGAGCAATTGAAAAAACTAGGGGCATCGTGCGATTGGGAACGCACATGCTTTACAATGGACGAAGAAAGGTCAAAGTCGGTTATTAAAGTATTTGTCGACTTGTATAATAAAGGGCTCATTTATCGCGGTGTACGTATGGTTAACTGGGATCCACAAGCTAAAACAGCAGTTTCCGACGAAGAAGTAATCTACAAGGAAGAGCAATCGAAGCTCTATTATATAAAGTATAAAATTGAAGGGGCGGCTGACGAATGGGTGACAATTGCTACAACCAGGCCTGAAACAATACTTGGCGACACGGCAGTATGCGTTAACCCAAACGATAATCGCTATAAAAGACTTAAAGGGAAAAGGGTACTCGTACCTCTCATAAATAGGAGCATACCTGTTATTGAAGACGATTATGTTGAAATGGAATTTGGTACAGGTTGCTTAAAAATAACTCCTGCTCACGATATTAACGACTATGAAATTGGATTGCGCCACAACCTTGAAATCATAGATACCTTTAACGACAATGGTACCCTTAGCGAAAAAGCAGAAATATTAATCGGCACCGATCGTTTTGAAGCGAGAAAAAAAATCATACCAATGCTCGAAAAATCGGGCAATCTTGTTAAAGATGAAGAGTATAAGAATAAAATTGGTTATTCTGAACGTACCGATGTAGTTATTGAACCCAAGCTCTCGACTCAATGGTTTCTGGCAATGGAAAAACTTGCAAAACCTGCCCTTGAGTCTGTCGAAAGCGGAGAAATAACTTTCCACCCGGCAAAATTTAAAAACCTCTACCGGCACTGGATGACCAACTTGAAAGACTGGTGTATAAGCCGTCAACTCTGGTGGGGTCACCAAATTCCGGTATTCTACCTGAATGATGGAAGCTATGTTGTTGCCGAAACTCCCGAAGATGCATTATTATTAGCAAAGGAAAAGACCGGCAATCAGTCTTTAACAATGAATGACCTTAAACAGGACGAAGATGTACTCGACACCTGGGCATCATCGTGGCTTTGGCCAATTTCGGTGTTTGGAGGGGTAACCGATCCCGACAATAAAGAGATACAATATTATTATCCTACAAGCGACCTGGTGACAGCTCCCGATATCATTTTCTTTTGGGTGGCGCGTATGATCATGGCAGGATATTACCTTCGAGGTAAAGAACCTTACCGGAATGTTTATTTTACCGGAATGGTAAGGGATAAACTTAGACGCAAAATGTCGAAGTCACTCGGTAATTCACCCGACCCACTTAATTTAATTTCAGAATACGGGGCCGACGGGGTACGCGTTGGGATGCTATTTTGTTCACCTGCAGGCGGAGATCTTTTATTTGACGAAAGCCTGCCTGAACAAGGAAGGAATTTCTCAGTAAAAATATGGAATGCATTCCGATTGGTTAAGAACTGGGAAATTGATGAAAAAATTCAGCAGCCTTTACATTCGCAACTTGCAATTGAATGGTTCAGGTCGAAACTGGCTTCAGTCTCGATTGAAATGGACAACCACTTCGACAAATTCAGGATTTCTGATGCCCTGATGCTATTATACACTACAATCAGGGATGATTTTTCATCGTGGTTGCTCGAAACAGTTAAACCTGAATATCAACAACCCATTGATAAAAAAACATACTTTGAATTGATTGAACTTTTCGATAATGTTTTGCACTTGCTCCATCCTTTTATGCCTTTTATTTCAGAAGAAATATGGCAAATGCTTTCACCGAGAAAAGATGGTGAAAGTATCATGATTTCACAAATGCCCGTTTTCGAGAAATTTAACCCGGATATCCTTGCCGATTTTGAAGATGTAAAAGAAACCATTACCGGGATAAGGAATATCCGCAAAGCAAACAACATACCTTATAAAACAAGGGTTGCTTTAATGGTTAACGTGGGTACTAAAGGATACCAACCCAAATTCGACCCGGTTTTGATGAAAATGGGAAGCCTTTCAAAAATTGAAATTGTGAATGAAGATGCCAAAGGCGCAGTTTCATTCAGGGTAAAAACATCCGTGTTTTTTGTCGATTTGGGGCAAAATATCGATGTCGACGAAGAAATAAAAAAGCTCAATGAGGAACTTAATTATACCAAAGGCTTTCTGAAAGGGGTTGACAAAAAACTCGGCAACGAAAAATTTGTAAAAAATGCACCTGAAAGCGTTGTTGATCTCGAAAGGAAGAAAAAAGCCGATGCTGAAGAGAAAATCAGGGTATTGGAAGAACGGATAGAAGCGTTGAAATAATTTTTTTGAATGATTTAATTTTTTTTAAAATAATTTCTGCTCAAATTTCTCAACAAAAACACCCCTGAAATTGTAATATCATCAATAAAAAATTTTCGACATGAATACATTATTTATGATATTGCTAATAACAACCATTATGAAGAGCGATTCGACAGTATACAACCCTCTTAATGAATTTGAGAAATATGTTATCGAATTTAAAGGCACCGAACGCCCTTTTACCGGTGAATACACCGATCATTTTGAGAAAGGCACGTACGTGTGCAAAAAATGCAATGCTCCCTTATACCGTTCTTCTTCAAAATTCCACTCGGGTTGCGGCTGGCCTGCTTTTGATGATGAGATTGAAGGTGCTGTAACAAGGACTACTGATGCTGACGGACAAAGGACTGAAATTACCTGCAACAATTGTGGTGCACACCTCGGACATGTTTTTACCGGAGAAGGATTCACCTCAAAAAATACCCGTCATTGTGTAAATTCGATATCGTTGATTTTTATTCCTGAAAAATAATTCCTGATTTTCTTTTCCCTATTTTTCAGGGGAAATTGCTATTTTGTGTGGGTACAATTTAAATGCAGCCACTATGAATGAACTAAAAAAACACATAGCAACCAATAAAGACCGTTTTCTTGAAGAGCTTTTTGGTTTAATAAGAATACCCTCGATAAGTTCCGATCCCGCACACAAAGAAGATATGCGGCATGCTGCCAGATACTGGAAAAAACTGTTGCTCGATGCAGGTGCCGACAAAGCAGAAATAATGGAAACCAAAGGTCATCCGGTAACGTATGGCGAAAAGATTATCGACCCTGAAAAACCAACAGTACTGGTTTATGCCCACATGGATGTAATGCCCGTCGATCCGGTTGAACTTTGGAATACCAATCCTTTTGAGCCGGTAATAAAAGATGGAAAGATATGGGCCCGTGGTGCTGACGACGATAAAGGCCAGGGTTTTATGCATGTCAAAGCATTTGAGTACATGGTGCAAACAAATTCCCTGCCCTGCAATGTTAAGTTTATGATAGAAGGTGAGGAAGAAATCGGGTCGCCAAGCCTTTCCGAATTTTGTATAAAAAACAAAGAAATGTTGAAATCGGACGTGATCCTGATTTCCGACACTACCATGATCGGCCCCGATACCCCCTCCATAACAACGGGGTTAAGAGGCCTTGCATACTGGCAGCTTGAACTTACGGGCCCCGATCGTGATCTTCATTCAGGTTTGTATGGAGGCGCCGTTGCCAACCCGATAAACATTCTTTGCAGGTTAATTGAGAAATGCACCAATGAAAACAATTCTGTTGCAATACCAGGCTTTTATGATAATGTTACTGAAATACCCCAAGACGAAAAACAGATGCTTGCAAAAAGGCCATTCAACAAAGAATTATACAAAAAAGCCATTGGAGTTGAAAAACTTTTTGGGGAAAAAGGTTACACTACTCTCGAACGAACTGGTTTCAGACCATCGTTCGATGTTTGCGGTATATGGGGAGGATTTACAGGGGAAGGACCTAAAACTGTGCTCCCTTCAAAGGCTTATGCCAAATTATCGTGCAGGCTTGTCCCCGGACAGGATCATGAAAAAATTGCCGAATTGATGGAATGGTACCTAAAAAGTATAGCCCCCGATGCTGTTAAAATAAAAGTTGAATATTTGCACGGAGGCCAGGCTTATAACTGCCCTGTTGATCACCCGGCTTACATTGCCGCTGAAAAAGCCATTGCCCAGGTTTTTGGTAAAAAACCATTCCCTGTTCGAAGCGGGGGCAGTATCCCAATTGTAGCATCTTTCGAAGAAATTCTGAACGTTAAATCAATACTTATGGGATTTGGGCTTGAATCGGATGCAATACATTCACCTAACGAAAATTTCCCTCTTAATAACTTATTTAAAGGAATTGAAACCATCCCATATTTCTACAAATATTTTGCTGAAACAAATTTTGCATAAAAAGCAAATATTATAAATTACTTTTTTGCCATTACCCTGTTTTTTTAGGGGTCATTTTTTTATTGTTCGTATATTTACATCGTTGCCCTCATTATTTTCACCCAATACCAGTTTATATGAGAAAAATATTAATTATTAAATGTGGCGATACTTTTTCCGAGGTAAAAAACATATATGGCGATTTTGAAGACTGGATAATTAAGCAGACACAACTTCCCGGGCAGGTTTTTAAAATATTTGACCTGCCCAAAGGTGATTCTTTACAACATCCTGGAGAATACATTGCCGCAATAATAACCGGCTCACATTATAATATTAATCAACGTTTGCCCTGGATTAAACATCTTAAGGACTGGTTGGTTACGGCACGTTATACGAACCTTCCTGTGTTGGGCATTTGCTTTGGCCACCAGGTTATTGCAGAGACATTGGGCGGAAAAGTTATTCGTATCGAAACGGGCCGGAATATTGGGAAGTTAACAATTAAAGTCGATGGAAATCACACAAAAAACCCCTTATTCAAAGGAACGGGCGGCGAGTTTGAAAGCTATGTTTCTCATGGTTGGATAATAAATGACCCTATTCCGGGCAATGATACTGAAATTATTGCCAGAGACCTGAAAGGTAACATTATGGCTATCATGTCAGGAAAAATATACGGCGTACAATTTCACCCTGAGTTTTCTGAAGGAATTATGAAAATGTACCTTAAAGAGGCCAAAATGCCAACCTCGCATCTTTTAGGGGTCAAATTGCGTTCTGAACACAAAAATCAGTCAATAATATCAAATTTTGTAGACGAAATCATAAAAATTTGATGTTTTTGTGAAGAAAACATTAAAAATATATCAAAAAAGCTGTTTTTTTATACTTCATCCGAAAATATTTTTTGGAATATTCTACATAAATATATATTTGCAAATACATTTTTATAATATTGTCAATAATGAAACTTAATTAAACTTTATTTTGACAATATGTAAATATATTCTCTCGACAAAGCAACAAATAATAAAATAACAATAAATAATTAAAAATTATGGCAACATTTCGTTTGGCAGCTTTTCAAAAGCTATTAGAAAGAGAATCGGTTCCGGTAAAAAGGGAAGCCGATTTAACCTCCGATTATTATGGCATGCTGGTTTTCGACCGGGCAAAAATGAAAAAATATCTATCGAAGGAAGCCCTGAAGGGAGTGCTTGATGCTATTGACAATGGAACTACCATTGATAGGAAGATTGCCGATGGGGTAGCCATGGGCATGAAAGCATGGGCAATTGAAAATGGCGCTACGCACTACACCCACTGGTTCCAACCCTTAACCGATGGCACAGCAGAAAAACATGATGCTTTTATCGACCATAATGAAACTGGCGGTGTAGTTGAATCGTTTTCAGGCAAACTGCTTGCACAACAGGAACCTGATGCATCTTCATTCCCGAGCGGAGGTATCCGCCAAACATTTGAAGCCCGCGGTTATACTGCATGGGATGTGTCGTCACCTGCCTTCATTGTTGGTACAACACTTTGTATTCCTACAATATTTATATCCTATACCGGCGAAGCACTCGATTATAAAGCACCTTTGTTAAAAGCTTTACATGCTGTTGATAAAGCAGCGGTTGCTGTTTGCCAGTATTTCGACAGAAATGTAAACAAAGTAATTGCAAACCTGGGTTGGGAGCAGGAATATTTCCTTATTGATGAAGCACTTTACCATGCCCGTCCAGACATTGTGTTAACCGGAAGGACACTCATGGGACATTCATCATCGAAAGACCAACAATTAGATGACCACTACTTTGGCTCAATCCCCGAACGTGTAGGTAACTTTATGATTGACCTGGAAAATGAAGCTTACAAACTTGGTATTCCTGTAAAGACCCGTCATAATGAGGTGGCACCAAACCAATACGAAGTTGCTCCAATTTATGAAGAAGCAAACCTTGCAAACGACCATAATCAAATGATTATGGACCTGATGAAAAAAGTTGCACGCAAACACAAGTTCCGCGTATTGTTCCATGAAAAACCATTCGCCGGAATTAACGGTTCAGGGAAACACAATAACTGGTCGCTTTCGACCGATACAGGTGTCAACCTATATTCTCCCGGGAAAAATCCAAAAGGGAATTTACAGTTCCTCACTTTTGTTGTCAATGCATTGATGGCTGTTTACAAAAACCAGGACCTGTTACGTGCAAGTATTCTGAATGCGCCCAATTCACACCGCTTAGGGGCAAATGAAGCCCCTCCGGCAATTATCTCAGCTTTCCTGGGTACCGAGGTAAACAAAATGCTTGATTTAATTGAGCAAAACGTTTCTGATAAGAAAATGACACCCGAGGAAAAAACCTCGCTTAAATTGAATATTGGAAGAATACCCGAAATATTGCTCGACAATACCGACCGTAACCGTACCTCACCTTTTGCTTTTACCGGGAACCGTTTCGAATTCAGGGCAGTAGGCTCATCTGCCAACTGTGCCTCTGCAATGATTTCATTGAATGCTGCCGTGGCAAGCCAATTAACTGAATTTAAGAAGGAAGTTGATGAAATTATTGATTCCGGCGTAAAAAGGGATGAAGCCATTTTTCAGGTATTGAAGAAATATATTGGTATTTGCAAGCCTATCCGTTTCGACGGAAATGGTTATAGTGAAGATTGGAAAGTTGAAGCTGCAAAGCGCGGCCTTACCAACATAACATGTGTGCCTGAAGCCCTTGAAGCATATCTTACAGAAACTTCAAAGAAATTGTTTACAGACCAGGGAATCTTCAATGAAAAAGAAATCGAAGGCAGGGTTGAAGTTGAGTATGAGAAATTCATGAAAAAAATACAGATAGAAGCCCGCGTACTGGGAGACCTGGCCATAAACCATATTGTGCCAACCGCCGTGAAGTATCAAACTTTGCTGATTGAAAACGTAAAAGGGTTAAAGGAAATTTTTGGTGACGACTATTCGACCCTGGCAGGAAACCGCATGGATATTATCAAAGAGATTTCGGAACATATTACAGCAATTAAATTGAAAGTAGGTGAAATGATTGAAGCCCGTAAAAAAGCCAATGTAATTGAAAATGAAAAAGAAAAGGCTTATACTTACGACAAAACCGTTCGCCCGTTCCTGGATGATATCCGAAGCCATATCGATAAACTCGAACTGATTATCGACGATGAAGTATGGCCACTGCCGAAATACCGGGAATTGCTTTTTAACAGTTAATCTGAAAATAATTTACAGTTAACCTAATAATATTGAGGGGTCAATTTCAGGCAATAATTTTTAAAATTACAGCCTGAAATTGACCCCTCTTTAATTTTCTTCAGGTATTCTTCATTTTTAAACAATATTGACCAATATTTTAATTGATTATTTAACTATTGAAATTATTTTCGCTTCTGAAAAAATGTTATTCAAAAATTTTGCGAGTTTATAATTGATTTAAAAATTATTATATGGTCAAATTTAATTTGTTAAGTGTATTCATTGTTCTTTTTCCTTTGGTTGTCCAGTCACAAAACAATACCGAAGATATTTCATCTAGCAAAGGGGTAATGATTCCCTGGGAAAAGGGAGCCCGCGAAACGGGGAAATACCGGAACCTTTTTCTTGAAGCCGGATATGAACAGGAAGCAATTGATTCAAAACTGGAGAAAGCTTATCATGATTTGTTTGAAGGCCCCAACAAGGTTTACTTCGAAGTGGGCGATTCGATGGGCTATGTTTCCGATTTGAAAAACCACGATGTACGCACCGAAGGCCTTTCCTATGGAATGATGATAGCTGTTCAGCTGAATAAAAAAGATGTGTTCGAC
>JAFGEV010000409.1 GCA_016931385.1 Prolixibacteraceae bacterium
AAACCCCATTCAACACCTTGGATGCCCCAGGCTTTTAGATTTGACTCATGGCGGGTACCCATGAATATTACAATGGATTATGTGTGGTATGGAAAAGACAAAGAGTGGCAGGAAGATTATGCAACACGTCTCCAGAGATTTTTACGTTCAAGGGGAATAAACACCTTCGAGGACCAGTTTAATTTGGATGGTTCAACCCCTGAATATATTTTACCGGCCGGAGGTTTTCAGAAACTGCGCCATTCGCTAGGCTTGGTGTCAACTGCTGCTACAACTGCGTTGATGGGGAATGATTCAACAAGTCTTGATTTTGTGCGTGCCTTGTGGAATTCAAAACTCGAACCCTACGAAGATGGATATTTCGATCCCTATTACGATGGACTTCTTTATATGTTTAGTATGATGCATCTGAGTGGAAAGTACCAGATTATCGTTCCTCAAAACAATTGATTCTATTTTATCGGGCATCAATACCTGAAAAGGTTTGGTGCCTGATCTTTTTAACAACTGTTTGTCAAATATGTGAAAAAATATAAATAAATCACAAATATCATATATTCAGAAATTATGCTTCTTGCTGTAAGGCAAAACTACGCATTATTACGACTTCGTTTGCGTCTCAAATCTAAAAGTCTGGTGATCTATTAACCTAATAATCATGTTAAAAACTAATTCTGTGAAAGCAATCCTAATACTAATGGCCATAGCATGCCTCTATGGTCAAAGCATTTTTTCTCAAAATTCAATAAAACCCGCACCCCTTGGCTTTGATGTTGTTCAGGATGGCATTCAACACGGAACCATCGATTCCGTTGTTTATAAATCTAAAACAACTGGTACTCAACGCAAGGCTCTGGTTTATACTCCTCCTGGTTTCTCTGAAAAAACAAAGTATCCGGTGTTCTATCTGTTACATGGCATCGGTGGCGATGAAAAAGAATGGCTTAATGGCGGGCAACCACAGGTTATTCTCGACAACCTGTATGCTGATAAAAAACTTGAACCAATGATTGTGGTGATGCCCAATGGACGTGCCATGAAAGACGACCGCGCTGTTGGTAATATTTATGACAAGGAAAAAGTAGATGCATTTGCCAATTTTGAAAAAGATTTATTGAACGATTTAATTCCTTTTATTGAGAAGAAGTACTCCGTTATAAAAGATAGCGAACATAGAGCTATTGCCGGTTTGTCGATGGGAGGTGGTCAATCGTTGAATTTTGGATTGGGAAACCTCGACCGCTTTGCCTGGGTTGGAGGCTTTTCGCCTGCTCCTAATACTAAAACACCGGAAACCTTAATGCCTGATCCTGCAAAAGGCAAAAGCCAACTGGAGCTTCTATGGATCTCATGTGGCGATAAGGATGGATTATTGTCTTTTAGTAAACGTACAAGTGATTATATGTCTAAGAACGGCGTTCCTCATGTCTTTTATGTCGATCATGGGTATCATGATTTTGATGTCTGGAAAAACAGCCTTTATATGTTTTCGCAGTTGCTGTTTAAACCGGTTGATACTTCATTGTTCTGTCAGATAGGTAATGCTGGACGCCCGGCCGAATCTAACATACGATCGGCTCAATACCCAAAAATACGGCCAGATGCAAAGGTCGAGTTCTCATTGAAAGCGCCTGAGGCACAGAAGATAGAGCTCGATTTGGGTAAAAAGTATGGAATGGTTAAAAATAATGATGGCGTATGGACGGCCACAACTGATTCATTGAGTGAAGGATTTCATTATTATTCATTGATTATTGATGGAGTCGCTGTAGCCGATCCTGCCAGTGAAACCTTTTACGGTATGGGCCGAATGGCTAGCGGAATTGAAGTGCCATTTAAGGGAGACGATTACTATACTATAAAAAATGTGCCGCATGGCGATATACGGATTAAACGTTTTTATTCGAATGTAGTCAAAGAGTGGCGTACGTTTTATTTGTACACTCCTGCGGGGTATGATCAGAATGTAAATGAAGAGTATCCCGTTCTTTATATTTTACATGGCGGCGGAGAAGACCAGAGGGGTTGGGCTATACAGGGTAAAACGGATCTGATATTGGACAATTTAATTGATCAAAAGAAAGCTGTTCCCATGTTAGTTGTTATGGTGGATGGCAACATGCCGGCAAGAGGGATGGGGGAAGAAGGATTAAGACTTTTCGAAAAGGAGCTAAAGCAGTGTGTTATTCCATTTGTTGAAGATAATTACAGGGTGAAACGCGACGCTGGTTCACGTGCTCTGGCTGGCTTGTCGATGGGGGGCTTGCAAACGCTTTATGCTGGCGTTCAAAATACTGATTGGTTTGCTTATCTGGGTGTGTTCAGTTCAGGATGGTGGGCACAACAAACAGATCTTTCCAATCCTCAATATGAGTTTATGAGTAACAACGTTGATAAAATTAACAGCAACTTAAAACAGTTCTGGATTGCCATGGGAGGTCAGGAAGATATTGCCTGGCAAAATTGCCGTATAATGATGAAAAAATTTGACGAGATGAACATTAAATATACCTACAGCGAATATCCGGGCGGTCATGCCTGGCCTGTATGGCGTAATAACCTTTTCAACTTTGCACAGGTTTTGTTTAAATAAACCAATCCTTGCTCACTCATTTACGAAACTTCTATTTTTATTTGAGAATAATGAAGTTATATAATTGACCTGATGTTTGCCCAACGCAGGAAATAAATGCTATCATGCGTTTTTGTGTATTGGTCATATTTATGGAGCTTTTACATGAGAGTATCTTGTTCAAATTTTTGAAAAAAAGTTAATTAAAGTCATTTTTTATAAATCCAACTTAATAAGAGATAACGCTATGAATTTAAAAATCACAAGTTGTTTAGCAGCATTTTTGTTGGCAGGTGCTTATTGTTATGCACAGTCAAACAATAATGTTGTTGAAGATTTTAAATCATCGGAGGTGAACCAAACAGGGCGCGAATACCCCATGGTTAACTCTGAAGGTCGGGTTAGGGTGCAAATATCGGCTCCCAATGCAAAAATGGTACAGCTCGATATTGGGGCTGTGAAATATGATTTGGTTAATAATGGAGAGGGTGTTTGGACTGGTGAATCGGCTCCTCAGGATGAAGGCTTCCATTATTATCAGCTAAATATCGATGGCGCATCAGTTCCCGATCCGGGTAGCTTGTATTTTTATGGTGCAAGCCGTTGGGGTAGTGGCATTGAGGTGCCTGCTCACGATAAGGATTTTTATGCACAAAAAAATGTACCCCACGGACAGGTGCGTGAGCAAATCTATTTCTCGGAAACAAATAAAAATTTACGACGTTGCTTTATATATACACCTCCGGGCTACGATAACGATTTGGGAAAACGTTACCCGGTATTGTATTTGCAGCATGGTGGTGGCGAGAACGAAACTGGCTGGTCAGCTCAGGGTAAAGCGGGTTTGATAATGGACAACCTTATTGCTGAAGGAAAAGCAAAATCGTTTATAATTGTAATGGACAATGGCAATTGGACAATGCCACGGCCACCTGCAGGCGAACGTCCTGCACCTTCTGCACGTCCGGGGTTACCAAGCGGTTGGGCCGATGGTTTTATGAAAACCCTGTTAAATGACATTATCCCAATGGTTGATGCAAACTTTCGAACCATTTCTGATCAAGAGCACCGAGCTATGGCCGGTTTGTCAATGGGGGGAATGCAAACCCATGCTATTACCCTGGCCAATACCGATGTTTTTTCGCAGGTAGGTATGTTTAGTGGTGGTAGCTTTAGTGTTGAGGAGGTGAAAAATGCCCCCGGCTTTAAAGAAAATGTTAAACTTGTGTTTATTAGCTTTGGAAGCCATGAGCTTGATAACCGTAGGGAAGGTTTTGGCGGCAATCCGGAGGAAAATACCAAAGCATTGAAAGCTGATGGTATGAATGCCCATTTTTATGTTTCGCCAAAAACTGCTCACGAATGGCAATCCTGGAGGCGTAGTTTGTATCAGTTTGCCCAACTTCTGTTTAAATAATAACTAATTAACTAGTGTATTATGAGGTATATGCAATTTTTTCCAGCTGTTTTTGCAGCTGTATTTATTAACGGGGCGGGTTTCGCTCAAACATCAGTGGTTGAAGATTTTAAAGTAACACCTACTACTCAGGAAGGAAAAGAATATCCACAGGTGAATTCTGAAGGTCGAGTTCGGGTTAGTATTTCTGCTCCCGACGCCAAGAATGTTCAGCTTGACATTGATGCCGTAAAATACGACTTAACAAAAGATGAAAATGGAGTTTGGACTGGTGAATCGGCTCCTCAGGATGTTGGTTTTCACTATTACCAGTTGAATATTGATGGAGCATCTGTTCCGGATCCGCAAAGTCTTTATTTTTTCGGCGCTAGTCGTTGGGGAAGTGGGATTGAAGTGCCTTCTGAAGATCAGGACTTCTTTGCTTTAAAAAACGTTCCGCACGGAGACCTTCGCGAGACCTATTATTTCTCAAAATCATCCAATAGTAACCGGAGGGTGTATATATACACACCTCCAGGATACAACGAAGGAAATGAAAAATATCCGGTTCTCTACCTGCAACACGGTATGGGCGAAAATGAAACCGGCTGGGGAAGCCAGGGGCATGCAAATTTGATTATGGACAACCTGATTGCTGAAGGAAAAGCTACTCCTTTTATTATTGTTATGGAAAACAGTGCTATTAGCTTTGATGGAGGCCCTCGTCCTCAGAGACCTGCCGCTGCTCCCGGACAAGTTGCTCCCCAAGGACCGCCAACAGCAGGTGGAGAAGCAGGTGCGCCCAGACGAGGATTTGGAGGACCAGGCGGATTTAACTTTGCCGGCAAGTTTGAAAGAGTTCTTATCGACGACTTGATTCCATTTATTGAATCTAATTACCGCGTTATCGGTGATCAGGAACATCGCGCTATGGCAGGACTTTCAATGGGTGGAATGCAAACCAAATCAATTGTTATGGCCAATCCTGGTTTATTCTCACATGTTGGAATGTTCAGTAGTGGAACATTTATGCCAGAAGAGATTAAAGACATTGACTCATTCAAAAAAAGTGTTGACGTTGTATTTATGAGTTTTGGAGGTGAAGAAGGTGGTGCTTCCCGAATTGGTGATGCAGCAAAAGAATGGGATAAAATTGGCATAAAAGGTGTTTCATATGTTTCACCGGGTACTGCTCACGAATGGCATTCATGGAGAAGAAGCCTTTACGAGTTTGCTCCTTTTCTGTTTAAATAGTTCGAAATTAGGCGTTAGTGAATGTTTTTTACGATATTGGCTTATACCAATTTACAATGTTGATATTGTGTAAATAATTAATTCAATAATGAAACCAGACCTGTGAGTAATACTCTACACGTGTGCATAACTCATATGGCTGGTTCCTCGCTATTGAGCGGGGCTGGTTATCGAAGATTAATAAAAATATAATAGAGTATATGAAACGCCCATGCCGACAACTGATTTTTCGATACTCAAGAGGTTGATCAAAATCGACATGAAGTTCCATGAAACATTGAAAAACAAATTATAGACACATGAAACATCCATGTTTGCCGGCCAACACACAGGGCATGACTATTGAATGGATGTTCCATTTGGCCAATGAATTATAAAATTATAGACAAATGAAAAAAAAATCAATTTTACTAGTATTAGTACTAGCATTAGCTGGTTTACAGTGTTATGCTCAAACCGGTTCAACCGAAATAAAGGAAGATTTTATACCTTCAACACTTAATCAACCGGGTAAGGAGTACCCAATGGTAAACTCGCAAGGTTATGCCCGTTTTAAAATCGATGCACCTCAGGCTCAAAATATTGAGGTGAGCCTGGGCCTTGGTGGAGCAAAAGGTGGAACTCCACTTAGTAAAGTCGAAGATGGCTCATGGATGGGTACCACAGCAGGCCCGCTTGACGAAGGTTTTCATTACTATCATTTAACTATCGATGGTGGTGTTTTTAATGATCCGGGTGCTTTGAATTATTATGGTTCAACACGTTGGGAAAGCGGTATTGAAATCCCTGCCCACGATCAGGATTTTTATGCCCTTAAAAACGTGTCCCATGGAAATGTACAACAAATTCTTTTCCCATCGGAAAGTACAAATACCTCACGCCGAGCATTTGTTTATACCCCTCCGGGCTATGGTAAAGACAGTAGTAAACGTTATCCTGTACTCTACCTACAACATGGTTGGGGTGAAGATGAAACAGCCTGGAGCAACCAGGGACGTGCCAATCTGATTATGGATAACCTGATTGCCGAAGGTAAAATTGAGCCTTTCATTATTGTTATGACCTATGGGATGACCAACGAAATTAAGTTTGGTAGTGGTTTTAGGAATTTCGATATTAAACACTTCCAAACAGTTCTTGTTGATGAGTTAATACCTTATGTTGACGCCAATTTTGCAACCTTAGCCGACCAGTCTAACCGTGCCATGGCAGGCTTGTCAATGGGCGGAATGGAGACAAAAATGATCACCCTTAATAAACCCGATGTGTTTTCGCATTATGCCTTATTAAGCGGCGGAACCTATGCTCCTGAAGAGATCAAAGACAAATCGAAGGTTAAACTCATCTTTCTAAGCTGTGGCAGCAAAGAACGTCCCGATGGAATTAAAAGCTCTGTTGAAGCGCTTAAGAATGCTGGTTTTAATGCAGTTTCGCATGTTTCAGAAGGAACTGCTCACGAGTTCCTTACCTGGCGTCGCGCTTTTTATGAATTGGCCCCACTTCTTTTTAAATAGTTTATGAGCATGATACATCCATGCCGTATTTTTGTGACACATTGGAGCATGATTATTCGGCATGGATGTTTCACGCTTGCAACGGGCAACCTGTTCCCGTCAAAAACGACGGGAGGCCTGTGGCCAATGATATGACAAATAATAAACACATGAAACGAACATGTTTGCGAATTAAACACAAACACCAATGAAAATAGCAAACATGGAGTTCCATCTGACCATAGCAAGAAATTTATTTACAGATGAAACAATCATTCGTATTTTTGTTAATGGCTTTGTGCATTGGCAGTGTTAGTTTTGCACAAACAACTAATGTAAAGGAGGATTTTAAACCCTCTGAAGTTAACCAACCCGGGAAAGCTTTTCCCCAGATAAATTCTGATGGTTGTGTGCGTGCACAAATAGCTGCCCCCGAAGCTAAAATGGTTCAACTCGATATTGGTGGTGTCAAATACAATATGGTAAAGGATGCCAGCGGTCTTTGGATGGGCGAATCGGCCCCACAGGACGAAGGTTTTCATTATTACCAGTTAAACATTGATGGTGCATCGGTTCCCGATCCCGGTACCAGGTATTTTTATGGTGCCGGTCGCTGGGGCAGCGGTATTGAAATTCCGGCTAGCGATAAAGAGATTTATGCGCTGAAAGATGTGGCTCATGGACTGGTGAGCGAGTTGAATTATTTTTCGGTTATTACAAAAGCATGGAGGCGTTGTTTTGTTTACACCCCACCTTGCTACGATAAAAATTTGGATCAACGTTATCCGGTTCTTTACCTTCAACATGGCAGTTTCGAAGATGAAACAGGATGGCCGGCCCAAGGGCATGCCAACCTGATACTCGACAACCTGATAGCTGAAAAAAAGGCTGTTCCCATGATTATTGTTATGGACAATGGGTATGCATTCAAAGCACAGGATGATGCAGCTGGCGCCCGGCCTGCCATGGCGTTCGAAGAGGTGATGATGCAGGAGATTGTTCCTATGATTGATGCCCGTTTCCGTACTCTTACCGATAGGAAAAGCCGTGCCATTGCCGGCCTTTCAATGGGCGCTAACCAAACCATGCGCATTGCTATGAACAACCTTGGCCATTTTGCATACTATGGTGGTTTTAGTGGTACTGCCAATTATCCCAGTGCCAGTGAACTCAATGCAGAAATCTTTTTAAACGGAGCCTTTAATGATGGTAAAAAGGTTAATGAGCAGTTAAAGGTATTGTGGTTGGGCGTGGGAACCAAAGAACCTGAGCCTTTCCCCGGGTCGATAGGGGCATTCCGAAATATGCTGGATAAGCAGGGCATTAAATATGTGTTCTACCAATCGGAAGGTACTGAGCATGAATGGTTGACCTGGCGCAGAAGTCTTTTTCAGTATGCACAATTACTGTTTAAATAATCAAACACAAAAACAAATGAGGAATCTTTTTATAGTATTGCTGTTTCTGGCCATTGGCATTGTGGGGTTTGCACAGGTTAATGATTTCCCTGCCGCAACAAAACCAGCATCAACGAATATTCTGGGTGCTGATTATCCACGTGTCGACTCACTTGGCAGGGTTTATTTTCGCTTAAGCGCCCCTGATGCAACCAGTGTCTCAGTTAGTCTTGGCAATGTTCAGCTTATAAAAGGTGATGATGGTTTTTGGACTGGTGTAACCCAGCCACAAGACCCGGGTTTTCATTATTA
>JAFGEV010000410.1 GCA_016931385.1 Prolixibacteraceae bacterium
AACCCCTTTGTCGGTAATGTTATATACAAACACGCTGTCAATCAAAACATCTTTTGCCTTTTCTCCAATGTCGATGGCATCGCTGTTGAAGCCATGAAAATCGTGGATATAGCAATTCCTGATCACTCCGCCTACAACATCATCGTAATCAATGGCGTCGGTATCGGGCTGGTCGTTCCCGCGAAAATCACAATTATTGATGTAACCCTTTCCGTACTTTACATTGATCAGGTCGCCTGTTATTGAAGAATGCAAACTGCTATTTGTAAGCCTGATATCGGAATACTTTCCGGCAACCGGATTTCCATGTACATTTTCAATAACAATGTTATCAAGTTCAACAATGGAATTGAAAACCGAAATTGCCGCAACTTCACGTATTGGATGATTCCCTTTTGAAGCATCTTCAATAATTACATTTACGAACCTTGAAGTGTCCCGCACATTAATAAAACTAATTATGCCCCAGGGTTTGCTTCCCATTTCTGGATTTGCCCTGAAAATTACAGGTTCATCAGCAGTTCCCTTAATGGTAATTGTTCCCCGGGCAATTATTGATGCCCTTTCCGGCATCCATATTTCAACGCCTTTTTCAACGACTAGTTTTCCTGAAGAAGAAATCTTTACTTCACCCTGGGCCAGATATGGCGAACATTCCTTTGTAAGAATCATTTCCGAAGAAATTTCAGATGGAATTATGCAACGCCCCTCATCTTCAAAAACAGCGTTAATATTCACTTCTTCATCAACTGAGATTGATATTTTTTCATCCACTGATAAGAAATCATTGCCTCTTGAAGTTACAACGGCCGATAATCCAAGGTCAAAACTTACATCGCTACTGGTAGGTGAATTTTGATGAATTTCAACTGCAATTATGTTTTCTCCGGGCAAAAGATGCTTCGGATCGAGAATAAAGAATTTAAATTCCGATTCATTACTTACTGCCGATGAAGCCCTTGTTTGATAACCGATACTTCCTTCAGGCATATTATACCTGAGGATTTCATTCCCATTCAAATAAATAACTGCACCGTCATCGCATATAAGGTTCATGGCAAGTTCCTGAACACAACAATCCTGGCTAACTGAAAATGACTTTCTGAAATATGTCGTGATATATTTATTACCTGATTCACCACCGTAACTAACCACGGTTGTTTCATCTCCATCACCATATCCCAGTTCTGCATGGCCTGATTTCCATGAAGAGTCGTTAAATCCGGTTTCTTTCCAGGCTGTGCCTTCATTACTACCTGTGTCTTTATACCTCCATTCAGAACCAGCCTCGATAAAATGTGTGCTTTTTGCTTCAGCCCACCCCATAAACCGATAACCAGATTTCGCTGTAGCTACCAATTCAACAGTTTCTCCTTCGGGGTAAGCACCGGTACAAACATCCACAGGAATTTTGAGTCCGTTAAAAAAAACATTACCTGCATCTTTTGGATAAATAGCAACCTTGACTGGCAGACTTTCCGAAAAACCGTAATTGGTAAGGTCTTCAAGCACATGCACCCAACGCTCATTGGCATAGTCCCTTAAATCATCAACTTCGTTAAGCCAGTAATCGTATGATTCAAGAGGGTATCCATAGTTGCCCACTGCCGTAGTACCTCTCCAACGATCAACCTGTTTGGGAATTTCGGCATCGATCAGGGAAGCGTGATAATCAATCATTGCATTGATTCTTGAAGGATTAAATGTTGTAAAAAGATGGTCAGCCATTTTCTTACCAAAGTAATGCAGATAATCGGGGTTTTTGACCAGTTGCCTGAAAGGCCACGAGTCTTGGTTGATATAATTGCTGATCGGGCGTCCGCCTGGGCTGAAAAATCCCCTGTCGAGATCCATCAGTATCCAACGCCATTTCCCTGAATCTTTTGGTCTCCATGCCATTACATTATGACTGATAGATGTATTGCCATCCCAGACTTCAGTAGCAATCATATCCGTAAAATTTTCAATGTCCATTTCGTTGGCAACTGCATCCCAGTTTGCCTGAACAGATAAATCCTTTTTAACAAGTTCAAGCAACATGTCGTATGCCTCAAGTGCAGCTTTTCCACCGGCTTCAGCATAATTTTCATTTTCAACCATAAACACATTTCCTTCATCAATGTGGTGGTTTTGAACGGCGTAATCTTCATCAATTTTCTCCCGGATATTGTGTATGCCCAGGAATTCACCATTCACATATACAACACAGGCCCTGAATCCAGAATTGTCAATATGCGTATAATCATAGGTTGCATTTTGAGCCAGCCCATCTCTAAAAAGGGTATAAGTCCAGTCGCTGCCCGATGCCCTGAGGGCAAATGAATCAAACTGTTTCCTTTCTTTTTCAAATATCAGCGGATAATCGAGCTTCCCTGATCCATATTCTTTTCTGAAATATATACCAAGCATTTTCTGAGGCAACTTCCACGAATTTAACCCATTCACTTTTACGCCTGCCATCAGGTTAAATGCTGCACGGTCGCTTCCATCGTTTTCAAAAAGTTCGATATTAACCGTAACTTCCCAGTCGGGCTTAAAGTCCTGCACATAAATTCCTGTTTCTTCATCCCAGAAATTATCCGGATCGGTTGAGATACAAACAACCGGCAAGGTACCAATCTCATTGGAAGGATCGATAAAATAGGTATGTGTAACAACCGGGCCGGGCATTTCGCCGGTTTTAAAAATGCGTGCCCTAACAACGGTATTTTGATTTATTGCAATTGGAGAATTGGCAAGGATTGAACCCTCGTCAGGTTCTGTGCCATCGAGGGTATATCTGACAGTACCTCCATAAATTGATTTTAAATCCAAGGAGACAGGCGAATGGTAAATACCCCCCGTTACTGAGAAATCGGGTTTGCTTTTTACAATATCGTCAAACGATTTTCCCCTGTTCACAGTTCCGGGTGTTGGATCGGTGAAATACACCCATGTGGCTATGCCATCGTATTCCCTGCCCATTGAAATATTTGGCTCCTGCCCCTCAAACCTTATTGAATCAACAATGTCACCTGCCGGAGAAACCAGCGCCAGCTCCTCCCCATCGGCCGAAAGCTTGAAAATAGTATGCAGACCAGTATTCATACCGTCGGCCCAGATAACCAAAAATCCTTCGGCAGGAACCTGGGCGTTGACTGTAATTTGCCATTTAAAAGGGTCGGAGAAATTGTCGGTAATGTAATATCCCTTTAAAGAAACCGTTGTTTCACCTCCATTGTATATTTCAAGCCAATCGGCACTTTCATTGTAATCAGTATCGGTTACAGCCCCTGTATTTGAAGCCATAAATTCGTTGATGTACAGCTGGGCGGCCGCTAAATCAGACAGTACTAAGAATAATACCAGGTAAAACCAGGTTTGGATCGAAAACAGTTTCCTCATTTTTCTTAATCAAAACATGTGCAATATATAAATTTTTTCAAACAGTTTTCTGACACCTGAAAAGGCAGATACCATGAATAATTGGGTGTAAATTTATGTTTGAAAGTTTGGATGTTGTATTTTTATTCCAAATTTAAAAAGGAGACCATGTCAGTTACCCGATTTGGAATATCTATTGAGCAGGATTTGCTTGAGGCATTAGACGAATATGTCAAGGAAAACCGGTTTTCGAACCGTTCACAGGCCATACGCCACCTGATAAGCCGGAATATCATTGAACACAAGTGGCAGTGCAATAACCAGGTGGCAGGATCAATCACATTGTTTTACGATCCAGAAAAACGTGAATTGCTAACTCAGATTAACCATGTTCTGGAAGAATTTCATGCCGAAGTTTTGTCCGCACAACGTTTTTTTCTTGAAAAGAACAAATGCCTTGAAATCATTGCAGTTAAAGGTATAGCCAAAAGACTTACAGCCTTATCGGATGCGCTTGTTACCGTTAAAGGCATACACCACTGCAAACTGTCCATGAGCAGGGCTAAATAGAAACATACTTAAAACGAAATAGTACAAAAACTAAATTTTAGGAGGATAAATCATGCTTTACGGACACATAGGCGTTGCCTTGGCAGCCAAGCCCATTGAACCAAAAACACCTACATCGGCCCTTTTAATAGCAACATCACTTATCGATTTTTTGTGTGGGATATTCGTGATATCCGGTATCGAATGGGTAAAACCCGACGGCACATCGTCAATGCCATGGTCGCATGGTCTGTTCATGGGCGTTGTGTGGATGTTGGCCACCTATGGCGTAACCTGGCTCATTTCCAAAAATCGGAAAATGAGCTTAATCCTTGCTTTGCTGGTTTTCAGCCATTGGGTTCTCGACTTTATTTCACACCCAATGGGCATGGGTCAGGATTTTCCAAAAGATATTCCACTGTTGTTTGAAAATTCACCCAAAGTTGGCCTGGGTCTGTACAATTCGGCCATTGTCGCCTTCGTAACCGATATAGGCTTGCTCGCCATTGGCTCAGTTATTTTCCTGGTCAAATCGAAAACCAAAAACCGCAGTGGCCGTTGGGCTTTTGTTGTGTTAATCCTCTACATGGCCATATTTCCTTTATCATTGCTTCTTCCCGAAAAACTATCGATAGCAACTACATTTTTACCTTTGGGATATATCCCGCTGGGGTATTGGTTAGACAAAAACAGGACCTATCAAAAATGGAAATAAATATCTCAGAAAGTATCACTTTAGCATAGTCCAGTGAAATTTGTGAGGTGAAAACATGAAAAACCTTTTTTACAATTCATAAAAAACCTTCTTGTTCAAGAAGTGTTATCCTGAAAGAATTTGTTTTTTTGCAGTTATGAATTTAAAAAATTTATCACTTTACACACCCAAAATGGAATATCGCCGTTTTGGAAAAACCAATAAAAAAGTCAGCGTAATTACCTTGGGCGGAATGCGCTACAAGCATGGCTGGGACGATCCCCGGCATGTAATCCCAAATGATACACTTGAAGAATGCAAAGATACCGTAATAAAGGCTTTCGGGCACGGAATAAACCTTATTGAAACAGCATACGGGTATAAGAAAAGCGAGACACTCTACGGGGCCGTGTTAAACGATGTTCTGAAAATCGACCGCGACAGTTATTTCCTGATGACCAAAGGAAGCCCTAAAACAGCCAGAGAAACCAGGGAACTGGTAAAGGAACAACTTCGGGACCTTAAAACCGGCTATTTCGATTTCTATGCATGGCATGGTATAAATAATCTTGAACTATTCGAAATGGCCTGTGCAAAAGGTGGCCCAGTTGAAGAGTTGCTGAAGATGAAAAATGAAGGCATTATAGGCCACGTAGGGTTCAGCACCCATGCCCCGCTCGAAGTGATCATAAAAGCCATCGAAACTGGCCTGTTCGATTTTGTCAACCTGCATTACTATTATTTTTTTCAACGCAACAAAGCTGCAATCGACCTGGCACAAGCATACGATATGGGTGTGTTCATCATTTCACCCAACGATAAGGGTGGCCAGCTTTTCAACCCGCCTGAAAAACTTACCGAACTCATGACCCCCCTCCATCCTATACAGTGGAATGCCCGGTTTTGTTTAAGTAACCCTGCCATACATACTTTATCGTTCGGTTTGCCCAAAACAGCTTCGTTCGATGTGATCGACGGGATTTTTCCCACGTCCATTCCCCTGTCACAGCACGATGCCAATGTAAAGCACGAACTCGACCGGCAACGCCTGCTTGATCAATGGGCCGATTTTGATGGCTATTGCATGCAAAACGACCCTTCGGGCCTTAACATCCCCGAAATCCTACGTTTCAGGATGCTTTGGAAATGTTACGAAATGAAAGACTTTGGCGTATACCGTTACAACATGTTTGAGGAAAAAGACCACTGGTTCCCAGGTTATTTTGCGACAGAAGAAAACATTCGGAAAATCGACCTTTCTAAATGCCCTCCCAACATTCCGGTTATAGATATGATCAGGGAAACCCATAAAGAATTTTACAAGCCGAAAAAATAAACATTAATCATACCTTATTGGTAAAAAAAAATTAAGTTTATTGCGAACTTTTCAAATTAGCTTTAGGTATGAAGAATTTTTTTGCTTTTCTACTCATCCTATGGGGATTAAACTCCTGTATATCCTTCCCAAGGCCCGGTGACAATCAACAAGAGTTGATCGATAACATTACCAATTTACAGGACAATGGTTTTGAAACATTTGAAACATATATCAACATTTTAGAAGATACCACCCTTGCGCTTGAAGAAGCCCTTGAAGTAATCTTAAAAAATCCCGATGTTGAATGGGCTCAAATTAACAGCCAGGGCATTGCTATTCAATACAAAAACGGAATCAGGGGCGGAATTATGATTAATGGGGAAGATGACCCGCTATTACATACAGATTTACCGGAACCTCCTTCACCAAACAATAACAAATCAGTTCAAACCGATGCTCTGGGAAAGTCCACACAGTTGTATGAAAACATGCCCGTAAAAAAGAAAACCATCTTTATTAATCCGCATAATTTTGAACGAGCATCATATGCAAACATTATTTTGAATATTTGCAATCAATGGTTTCCTAAATGCGGGTTCATGGCACCTGAGCAATATTTAAATACTAATGCAAAAGTTGATGTCTTTACCACACTTGATGATTACGGGATTGTGCATATATACTCCCACGGATGGGCATGGCCAAAAGAAACAAATATTACAGAGGTATACTGCCTTACAGGGGAAACGGTGAATGAAACTACCAGCAAAAAATATTGGGACGATATTACAGAAGGCAATATACCCATTGTGCAGGCCAAACAAGGGAATAAATATTTTCTTAGCCCAAAATTCATCCGTAAATACAACAACTTCGAAGATGGAAAAACGTTTTTTTACGGTGGTTTTTGCTACAGTTTTCTTGGCAACTGGCCCGAAGAAATGAACGATGAGGCAGAGGCGCTTGCTTATACCGGATTTTCCTGGTCGGTCTATACCTCATTTAATGCCAGATGGGCAGCTTGGCTTTTTTTCCGGATGATGCAAGTAACCGACCCTCAGCCTATGAACCTTGAGGAGTGGTTGACAAACACCGATGCTGACGTTCCAAAAAAACACACTAATCCCTATCAACACGAACCCGACTGGACCGTTTTTCATTATGCCGGCGCCGGGAACATGGTGTTCTGGCAACCCCTGAAAATCGACCCGCAGGAAATGGAAGGCAATCCTGACCAGCCATACACCTGGAAAATTGAATACCCTGAATTACCTCAACAATACTATGTTGAGTGGGACTTTGGCGATGGAAGCTCAAAAATAAAAGTTGATGATGCACCGACAGTCAGTTATGCCTATTCCAAAAGTGACACATTCAAAATTACAGCTGCCCTTTTCAAAAAGCCCGGGAACCAGGCCATTGGCCAGGCCGAAGCAAAGGCCATCATCTCAGGTGTTGAAACAACAGACGGCGAGAGCTTCAGCTATAGCTGGACAATACACTATGGTTATTCGTGGCCACAATATACCGTAACAAGCACACTATCAGGAACAGTGAAAGGGCTCGATGGAAATGAAGTGGAAAGCATTAACGGGTACGAATTCGGGGTTGGCAGGGTTGATATCAACTTTACCAAAAACGGGCCTTTCCGTATCGAATTCAGCAGTTCATTCTCGATAACTCCGGCCTCTCAGGATACTACTTATGAAAACGGGTATCGCGATGTGTTAATCCTTGGCAATGGACAAAAGAAAATTTCATGGAACACACAGGGTATTGAACCCTATGTACAGCAGGAATCAAGTTCTGGCGTTTTGGAACTTGATAAACCAGAAGGCTCTATAAGGATTTTAAGACATACCTGGGATACCTGGGAGTATTACGATGACGAACAAAAATTAATTGAAACAAATGAGGGCTGGAGCTGGGATATGCTTTTTCTGATCTCGTTTTATTAAGGTTTTTTATTTTGTATTCAACAAACAACAAATCTAAACCAATGAAAAATGAGGCCTTACAACATCCACAGGTAGCCGTAAGGGCAATTATAACCAACTCCAATAACGAGGTTCTTATACTTAAACGCTCTTCAACTGACTATGGCAATAACAAATGGTGCCTGCCAGGCGGAAAAAATGATTTTGGAGATTCTGCAGAGGAAGCGCTTATTAAGGAAATAGAAGAGGAAACAAGCCTGAAGGTGACAGACCTATCATTTCTGTTCTTTTTGAACAACCTGCCAGATAATGAAACCGAACTTCATTTTGTAACTCTGTTTTTCAAATGTGCTTGTTCCGGAGAAATTAAACTAAACAACGAATCCAGTGAATATCGTTGGATCAGCAGTTCACAAGTTGATCATTATGAACTGGTATTTGAAAATGACAAAGCCATAAAAAAATACGATCAACTCATCAATCAATAAAAATTGAGATTAAAATGACTGAAAAGAAAGGGCCAAAAATCCCGCTTGAAAAGCAAATCGAGTTTATCAATCAATACCAAAATGTATTTGAAATTTATAACGAATTTGCTGAAGTTCTTGATTCTATATTAACCAGGGCGGTTAGAGAATTGGGAATAATGGCCATTGTCCAAACCAGGGCCAAAAAAGTTGACAGCTTCGCAACTAAAATCATAAAAAAAGACAAATACACCGACCCACTGAACGACATGACCGATTTGTGCGGTGGAAGGGTTATTGTACAATTCCAGAGCCAGGTTCAGAATGCATGTAATTTTATCAGGGAGAATTTTGAAATTGACGAGGCCAACTCACTGGATGCGAAGTCCAGGCTATTGGTTGGGGAATTTGGGTACCGGTCAATTCATTACATTGTATCACCTCTTAAAACAAAAATCCTGGGTATTGATATTGATCAAAAGTTTTTTGATAAAGATGAACCGAAACTTAAAGCCGAAATTCAGGTAAGAACCCTGGCTGAACATATCTGGGCCGATATAGCACACGACAGAGTTTATAAAACCAACCTGAACATACCCGATGAATGGAACCGAAGGGCAGCCAGGTTATCGGCAATACTCGAAGATGCTGATAACGACTTCGGGGAAATGGGAAAGGAAATCGATTCGATAAACAGGATGTACGAAATTCAGCTAAAATCATCCAATAAAGACAAAGAAGAAAATAAACTGAAATCGTTCCTGAAAATTTTCAGTGATAAACCAACTGAGCGGTTTAAATTTGCTATTGACCTGGCAAATATATACAAGGCTGAAGATAAATTCGAAGCAGCTTTGAATCTTCTGGAAGATGAAATTAGGAATGACCTTAATGAGAATTGCATAAATCCGATTCAAAAAATACAGGCGCTTTTCAATATTGGTATCGTAAAACTACAGTTAAGCCATTCCAAAAACAATTCTTCATTAACCGATAATAAGGAAATAATTGATTGCTTTAACGAAATTGAAAATCTGCAGAAAAATGCTTCAACTGAACAATATCTGGAAGAAATCAGCCTGATCCATTATCAATTTGGCAAATTTCTCCAGGCTTTTGAACATGAATCCGACAAGGCTCATGAACACCTTTGCGAGGCAAACAACCGATTCCCCGACAACCCCCTGTATTTTGTCGCGCTGCTTGAATCAATGGTTACCCGAAATAATGAGTTAGCTGCATACAGTATCAATCTTTTTAAAGCAGGCATCGATAAAGCTATCAATAACTTATCGTTTCTGTTGAATCTGGGAATAAAAAAACTGCCCGCATTGTTTGCCTTAGGCCATTGCTACTTTTTCATGAACGATGAATACAATTGCTTTAATAGCTATTGCAATGCAGTTGATGTTTTTTTAAGCGGCAGGGATGTATGTGGTTGCATGGATATCAAAAACGAGATTGCTCTGATAAACCGATTGAACTTCTACAACAGGGAACTTACTCAAAAAATCAAAATCCTGTTACACCTGGCACTTTATTTAAAAGGCACTGATGGTAAAAACAGTTCATTGGAATACCTGCAATCGATAGCCCTGTATAAAAAACCATTCAGGAAACAGATTGTGGTTGTAGCCGGTGGAGCCTCCGATTTTGATGAAAAAAGCCCTAATTTATATGCCACATACATTTCAGAACTTTTGCACGATTTTGAAGGAAGTATTATCAGCGGAGGCACAAAAAATGGCATTCCCGGCCTGCTGGGAGAAAAAAGCTTAGAATTAAAAACGAAGGGAAATTCATATTTTGAAACCATTGCCTATATTCCCTCAGCATTGCCTGAAGCCATATCACTTTCTGAAGGATATGACAATTTCTGTAAAACCAATTCCGGGCGGTTTTCGATACTGGAAGCGCTATTGTACTGGACCGATATAATAATCCAGGATATTACCCCGGCCAATGTGTTCATTCTGGGCATTAATGGCGGAAAGATCTCCGAACTTGAATACAAGCTGGCGCTTGCCCTTGGCGGAAAAGTTGGTTTAATAAAAAACAGCGGGCGCAAAGCCGATCAATTGTTCGACGATCCTTTCTGGGGCAGTCATCCAAAGCTTATACAGATACCCCGCGATCCTTACACGGTTTGGGCAATCCTAAATCAAAACACGGGCACCATACTTACCACCTCTGAGATTGACGAACTCGCGCAAAAGGCACATGAACTTTACCGTGAAAAAAGGATACTTTCGCTTAAACCCGATGAAAAAGACATCAATAAATACAAAGTGATTGTACGTTGGGAAAAGCTTGACCCTGCATTGCAACATTCGAACCGAATGCAGGTGGCTTTTTATGAACTCATTCTTAAAAGAGTTGGCCTTTCAATCCGAAAAGCAGAAAAACCCAATACTTTTAATATAAAAGAAAATGTTTCGGAAAGCACATACAACCTTATGGCCCGGCTTGAACATGGTCGATGGAATGCCGAACGCCTGCTAGAAGGGTGGAAGTATGGCCCCAGAAAAGACCTGAACAAAAAAACAAGCCCCTGCCTGGTTTCGTGGAACGAACTGGACGAGGAAACAAAAACATACGATTTTGATCCAATTGATAAAATCCCGGAAATGCTGAGGTTGATAAATTACGAGGTTGTGAAATAGCTTTCAAAAAACAAAACTCAACATATTGAAAAAAAAGTTGAAAGCAATATCTTTGAAAAGATTTTGAATAGTAAATGGATTCAAAAAATAATAACATGGAAAGATTAATAAATTTACACATTGAAAAATTACCCGAAGGTTTTTACCTGGCAACTTCAGATACCATACAAGGTCTGGTCGCTCAGGGAAGAACTATTGCTGAAACCATTGAAATTGCAAAAGATGTAGCAAAAAAATTAATTGAAGCCCAGGAGGAAAATATTACAAAACTATCAACTATTAACGATAGTTTTGATTATCCCATAGTTATTGGAGTGTAATGGGGCGATTATCAGGAATAAAATATCGTCAGATAGTAAAACTTCTTAAAAAGTTTGGATTTGAATTTTATCGTCAGGCAGCAGGCAGCCATGAAATTTGGTATAATCCAACAACAAAAAAATACACAACCATTCCCAATCATCCCGGTGATATGCCCGAAGGAACAATAAGAGCAATTTTAAAACAAGCTGATATTGATATTAAAGAATTTATGAGTAAGAAGTAATTTCCCCAACCAAACTGTTTTTTCCTCCAAACTTTTTTACCTTTGAGATTATTCTAAAAACCTAACAACATGAAATTTAAACTTCTCCTAGTTACCTTACTCCTTGTTTGGTGCAGCCTGACTGCCCAGGACCGTGGCGGGTTTTCCTTTTTTGTAGCTCCTGCACCTGCTCTAATGAATGCCACACCCATGTCGAAAGGCGCTGCCAGCCCTAAATTTTTGTCGGGAGTTGGTGGTGTTTCCTTCGACCAGACAGCTTTGCCTGCCGATGACCTGACTGTTTCAAAACTAACCATAGCTTACAATCGAACAGAAGAGGATGGGAACAGGATCGTTCTTAAAATAAACGACAAAAATGTGACAATCCCGCTATACGACTGGGAGCTCGTTCCAATTGCCCGATACAGTGACAGTCCATATTATTCATGCTTTACCTATTTCGGAAACCTTGCCGACAAGGAATTGGAAAAGAAAGTCCTTGACAACGATGGGCATGCCCTGAATTATCATCCCGGCTTACAAAATACCCTGCTTGGCATCCGCATTGGTTACATGGACCTGCTTTACATGTACCCTTTTACATCCGACCTCCCGATGAAAAATGGAGAATACGTTCTAGGCGCAGGCGAGGAAGTTCCCGATTACGATTCAAATATTCAGAACAGGATCAAATTCCAGAATCTGATCGGCAAAATACAATTTGAACTTGATCAACAGTTCAGGTCATACGTGATCTGCGATTACAACCAGTCGATTATTTTCAGTGTCAGTGAAGGTGAACTGCAACTAAGCGGATCACCCTATTACTATTGCTGGCGCTACGCGTTCGACAATCCCCTGTTCGACCAGGAAGAACGTGCAAATAAAATCGAAACCCGATACCGGGAACTGATTGATGCAAAAATCAGCGAAAATGCCTATTTTTCGCCCAGGGCGCTTTATATCGATTCATTAATTTCAGTAATAACCCGCTACAATGAACAATATGCTGATATTGAAACAGGCGATGATCTATATCCTGTAATCACTGCGGATAACAAAGAAGAAAAGCGCAGCTATCTGGAGAATTTCAGCAACCAATCGTTATACAGCACTTTAATCAACCTGACGTTCATGATGGAAAGTCAAAAAATTGAATTTCTTAAGGAATATAGCGACCAGCTTTCAGCCAATCAGACTATCCTTAAAGGCATGAACCCGGCTGTTTGGAATGCCACTTTGAAAACCATGCGCTACAGCGCGTTTTTCAGGTATATCAAAATACATTTCCCCGATACCTGGCAATCATTTCTGGAGGAAATCGAAAACGTTTCCATTTATCCTGAATATGAAACACCAACGGTAATTTTTGAGGAAAATAATGAACTGCTTCAGGAACTGTTTTCCAATGAATAAGATTCATTTTTAAAAAAAGAAAAACAATGAAGACAAGGCTTATATTATATCTGTTACTTCTGATCTCATGTACAGGTATTGCTCAAGACAGGTGGGGCTTTAGTTTTGCTTACCCAACAGCCCTTAACCTGACCAATACCATGCCCATGGTACAGGTTGCAAAAACCCAGAAAGTACTGGGAGCTGTCGGGGGAATATCGTACGACCAGATTGCACAGCCCATTGAAGGAATATCAATCAACACTCTAAATATTAACTACCTGTCTGATAATTTTGACGGGGAAAGGATAGAACTTATTGTAAACGGACAAAAAATCAATGTTGAACTTTATGACTGGCAGATGATTCCCATTGCAGATTTTGCAAACAGCGAATCGTATTCGTGCTTTACTTACTTTGGCGACCTCGTCGATAACAACCTGGAGAACCTGATCCTTGAAAACGGGGGGCATATTCTGAATTACCACAAATCATTCAAGAACACCCTTTTGGGATGGCGGCTTCTTGATATGGACCTGCTCATACTTTACGATTTCACCTTCGATTTGCCCAAAGAAGATAACCAGTACCTGCTTGGTGCTGGCGAACAGGAACCTGTAACATGGGAGAACCGGGAAGGCATAAATAATTTTATCATCCACATCCAGAATATTGAAAATGACCTGAACCAGATGTTCCGGTCGTATGTCTTATCTGACTATAACCAGGACATCAGGTTTTCAACCGATGATAATATCCTGCAACTGACAGGTAATCCCTACTATTTTTGCTGGCGATACAGGTTTGACAATCCTTCCTTTAATGAAGATGCTGAATGGAAAAAGGTCTATCAACAGTATGAAACCATTCGGAATGAGGAGCAGAATAAGAATCCGTCATTTGACATACAGGCGTTCATCATCGATTCGCTGCTTTCAAAGGCGGAACAATATGCAGAAAGTTTTAACATTTTTACCGAGGGGACGTTTATTGATCTGGTAAACCTTCCTCCTGACAGGCAAACCCGGGTAAATTTTCTGGAACTGTATGATATCAACGACCTTTACCAGATGCTGGTTGATGTTTCGTATTACATGGTAGCTTATACACCGGAATACCTTGAGGAATTCAGCAACCGGATGTCGGATGTTACCTTGCTTGAAAAAACCAATCCGGCGGTTTGGATTGCCAATGTTAATATTATGCGATATGCGGCATTCTTCCGTTATATAAAAATCAACTTTCCCGAAGAGTGGGACAGCTTTATTAACTCAGTTTCCGGAGTAAGCCCGCAACCACAAGCCCATACTCCAACGGTTATATATGATACAGGAAACAGTGCAATTGAAGATGCTCTGGCTAATTCTTCTGTTAACGATGAATTTTTACAGGATGTTAAAATAAATCCTTATCCCAACCCTTTTAATGACTGCATAAATTTAGGAAACAGTGAGCCACTCCGGTCGGCAAAAATATTCAGCATAAACGGACAGCTATACAGGCATGTATCTCCCTGCCCAGTTTACCATACAATCTCACTATCCGATTTAAGACAAGGAACTTACTTCCTGGAGATCACCTATGACGACAACCGGAAAGTAAATTATAAACTCATAAAAAAATAGTGATGCGTTTTTTTATCAGTTTTTCATCCCGCGATCTTCCTGCCGTAAGGGAACTGATGAGCGGTTTCCGTTCACAGAATATCGATTTCTGGGATTACTCCGATGAAATACAATCCATTGAAGCGGGTCAATCAATTCCGGAACGCCTTCTGAAAGAAATAAAAAATGCCGACTATTTTGTTCCCATCATCAGTACGAATAGTATTGATCCTGAAATCGGGAAATTTACCCACCTTGAAGTAAGTTATGCGCTTAAACTTGGGTTTGAAAAAAAGGGAAAGATCATTCCCATTGAGCTTCAACGCAAAGGAGACCGGCAAATTCAGTACCAAGGCGAGTATGAAAAGCTTCATGACCTTAAACATGAGAATTTTGAGCTTCAGAATGTAACAACTTACATTGAGGTATTGCAAGCAGTAAGCAACAGGGTGAAAATTCCTTTTATCCCGTTTGTTGTTGCTCTACCCCGTCTTCCCTTCTGGCAAAAATTCCGTGACGAGGTAATGACCCTGTTTCATTCAAACAGCACTCATGTTCAGTTAATGACTGTGCTGGCAAAGTTTAATCAATATTTTAAGGACAAAAACTATGAAGTATCTTTAAAGGAAATCCGGTTTTTCACTGCCTCGATATACTATCATCTGCCAGAAGAAAAAGTAGTATATCCATTCATTGTAAAAGCCGTAAATGAGCTGGAACTTGGATTAATTGAAGAAGCCGAAGCCTCTTTTCAGGAAGCCCTGAATCATGATCCACACAATGCCGATGCGCTGGGTGGAATGGGCATGATAAACAATTACCTGGGGAGTTATGAAAAAGCCGCAGAGTATTTTGAAAAAGCCTCAATCCACAGTACCGATCCCGACCAGGCACGTAACGAAAGGGTAAACCGGATTACTGCTATCCTTTCAGGCAGGCTTACGCAACAATTTACACCCGAAGAACAGGCATTTATTTCCAATATCAACCTTGCGAATCTAAAAGAAGATGAAAAGGCATTTACATTAAAAGCAAAGGCGGCTGTATATTACCATACCAGCCAGTTTGCCAGGGCTGTTGAATTATACCAAAAGCTCGATGCAGAAGGCACCCTGGATGAAACCGGATCGATTGCCTATTACTATTTAAGCGTCCGAATGGCCGGTAAACCCAACCCTCAAAATATTTTAATAAAATATATTGAACTGGGAAAAAATAAAAACATAAATAAAGACATCCTGCGCGAATATCTTGCCAATTTCTATTTTGATACCGGTGCTTTCAAAAAAGGGGATGCCTTATACCGCAATTACCTGTTACCTCCCCACAAAAAAAGTTTGGAAACCATGGCCAATTATGCCCTTCAGCTTTACAGAATGAATAAAGCCCAGTTGTGCAATGATTTATGCCGGCAGGCAACCCAACTTGAAGAATTTTCACTGCCCCGTAATCCTGCTGAATTTTATTATTGTGGTTTGATACAGTATTTGTCAGGCGAAGAAACAAAAGCCCGGTACGACTTCGAAAGATCACATAATTTCGGAGTGTGGTACAGGGAATTGTTTGGGTAAAAAAATGCAAAAATCCTTTAGTCCGATAAAAATATCTACAATTTGGTAAAAATCCGTTTATTGAATAAAAAACGATCATGAATCGGTAATGAAACTCAACAATACTAAAAGATTCCTCCTCGTAACTCGTCGGAATGACACAAAAAAACTATCTATCATTTACAGCTTCCAACAAGTCACTTGTTTATATAGGCCAACGTAACTTCATCATTAATAATTATCCTGGTAATACCTCCCTTTTGAGCAGGTGAGATGCACAAAAGATAATAGTCGCCAAAACGGATAAACGGAAGTGTAAGCCGTCCCCCTGCATTTAAAGTTCGTATCTCGGATTTTGACCTGAATTTCACCCAGTAACTGTCAAGAAAGCCCCGCTTCAGGTACTTTACCTGATGAGTAATTCCATGTGTCCAGGTTTTGAAATATGACTGACTGTAAACCGGCTGTGCATCAAATTCTTCAAGTGTCATATCATATTCATTCTGCCAGCGTTTATCTTGCGGAAAGTGTTGCAGAAAAGCTTTCTCTGCCGACATATTGAAGTATGCGCTGGTAAACCCGGGAATAAATTTTTCATTATTC
>JAFGEV010000411.1 GCA_016931385.1 Prolixibacteraceae bacterium
CCTGAAAATAAAAAAATTGACGACCTGTTGCTTGAATTCCAGAAATTGAAAGTGCATATGGCAATTGTGGTTGATGAATATGGGGGCACATCGGGAATTGTAACCCTCGAAGATATACTTGAAGAAATTGTTGGCGACATTGTTGATGAATTTGATGAAGACGACCGGTTGTTTTCAAAAGTCAATGATAATACTTACCTGTTCGACGGTAAAGTGCAACTTAATGACTTTTTCAGGATTTGCGGGCTAAACGACACATTGCTTGATAAAGTGAAAGGAGAAGCCGATACACTGGCCGGGCTTTTGCTTGAGATGAAAAACGATTTTCCCAGGCTTAATGAAAAGCTTTCATATAAAAACCTCGAATTCACAGTTGAGTCAATGGACAAACGACGAATTAAAAAAATAAAAGTTGTCGTAAAAAATACTTCCGGCTAAAGCTCGTTTTTAAAAATAATTGTGATTGCGATGGTTAGATTACCAATATTATATGCGATAATCTTTTCGATATTCTTGTTATGCGGAAGCTGTAAAGAGAAGTACACCCCAAAACCAAGGGGTTACTTCAGGATCGATTTCCCGGAAAAAAACTACCAATTTTTCCATAACAATTATCCTTTCAGTTTTGAATACCCGGTTTATGCTGAAACCTGCCCCGACAAATCGGTTGGTTCCGAACCTTATTGGATGAATATACTATTTGAAGCAAATAATGCAACAATTCACTTATCATACAAAGCGATTAACAACAACCTGGCTACATTGACCGAAGACTCGCACGAATTGGTTTATAAACATGCAATAAAAGCCAGTGCAATAAATGAAAAAATATACAGCAATCCGCGAAGCAATGTATATGGTACTTTATACGAGATTAAGGGAAACGCTGCATCCCCTTTTCAGTTTCACTTAACCGACAGTGTAAATCATTTCCTGAGGGGTTCTTTTTATTTTAACGAACAGCCAAATTATGACTCACTCTACCCTGTAATTGATTTTTTAAAAGAAGATATTATCCATTTAGTCGAAACTTTTAGCTGGAAATAACCATGCCTTTGTTAATTAACCAATATGAATCGAGTTTCCGAATTGCACTATGGAAGCTCACCGAAGACCTTGATTTCTTTGAAAACAAAGCCCACATGACCCCTTACGACATCGAGATATACTCAAAAATAACAAATACCTTGCGTAAAAAGGAGTGGCTTGCAGTAAGGGTAATGCTTTATGACGTATTGGGCTTCTGGCCAAACATAACATACATTGAAACGGGCAAACCAATTATTAACAACCATACAAGGCACCTAAGCATTTCCCATTCGAAAGAAATGGTTGGCATCCTGCTTTGTACCAGCCCATACGCTGGTGTCGACATTGAAAAAAACACCCGGAACATTGACAAAATACTGACCCGTTTTTTGTCATCCGATGAATTGTTTAATGTTGAGAAAAATCCGACCAATAAAAACAAGATCATCCACTGGTGCGCAAAAGAGGCAATTTTTAAATCGGTGAATACCCAGAATATAGAATTTTCAAAACAGATAAAAATACTTGAAGTTAACGATGATGGATCATTGAAAGGAATGTACACATGCCCGAATGAGACCATTTGTTACGATTTACAATACCGTGAAATTGACGAACATATTGTTGTTTGGACAACCTGATCGTTAAAATATTTACTTTATCATAATTGTATTAAATATTTAAGTCCATATACAAACGCGGCGCATAGACCAAACAATTAGTAGAAAGAATCGGCATAACGAAATGTTTTTTATTTCAAAGAATTTCCATTTATAAAATATATTGGGAACCCGTTGAACATGCGAATTGCTTTATACCTTTTGAATATTGTTATCAAATGAAACACAATAAACCTAACCGAAAAACCATTAATCAATAACAAACAATAAAAAACAGTAAGATAAATTGTTTTTTATCAATCGGTATTGTAACTTGTAAAAAAAATGAATAATGAAAAAACAACCTGCCACCAATGTTTTTAAGGTATTTCAGGATAAAGAATCATACTTTAACGAAATAGATCAAAAACACTCAAACCGTTTACTTTTAAACCAAATACTGATCATTTGCCTTTTTAGTTTTATCTATGGGCTAACCATGGGAAGTTACCATAGTTTTCTGCAAGCTATCGTTGCGGGGGCAAAACTGATGTTTTTATTCATTGCTTCATTATTAATTTGTTTTCCGTCCTTTTTTATAATACAGCAAATTATGGGATCGAAAATGAAGCTGAAACAGATGGCCCTGATTATTCTAAGTGGTTTTGTACTGTCATCTACCATTATTCTTTCATTTGCCCCAATTATTATCTTCTTCCTGATTACAGGGAACAATTACCATTTTTTGCAACTCCTGCATGTTGGAATCTTTATATTCGCAGGGATTTTCGGTGTACGGTTAATTATTGACGCGCTGAAATATGCCTGTGAAAAAAAGAACATTTATCCTCAAATTGGCGTTGCAAGTTTTAAAGTATGGATCATAATACTTGCATTTGTTGGCATCCAGCTTGCCTGGAACCTGCGTCCTTTTCTAGGCGACCGTAACGAAAGTTTTAAGCTTTTTAGGAATTACGAAGGAAATTTTTATACTGCTGTTGTGTATTCGGTTAAACAACTGTTCTCAAATGAGAATGATA
>JAFGEV010000412.1 GCA_016931385.1 Prolixibacteraceae bacterium
AACCTTTTATTCAAGATAGGTGTACCCATACAGCCCCGAGCGGTAATTCGATAAAAATTCCTTCCCCTCCTGTGCCGTGATCTTTCCCTGTTTTACAGAGCTTGTCACCCATGTTTCAACAGTACGCACAAGCTTCTTGGGATTATACTGGACGTAGTCGAGTACTTCGGCAACAGTTTCCCCGTCAATTACCTGATCGATGTGATACCCTTTCTCGTTTACTGAAACATGAACGGCATTCGTATCTCCAAAAAGGTTGTGCAGGTCGCCCAGGATTTCCTGGTATGCACCAACCAGAAATACGCCAACATAATACGATTCTGTCGATTTCAGTTTGTGAAGCGGCAAAAAGTATGAAATATTTTTAGTAGCGATAAAGTTGTCGATCTTTCCGTCGGAGTCACAGGTAATATCCTGTAAAGTCACGTTTTTTGTTGGTTTCTCCTCAAGCCTGTGAATGGGCATGATCGGGAAAATCTGGTCGATGGCCCATGAATCGGGCAACGACTGAAACAACGAAAAGTTGCAGAAATATTTATCGGCAAGCATTTTGGGTAGTTGCTTCAATTCATAAGGGGGGTGTTTTAATTCAACTGCCATGTTGTATACTTCACGGGCAATGCTCCAGAATAAGCGCTCGATCAATGCACGGGTTTTTAGGTCAACAAGGTTCAGGCTGAACCTGTCGAGGGTTTCTTCCCTGATTTGCTGGGCATCGTGCCAGTTCTCGAGCATGCGCGACTGGTTGAGGTTTTCCCATATTTTGTACATCTCTTGTACCAGTTCATGATCATCGGGCTGTACTTCGTCTTTTTCATCATCCCATTCGGGTAGTGTGGCTGTTTCGAGCACTTCAAATATCAATACCGAGTGATGTGCAGTGAGCGACCTGCCCGATTCGGTGATGATGTTTGGATGCGGAATTCCGTTTTTATCACTCACATCAACAAAAGTGCTTACCGAGTCGTTCACGTATTCCTGCACGGTATAGTTTATACTGCTTTCGCTGTTCGACGAGCGGGTGCCATCGTAATCAACGCCAAGTCCGCCGCCAATATCAACAAAGTCAATCTGGAAGCCAAGTTTGAAAAGTTCGGCATAAAATTGCGAAGCTTCCCTCAGGGCATTTTTAATGCGCCTGATTTTGGTAATCTGGCTTCCTATATGAAAATGGATAAACTTGAAACAATCTTCAAGCTTGTTTTTCTGAAGGAAATCAACGGCTTCGAGCAGCTCGCTCGACGAGAGTCCAAACTTGCTCACATCGCCCCCTGAGCTTTCCCATTTGCCTGCCCCGGAACTGGCCAGTTTTATGCGGATACCGATATTGGGGCGTATTTTTAACCTTCTCGATATTGAAGTGATCAGTTTCAGTTCATTAAGTTTTTCAACTACAATAAAAATGCGTTTGCCCATTTTTTGTGCCAGCAGGGCCAGCTCTATGTAATCTTCATCTTTATACCCATTGCAGATAATCAACGATTCAGGATCTGTATTAATTGCAATAATGGCATGAAGCTCAGGCTTTGAACCGGCTTCGAGCCCGATGTTGTATTTTTGCCCATGGCTCACAATTTCTTCAACCACCGGCCTCATCTGGTTAACCTTTATAGGGTAAATAAGGTGGTTTTGGGCTTTGTAACCATATTCTTTCGCAGCAATATTGAAACAATTTGAAATGGTCACGATCTGGTTGTCGAGAATATCGGGGAACCGAACCAACATGGGGCATGAAACATCGCGAAGCGACAGTTCGTCGATCAGTTCCTTTAAATCGACCGATGAAGCCCCTTTTTTGGGTTTTACAATTACATGGCCTTCGTCGTTGATTGAAAAGTAATCAACACCCCAGCCATTAATGTTATATAACTCAGCCGAATCTTCAATACGCCATTTTCTCATTATTGGTTTTTTTATAGTTTTAAAAAGCAATACGAAAATAACAATGAAATTGATTCGTGATTCACTTTTTTTATTCTGAGGCAATTTTTATAAATAATTGGATTATTTTTCTGAAATAAAAAAAAGCATCTGTTTATGTATTCCGAAGGCCATAAGGTAAAGATTCCACCCCGGGGATGGGCCATTCTGGCAATGGTCGGTCCATCGATTATCTGGTGTGCCGAATATATTGGTTCGGGAGAAGTGATTCTGGCCACCCGAACAGGTGCCATACTGGGTCCGGCAATACTTTGGGCTGTTGTTGCCGGGATCTTCCTTAAATTCTGGATCGGTTTGAGCGGTGCCCGCTATACGGTAACCACAGGTGAAGGAATGATCGATATGTTTTCACGCATCCCCGGTCCTAAAAACTGGGTGGTATGGATGGTTATGGTCATACAGTCGCTAACGGCAATGCTGGCAATTGGATCCATTGCTTCTGCTGCCGGAATTTTTCTTAACAGCATGGTTCCGGTGTCACCGGTTATCGGGGGGTGGATTATCACGATATTTTGTCTTGCAGTGGCCTGGTCGGGTGTATTTAATTTTCTTAAAATCATTATGAGCCTGTTTGTCCTTGTGATTATTGTAGGCGTAATTTATGTAGCTGCTACCGCATTACCTGAGGGTAAAGAGCTAATACCGGCCCTGAAACTGGCCGTGCCGGAAGTTCCTGCCTGGGCAATGGATTACTCGGGTATCGGAAAAAATCCGTGGAAAGAAATTCTGCCACTACTTGGATGGGGTGCAGGTGGCTTTGCCAGCCAGGTGTGGTATTCATACTGGGTGCTGGGGGCCGGATATGGTGCAGCCAATGGTCGTCCTTACGGTGAGCCGGCTGATACTGAAGTTTTAAAAAGCTACAATGTCACTGATGCAAAACATATAAAAGGGTGGGGGAAAGTGGTCGCGGTTGATGCAACGGTTGGTATGGTCATAGGAATTGTTGTTACCTCCGGATTCCTGCTTGCGGGGGCAGGTATCTTACGGCCTATGCATCTTGCTCCTGACGGGGCGGAGGTTGCTACACAACTGGCTACGATTTTTTCGGTAAACTGGGGAAAGACAGGTGATTTTGTTTTCATGTTTTCAGCCACCATGGCCCTGATAAGTACCCAGATTGGTCAACTGGCGGGATGGCCCCGGTTGCTGGCCGATTCAGCCAGGATATGCATACCTGCCGTAAAAAGAAAGTTTTCATGGAAACAGCAGTACCGTTTTATTCTTGTCCTGTTTTTTATTTCGAACATGGTAATCGTTCATACTTTCGGGCTAAAACCGGTTACGTTGGTCAAACTGAGCGCTATCCTTGACGGGCTTTTGCTGACCCCGCTCCAGGCTGTATGGATCGGAATTGCCCTTTATTTTGTGATGCCCAAAATGTTCAGCAGGGAGGTGGGCCGATTGCTGAAACCTCATTGGATTTACTGCCTGGGACTGGTCATTGCTTTCCTTGTATTTGGATATTTTTGTGTTTTCCAGATACCGTCTTATTTCTGATTCCGTGATATAATTAATTATTTTATATTGAATGAAACCTTTTTATGAAGAGATGGAACGCAACTGCCTGTTTGGCGGGAAGGAATGACGCTGATTGGGCGGATTTGCAAGGATTAGCAATCTACATTAAAGGTACTATTTTACCACTACCTTCCCGCTTTGCACCTCTCCCTTTTCACTTACAAACCTGTACAGGAACAGCCCCTTACCGGGGGCGCAAAGGGTGGTTTCAGGTGCGGTTAGCGGACATTTCAGGATTTGTTTTCCATCGGGGGTGAGCAAATGCAATGTGCCTGTATCCCCTTGAAACAATTCAACACGTATAGCCCCTTCACCCATAGCATAAAGGCTCACAAATTCTTCTTTTTTTGGGGTTACTGGCGCCGAAGTTGTGTTCACATAACAGGTATTGTATTCCGTGTCCTGGTATACCAGGTTGCCTTCTTCTTCAAAACATAAAAGTGATTGGGAAGTTCCTGACCAAAAATAATCGTTATTACGAGTAGGATTATTAGGGAAACCAATCCCTTCAATCCATACTGTTATCCCAAACTCTTCAAGCCGGGGAAAGTGTGAATAATAATGCTTCCGAATTTTTCCGGCAAAGAATTTTGTTCGGATGGAATCGAAAACAATTATATCTTCTGGATAATCTTCGCCTGAATATTTAAATGTATCTTTCTCCTGAACATTAAAGTCATATATAAGCCAACGATTGTTATAAAAAACACTATCATTCCTTTCGTTCCAAACCGAATGATACCTCCAATATTGATGGTTTTCATCATGGGAAACGTACATTTTTTTTGATACTATTCCGTTTAGTATTGTATCACCTGAAAATTTATAATGATCGGTTGAGTAATAGATGTAATCATCAAATCCTCCAACTATCACAATGCTCCACATTTTATCTTCGGAAATGAAGTTCTGGGAAATTCCTTTAAAGGAAATTTGCAGCAACAGGATCAGGATAATCATTTTACAAATAGTATTCATGACATAAGTTATTGTATGATTCCCTGGCTGAATGTTAATATACCCCCGGTTTCAACCGAAAAGGTTTTTCCCTTGGCAAGGATAAAGGTAGAACTTTTTTGCATCGTTTAATCCTCGACAGGTTTTCGAAAACCTGTCAGGATTAATAACAAAAATCAATTATTTATTTCGAATTCCAGTTACCTCGTATCTTGTATATCCCCCAATACCATATCCAAATTGAATGTCTAACAATATTGTATCGTATCCAACATAATTTCCGGTGAAATAACCTGCACCTGGAGGATATTCTGGTAAAGAAAGAACTCCTTCAGGTAATAAAATTGGAGTGATCGTTTGGCTTACTGTGTCCCGGTGATCATCAATACCTATAATATCATCCCCAAACTTAATAGTCAACCTGTTGCTGTCCAATGGCTCAATACATGAAGTAAGGTTTTTAATATACATTATACGATAAGTCCAACCATCAATGCATGTATCTGAATTATTGTAACACATTCCAATAGCTTTTCTAGTGGTAGTAAAGTTAAATTCCCCGAGATAAGGTTCCCTGTAATCGTACTCAATTGGCTCATCGGGACAACCAATACAGAACAGCAATATCAGTATTAAATATCTGGATTCCATAGTTATTGTAATTAGTCTCTGGTTAAAATCATTTTCTAATTCCTAAAACGTCATAAATATTGTATCCCCCCATACCATATCTGAGTTTAATACTAATTATTACACTATCATATTCTATATAGTACCCAGACAATTCTTTACTAGCAATAGTAGGAAAATAGGGGAATGACAATTCTCCATTTTGTAAAAGAATTGGATAAAATGTTTTACTTATACTGTCATTGGAATTTTCACTAAAAAAACCTTCACCAATTTGAATTTTTAGCTTATTTGTGTCCGAAATTTCAACAATACTAGTAAAATAGGAAGTATCACATGCAAAAACACCCCATCCGTTAACACATGGTGCCAATGAATCATAACACATTCTATAAGTACTTTGAATTGTTCTAAAGTTGAATTCCCCGAGATAAGGTTCCCTGTAATCGTACTCAATTGGCTCATCGG
>JAFGEV010000413.1 GCA_016931385.1 Prolixibacteraceae bacterium
AAAAATTCCCCAACACAAATATAGAAATAATGTTTAATAATAAAATGTGATATAAAACATATTAACAATCTATCAACAATGCCCACGACAGGTTCTTTCATAAAATGATTATCTTCAAAAAAATTATTAATCGATCTGGTATGAGATTGGAGGCCTGGCATAATTCTCTAAAAGTAATAAATTTAAGTGATTATGGATACGATTCTGAACAATGTACCCTTTTTGAGAATACGATTCATAGCAATGATATTGAAGATCAGCAACTGATTATAGCAATGAAAGGATGTTTTATTGTTTATGGTTGTCACAAGGGAATGGATGTTCAGATTATTGAATCGAAACAGGATTCCGATCTTGGAATTCTATCCTTTCAACTTGGGGGAGGGTTTAATGTCAGGGGAAAAGATTTTCAGCCTTACAGACATTTTGAGAATGATTTGCACCTCACTTTTTATTCAACAAAACGGGAACTTAAGTTTGAAATGCCTCCGGTTTTTGAAAGTTTCAGGATTTATCTATCTCCACATAACTTTCTTGATTTACTGGCAAAATTTCATGGGAGGTTTTCATCATTTGCTGATAAAATAAAACGTTCAGAACCTTTCAATTTGAATGAATCGCCTCTTCCGATAACACCAAAAATGAAGTTGATTATCAGGGAAGTTTTGTCACATAAAATCGGTGATCCGCTGTTCTCGAAAGTATTTTATGAAACAAAAATAACCGAACTTTTTGGTTGCCAGCTTGAACAGAACCATTCTGTTACTTCACCCAAAAAGCACTCTGGCCTTTCAAAAGCTGATAAGGCAAAGATTGAACAGGCCCGGAATTTATTATTAAACAATCTGGCTGAAGCCCCTTCGATCAGGCAGCTTTCCAGGCTTGTTGCTACCAATGAACATAAGCTCAAATCGGGATTCAAAGAAATGTTCGGAAAGAGCATATACAATTATTTGCTTCACAAACGAATAGATAAATCGATTGAATTGCTGGCCGATGAAACACTTTCGCTTGAACAGATTTCCGAAGATGTTGGTTATACCGAGTCGGCACACTTCTCCCGGGCTTTTAAAAAGGTTAAAGGAATTCCGCCGGGAGTTTTTCGCCGTGATCTTCTTTCCCACTAGCCAAATCGTTTGTTAAACTTCCTGTACAACAATAACAGGTAGAGAACATGAATTACAGCAGCCCCGGAAAGGTACCATACTGTGTTTTTCCCAAGAAGAAAAGCACGTTCGATCCACCACAGCGGAACAATAGATAAAAACCACCGCCAGCTACCTTTGAAAAAATAGTCGATTACAATAGCCAGCAATAAAATTCCAAATCCTTTCGACATGGCTATTCCGGCTACTTTATCATTGGCAAATGCCCCTAAAAACAAAATCATTATTGGAGCTTCGGATGCAATAATAGCTGATAACGCCAATATCTCAAACGGATTCAATGTTTTCCCCAAACCGGTCAGTAAAATATACACAATGTTGTATGTGAATGAGATAAAAGTTGGAATAATCATTCTTACGCTTAAGTATCCCAATTTCCCTAAAGGAGTTACTGCTATATAGCTGACTAGCCCGGCATCCCTTTCATCTAAAAGAATAAAACCATATACCATACCAATCAACATTGACACCAGCGGCAGGAAAAAGGTATACCCGAAAGGGAAGTACTCTTCAAGAGGAAAATTTAAATATTGGGTTGTTATTTTCGATACAATCGGAAACAGGAATAATGCCAAACACAGGATCAGTAAAGGAGCAAAATACGCAATAATAAGCATCGGATCTCTTCCGATTATTTTCCAGTCGTTTTTTACAAGACGAATATATGAAGTCATAATTTTATTTTTTATCGTTCGATTACATACTTGTTGAACTGATGGCGGGCAAAAAGATACCCTGTAATATTCCAGCATATTAAAACCGACACATCGGCAATGATTCCTTTAACGGTTTGAACTTCGGGCCGTGTAATCATTAAATCGATTGCAGCATTTATGGGAAATACAACAGAAATTTCGGGCCAGATGAAAAAGAGCACAACAGGAACACCCAATCCCATTCCTCCTATTAATGTACCAGCTATATATTGATTCACTGAATTAACCCTTGCAGATACGCCTAGCCCCAAAAAGGTAAAAAACATCGACGAAAGAATTACCGACACCAGAGTCCAAAGCCAGTTAGTAGTTAATCCGCCAGGTATAAAACCAATTACCGAACTTACGATCAGTGATATTAGTGTTAATGAAAGTATTTTTCCTGCCAGGTAAGTGGAGAGCTTAAGGGGTGTGATAAACAAACTCTGTAAAACATTTTGTTGTTTTTCGAGTAATACAAGTGCCCCTACAAAAGTCAACCCGATAATTGTTGTATCCGACAGGATAAGATAAGCTGTGACTTCTGTCCTTACCGAATGGGAAATGTTAAAAAGGATCAGCACATATATCAGGGACAAAATTCCATATACCAGATAGAATCCCTGTTTAAACTGAAACCATATATCGTATTTTGTAATTTTTAATAACATGGCATAAAATTTTAAATAATTAATCAGGCTAGCTGTTTCCCGGTTACTTTGATAAAAATATCTTCAAGCGTAGCTTCCTGTGTATGGATCGTTTCGATTTCCGACTTATTTATAATAGAAAGAAACTCGTTGTTTTTCCCCAGTTCTTTAATGCCAAATTCCCTCGTTTCGGTCTGGCCGTTCATCCTGTATTTTATTTTCAGGGTTTTTTTACCGTGCTGTAGTTTTAACTTTTCGGGTTTATCAATAATTGGCAGTTGCCCTTCGATCATAAATGCAAGCCGGTCGCACAGTTCGTCAGCATCGCTCATGTTATGGGTTGTCAGAAAAACGGTAGTTCCCTTTTCGCGTAGTTCAAGGATAAAGTCCTTTACCATTCGTGCAGTAGTGGGATCGAGCCCGGCAGTAGGTTCATCAAGGAAAAGCAGACGTGGTTTATGTAATATCGATCTGATGAAATTAAGTCGCATACGCATCCCTTTAGAATAAGCCTCGACCTGAAGATTCCGGTCTTCCCATAATCCCACTCTCTCCAGCAATTCTTCGGGGTCGTATTTTTCACACTGGTAGAAAGAAGAGAAG
>JAFGEV010000067.1 GCA_016931385.1 Prolixibacteraceae bacterium
TCTGTTTTTCTTTTTTACAGATAAGCATAATGGCAAATTTTCCGGCCTGAGTTGAAGGTGGAAGCCCTCCGCCCGGGAACAACCATTGTCCGGCCATGTAAAAATTCTGCAGTTTTGGCAAGGTCATTTTAAGCGATTTCATCATGTTTTCTTTCGTTGGCAAAAATCCTTCGTAAGCGCCATCTTTTACACCTGTATAACGAACGTCGGTTATTGGGGTTGCAACATCAACAACTTCAATAAATTCAGAAATGCCCGGATAAACTGCTTCAAGATTTTTAATGGCATCTTTTTCGATTTGAAGTTTTTCATTTTTATATTCTTCCCCTTCAAGGTTTTCCCATAGGCTCCATGGAGTTTCATACCTGATTACCATCGTAGTTTTCCCTTCGGGCGCCATGGTCGGGTCATAAGAATAATTCATAATGGAAAAACCGGCATTTAGTTCTGTCCGGCCAATTTGTATTCCTTTTTGGTTGATGATAATAATGGGTGCATCGGACTTTATTTCTTTTTTAATACCAAAAGAAACCTGCACTAAGGGTGTGAACAATTCCCAGTTTTTGTAGGCAAAATCAATTTCCTTTGAGATGTATTTGCCTTCAAGCATTTTGTAGATTGTTGAATAACCATCGGCTGCACTAATTACATAATCGGCATTGATTTTTGTTCCATCAGTTAAGATTACCCCTTTCGCGATATTATTTTCAACAATGATTCTTTCGATGCGTTTTTTGTATGTTATTTTACCTCCAAATTGCTGAAACCTTTCTACCATGCGCTGAGCCAAAGGGTAAGATCCCCCAATGATGTAACCTGCATTTTTCTGATGAAACCATCCCAGCATAAAAATGAAGGCAAGGGCCGAAAAGTTCCGTCCGCCATACATCCCGTAAAGAACTGACTTTAAACCTTCGTTTTTGAATTTCAACTTATCGAAATATTCTTCGCAGGTAAGCCGTCCAAATTTCCGGATCACATTAGCCAGGGGTAACATTTGGGGCAAAACCCTGATGTATTCAAACATGCTCCGCAATTCGGGGGGTGTAGAGAAGGGTTCCAGCAATGCGCTTTTTCGCATGTCGTTGCACATTTTCATGATGGCAACTTTATCCTCGGGTGCATAATTAATGAGATACTTCTCCCACCTGTCGATATTCGAATAGATTGTAAATTCATTCCCGTTGTTGTCATATATGCGTGAATGGATTTCGTGATTAATGATTTCTGTATTGCTGTTCAGTACGTTTGTTTCTTTCCACACGTCGTGAAAAGCGCCCTTTGAAGTACCTACCAGCCAATGCAGGCAGTAGTCGAACCTGTACTTTTTTCTTTCCCAGGCTGTACACTGTCCTCCGGCAACAGAATGCATCTCGATGATTTCGGTGTCGAAACCGTTCATGGCAGCATAAATGCCGGCAGACAAGCCGGCAACACCCCCGCCAATAATTACTATTTTCTTTTGATTCATCTTAAATTTTTTTGAATTGATAAAGTTGTGTTTTTTGCAAACGTAGTTTTTACAGCTTGTCATTTTCATGCATAATGTGCAAATGTCAAAAAATATTAGATGAATAAACCTATATTTACGGTAAATTAAGAATTAAACTCCCTGCCGATAAGCAAAATAAATCATAAGACTACTTTGCGATCATATTTCCAATTGTAATGATCACATCTTCCTCAACTTCCAAATCAGGATTTACAGTAACAAGTTTCATACTTTCCGAAATGATCCCGTTAATAAAACGTACCATAATTTCTGTATTGGAAATATGAAACTCTCCATTTTTGTTCCCTTTTTCCAGCAATTCCCTAAATATCACATTGTAAGCATCGGTAAAAGCAAGACCGGCAATGTCGTATTTGTATTTAAATTCGAAAGCATCATTACCTTCTTTCAACCATTTACGGGTTTCTGCAAAAATCATTAATACAAGCTGATTAACCTTTTCGATATTAGAGGGAAACGGAATAAGCTTCTTTTCCATTTCCCTGCTATATTTTTGGGCAACTTTGCTGATAATGAAATAAAATATTTTTTCCTTGCTGCTAAAATGCTTATAGATTGTTTTTTTACTCATTTTAATCTCCCGGGCAATATCATCGACCGAGGTTTTCTTAAACCCGAAATGAGTAAAGTGCTTTTGAAACACCTCAGCAATTTGTTCTTTTTGGATTTCTTCTTTATCCATAAGTTTTTTTGCTAAGATAGGAATACTTTTTAAGTTTTTTGTTTCCCTTTTTATTTACAAAAGAATTATGAAACAGATCACTGAAAAGAATTTTAAAATCTGGAATAAAACGCGGGGTTATTTTCTTGTAATCTTTATAGCTCTGACCAAATCGTTTTGTAAGGCTCTTTTCTTCTATCAAAGAAACGAAATAGCACAAACAAAGCCACAATAATCCTGCGGCAGCCACTCCTGTAATACCCATCAAAAGTCCTGCTCCAAAAACCGTAAAACTTATTCCGGAATACATAGGATTACGGACATATTTATATACCGACCATGTCTTTAGGGTATCTGCCTTTCCAATTGCACCATCTGTACCGAGGGTTACAATTCCAACAATAAATATTGGTAAAAATGTGAGTACATTCATTAGCCCAACAAATTGAATAATTTTTTTTGGCATAAAATGAAGGAGTTTAAACAAATTTAAATCAGTTAGATTTTTAGAAACAGTTAATGATAAAATTAAAAAAACAGATATTCCGGTTATAACACCCAATACTGCTAATACCTTAAGTAAATTTTGTGTTTTCATAACTTTATAAATATTAAAATTATCCAGCAAAGAAACGATATTAGTATTACGTTTCCTAATACATTAGAAACATTTTTGGTTTTTAGTTTCTATTTGAAATGCATCTTAATAACAAAAGAGTGTGAAAATTAATGTGACTTAAGAAAAATATCCAGTTGTTTACCAATCTCTTCCGACAACTTAACTGCCGATGGTTTATCGAGGTGGCTCCCGTCATAGGTTTTGAATTTTGTGAAATCAATGTCAATCCAATGGCCTCCTGCCTGTTCAATTCCGGTCTTTATGAAACTTTCATTGTATAGGCCCATTGTATCTTCAAGCGCTCGCATCGAATACGAAACCGGCGGCCTGAATGCCACAACCGAAATGCCTTTCTCTTTCCATCGTTTTACCTGCCCGAAAAGTGCATCCAGGCTTTCCTTTTCAACCTTAAAACTTGAAAAATCCTTTGTATATGAAGGCAGCGCTTCCATCGTATCAGCAGGATATTTTTCTGATTCGACGTATCCGTTCATGTGATATTCCGATAAGTAGTACGAAGTATCTTTTCCATCTTTAAAGTTATCCTTCAGTTCATCGGGACTTGTTGCAGAGAACCAATACAATACCGGGTTAAAATAGAGGCGTTCAAGAACTTCTTCCCTTGGGCGGTTTAGCTCCTGGATATATTGATCGTTGTTTTTGGTATAACCCGTGATGGTATTCGCGGTTATTCCCAGCACAATGATTTTTGTCTTTCTATTCTTATTCAGTTTCGATTCGGCTGCCTTGAACATAAATGGATTCAACCCTCCGTTTGAATAACCAAAATTAAATACATTTTTCCCGGGAATATGTTTTTCAACAATATCAGGAGAAACTCCCCGGTATATTCTTGAATCGCCCATAATTACTACATCATACTTAGCAGGTGCAAATGTTTTCCGGCTCCAGAACATATCCCCAAGATATTTTTCTTTGTTTTTTGGCATTACAAAACTCAGGGCACCTACCATAAAGGCTGCCAGTAAAAGTGTAAATGATATGTTCGGTTTTCGCATCATTAAAATTGAAAATAAATAAATTCACTCCCTTCGCCCCTGAAAAAGATGATAACCGCGATAATCAGGGCATAGAATGCCATTTCAACCAGCGGATGAATATTTTTAAACTTATTGTTTAGCCTAAGCCCGATAAAAGCCTCCCAAACAATCATTAAACCAACAAAAATGGTTCCTGAAAAACCCCAACCCAAAGTTGGTTCACCCCGAAATGAAAACATTGTTTTAATAATTTCCCACGCCTGATTAATATTGTTTGCCCTGAAAAACACCCATGCCACCAATACCTGAAGGGTAACCAGAATCCACCCCGTTATTTTTGTTGCAGCATTTTTGCCGGACCATTTTGCCAAACCTGTAATACGTTCAACCAACAGGAAAAAAGCATGAATGGCGCCCCAGGCAACGTAGGTCCAGGCAGCCCCGTGCCATAAACCCGAAACCACCATCGTGATCAACATGTTCAGATGATGCCTGAATTTCCCTTTTTTGTTACCACCAAGAGGAAAGTACAGGTAATCGCGGAACCAGGTTGAAAGTGAAATGTGCCAGCGGGTCCAGAATTCCCGTAGCGATGCAGAAATGTATGGGTGATTGAAATTATCAGGAAAGTCGTAGCCCATCCACTTTGCCAAACCACGGGCGATATCGCTGTATCCGGCAAAATCGCAATAAATCTGAAACGCAAAAGCGATGATCACACCCCACCAGTAAAGCGATGAACCACTGATTTCAGGTGAACTGAAAGCGGCCACAACAAGCGGCGCAAGGTTATCGGCAATGACCATCTTTTTAAAGTATCCTTTAACGATTAGCCTGAACCCTTCCCATTGTTCACTATTTGAAACAGGCCTTGACTGCAACAATTGGGGAAGCATCTCTTTTGCCCTTACAATAGGACCTGCAACCAGTTGCGGAAACATGGAAAGATATGCGAAAAAATGCAGGATGTTTTTTGTTGGTTCCAGTTTACGTTTATACACATCGAAGGTGTAACTCATGCTCTGAAAAGTATAAAAGCTGATGCCTACCGGTGTGATCAGGAAAAAGTTGTTAATGTGGTTAGAAAGGGCCATACTTCCGCTTAACCCAAAAAGAAGGTCGATGTTGGTTGCAATGAATCCTGAATATTTGAAAAACGAAAGGGATCCAACATTTGCAAAGATTGATACAATCAGGAGAAAACGCCGATGCCTTGAATAACGCTGCATTCCAAGTGCAGCAAGATAATCGACCAGGCCGCTGAAAATAATGAGGAATAAAAAACGCCAGTCCCACCACCCGTAAAAAAAGAATGAAGCCAGGGTTAGCCAGGCCAAACGTCCTTTCACATTTTTTCTGATCAGTTTATTGACCAGAAAAAACACCAATGCAAAAACGACAAATATAAGCGAGTTAAATAGCATGGCACGGTTTGGGGATCAAAAATAGAAAAATTTGATTTGATAGTTATCAGCTTTTTAAACTCAAGTGCAATGAAACAAAGCATCAATATTTTCCAGGGCAGTACCAGGAGGAATATCACATCCTGAAGAGAGAATAAAATTGCTGAAGCCTTTGGTTTTATCCCTAAGTTTTTTCACTTCAGAAGCAATGGTTTCAGGTGTTCCGTTTTTGATAATACCTGCCGGGTCAATATTCCCGAAAGCAATTCGGTCCGAAGGAATCCTGGGCAGTATATCGGTCATGTCAATTGAATTACCAAAATGAAATGCCCCTGCACCCGTATTGACCATCGATTCAATAAGGGTTTCGGTATGCCCGCAGTTGTGGAGCATCACCATGAAATTTTCTGTTTGAACGGCATCAACAATCTGCCGGATATAAGCCGATGAAAATTCTTCGCATTGATCATCGGCAAGCAAACCTGCAGCAGGTTCAGCCATAACCACACCACTGACGCCGGTTTTGATCAGTTCATTCAGATATGAAATTATAAATTCGGTTGTTTTCTGAAGCAACAGATGCACCTCGTCGGGGTACATCAGGATACTTGTCATGATCTCGGTAATGTCGAGCAGGCGGCCTGCAAGTGAATATGGCCCGATGCAACCTGTAAATACCGGCTTTCCAAACCCTGCATCAACAGCAAGTTGAGCAGCTTTAATAAATTCTTTGATCCTGTCAGTGTCTGGCCGGGGTACGCTAATATTTACAATTTCTGAATGATCGTGAATAATTCTCTTCGAAATGGTCGGAATGTCGTTTTCGGAATAAGTAACCACCGAACCAAAAGCTTCTGCTTCGAGTGAAAGGTCCATGCTCATGGGGATGGCCGGCATTTGCGGGTAGCGTTTGGCAAGGGCTTCGATGCAACTGAACTGAATTTCGCCCGAAGTTACCATATCAATAACCTTCTTATCGATTAATTGCAAGCCGGGATAAGTCATTAAAGGAAATGCAACCGATTGCGCCTGAGATAGGATTTCTGCCTTCCATTCCTGCATGTTCATAATAAAATGTTTGAATTGTTAAAAAGCTAGTGTCCGCAAAAATAGGGAAAATGTAAACGATTTTAATACAATTATCTAATTTAAATTCAAATTAAATAATGAACGCAAGTGATTGCATAAATAATGGATATTCATAAAAAATTGTTTATAATGAAATAGATATAAATTTAAGAGAAAAGAGATCAAACCACAACTTCAATCAATTATTGAACTTGAATAATGAACAAATAAAAATTTAAAAATATAACTAATTATATATCTGTTTTATACTATAATATTTATAAACCGCTGAATTATTCTTGCACTTTTTTGACAAAATGCCAGTTTAATTCAGCGTTTTTTACTTTCTTTGCATAACAAACTAAACAAGTGTGTTTTATATGGACAATTTAGTGAACTTATATCATAACCTTGTAGAACAAACTGACACTTCATTTCTCAGGTTCATGCATGAAAAAGTTGATTGGAACAATCGTCTTACATGCATCGTGGGAGCCAGAGGAACAGGAAAAACGACCATGTTGCTTCAATACATAAAGTTGCATTATAATCTCGATGAAGCCCTTTATGTTAATGCCGATGATTTTTATTTTGCTGATAACCGTTTGTTCGACTTAGCTTCAATTTATTATAAAAACGGAGGCAAACACTTATTCATCGATGAAATTCACAAATATCCAGCATGGTCGAAAGAAATTAAACTGATGTATGATTATTTCACCGATTTGCATATTGTCTTTACAGGGTCTTCAATCCTCGATGTATATAAAGGAAGTGATGATTTAAGCCGCAGGGCTTTGACCTATAAAATGCCAGGTATGTCGTTCAGGGAATTTTTAATGATGACCCAACATATTGAATTACCTGTATATTCCCTGGATCAAATTCTTAGCAACAAGGTCAGGATCCCAGAAATTGATTATCCCCTATTGTACTTTAAACAGTACCTGAAACAAGGATATTACCCCTTTTTTAGAGATACAAATTATGCCGAACGTTTACGAAATATTGTAACACAAACTTTGGAAACGGATATTCCAATGTATTCAAAGATGAATGTTTCAACAGCACATAAATTAAAACAGTTGATGAGCATTATTTCTCAAAGTGTACCTTTCAAACCAAACCTGTCAAAAATTGCGCAAATATTAGGCATCCACCGGAATCAGGTATCTGAATATCTATACTACCTTGAAAAAGCAGGTTTAATCATGCAACTTCGCAGCGATACTCAGGGAATAAGGCTTTTAGGAAAAGTTGATAAAGTTTATGTTGATAATCCAAACTTGATGGTTGCTGTTTCTGAAGGAAAAGAAAATACCGGGAATATCAGAGAAACTTTTTTTCTAAATCAGATGAATGTTAACCACATTGTTAATGCTTCTGATTATGTCGATTTCAGAATTAATGACACTTTTTTTGAAATAGGGGGAAAAGGAAAAAACAAAAAACAAATCAAAGAAGAGAAAAAAGCATATATTGTAAAAGACGATATTGAATATGGATCACTTAACATTGTTCCGTTGTGGTCTTTTGGGTTTAACTATTAGTGCTTTGATCTTTACTTATTCCTTATCACAATATTGATCGGCACCCCTTCAAAATCCCAAAACTCCCTGATTTTATTCTCCAAATATCTTTTATAAGGATCCTTCACATACTGAGGTAAATTGGCATAAAAGGCAAA
>JAFGEV010000068.1 GCA_016931385.1 Prolixibacteraceae bacterium
CGCCTTCGCCCCGCGATATCCAACCTCCTTCAACACTTTTAAACCGGCTGAAAAATGTCGATTGTCCGGTCGGATCTTTTCTTAGCAATTTCCGTTGAGGTAAAATAAAGACGAACAACAACAGGAAAAAGGCCAGCATAAAATGTAAATCGACCCTGAAACCTGATACTGAAAAATCCTGAATTGGTTTTATTGTCGAGGTAATTCCGATAACGGCAAATACATTAAAAACATTCGATCCGATAATGTTCCCGACCGAAATGTCGGTTTCTTTTTTGGCGGCCGCAATTATCGAAGCTGTAAGTTCAGGAATACTTGTACCAAACGCCACAACCGTAATCGAAATAATCCGTTCGCTGATTCCCATTCGAAGGGCAATTGATGAAGCGCTTTCAACCAGTATGCGCGAACCAAAGGCCAGGCCAGCCGAGGCAAGCACAACCATGAGGATGCAAACCCACAAACTGCATTTGGGCGCTTTTATATTTTCGGCCACGAAGGGTGATTTCTTTGAATTCCGTATTGCCCCTAAAATAAAAACCACCAATAGCGCAACCATAACAACACCTTCCATCTGAACGATTTCTCCATTCGACATGGCCAGGTACAAAGCAATACCCGATATCAACATCCAGGGCCAGCTGCGTTTGATGGTTTGACTGGCAACCGGCATTGGCATAATAATTACCGTAAAGGCAAGCACCAGGGCTATATTGGCAATATTCGACCCGATAACATTTCCAAGGGCAATTTCGGGGTGACCTGTAATGGCTGCATCGAGGCTAACGATAAGCTCGGGCGCCGATGTGCCAAAAGCTACAACCGTTAATCCAATAACCAACGATGATAGTTTGAAATAGCTTGCCAGCCCCACACCCCCTTTTATAAGGTAATTTCCACTAACAACCAACAATGCAATGCCAAGGATCAATAACCCGGCGTTAAGAAAAAAGCTTGTATCCATATTTGTCAGTTGTCATCAATTTTACTGAAATCATCATTAAGGTCGCGGGCTTGTTTTTCGAGCGATTTTTGCACATCATTTATATCCCGTTTCAAATCACTGGTCGACTCATCAAATTCCCTTTTTATTTCGTCAGATGCTTTTTTAAATTCACGCATACCTTTGCCCAACATCCTGGCAATATCAGGAATTGCTTTGGCTCCAAAAAAAACAAGAGCCAGAAAAAGAACAACAAAAATTTCAGGTGCGCTTATGAATAATATGTGCATTATTTACTTTTTAAGTAACGCACAAATTTAGGTGAATTGTATTACATGAAAAACTTTTTGATAATTGGTTTGAAAATAATTCGGCAAGTTTGATATTTCTTCTGCCTAAATCATTTAAAAGCAAATGGGAAATATTCATTGTAAATACTCCCTCATTTAGTATAAAATTATTAAGACAGGCATTTTCAGTTCAACCATTCATTTCTCAATGAATACATTTTCTGTTTACACCCACTCTTCGCTAATGATTTCGCCCCTTATACCAACAATTACTGACTTAACGGGTACATTCCGGCTACACATCTGTTTTGCTTCCCTTACCATGCTCAACAAACCGCCGCAACAAGGAACCTCCATCATTAAAATTGTGATGGTATTTACTTTGGCATCTTCAATATGCATGGCCAGCTTGTTAATGTACATCTCGGCTCCATGATCCAGCTTTGGGCAGGCAATAATCAGGCTTTTCCCCTTTAACCATTCGGTATGGAAGTTACCCATTGAAAATGCCGTGCAATCGGCAGCAACAAGCAAATCGGCTTTCTGAAAATACTGGGCCATTGGATTTATCAGGTGTAATTGTACCGGCCACTGACGTAGCATCGAGTGCTGGTGGGTTGCTGCTCCCTGATGGTTCATGCCGGCAGGGGCATCAAAAACAACAGGCCGCGATCCCGGACAACCGCCGGTTTCACATCCCTGCCTGGTTTCTGGTTTAGTTTCATAAACCTCATCAATTAGTTCATCCACATCAAAATCATGGCTGGCTGTGTTTTGTTCGAGAAAACCGATAGCTTCCTGTAAAAACCCGGTTTCATTGTGGTCGTACAAATGCTTTAAATGGGCAATAACAGTATTCTTCCCCTTCGGAAGCATATCCTTCATTACCTCGGTTTCATTATAAGGCGCGGCTTCACGTTTCTCAATCGTAATGGCGCCTTCGGGGCAGTGCCCGATACATGCACCAAGTCCGTCGCACATCAGTTCGCTTACCAAACGGGCCTTACCATCTATTATCTGCAATGCCCCTTCGTGACAGTTTGGAACACACAATCCGCAGCCGTTGCACAGTTCTTCGTCAATTTTTACAATTTCCCTAATCATATCATTTTCATTTTTTGTACAAAACTACTTGCACAATTCTGGCTAAGATGTCACATTTGTTACATTTACAAAAAAAAAACGATATGCCTGTTCAGTTTAACGAAATACCGCTTTTCAAGGGCTATGAAGTATCAGAAGTTGAATCGTTTCTTTCGAGGATAATTTTTCAGCGTAAAAATTTCACACCAGGTTCGCTGATTGTGAGCCAGGGTGAAACCTGTAACCGGTTACTTATTCTTATCGAAGGTAAAGTTGTAGGAGAAATGACCAGCCCTGCCGGTAAAAGTTTGAAAATTGAAGAGATGGAAGCGCCCATGGTTTTGGCATCGGCCTTTTTATTTGGGAAACGGACTATTTTCCCGGTAACTGTTACTGCGCTCACCCAGTCTTCGTTCATTGTTATTCAGCGCGACGACCTGATGAAATTATTCCATATTGGCCCCGGCATACTGATAAACTTTTTGTCGATGATCTCATC
>JAFGEV010000069.1 GCA_016931385.1 Prolixibacteraceae bacterium
ATATTGTTGGATGCTTTTCGCTTCTTTAAAACTTTTTTGAAGCTTTGTATTGATTTTATGTTATTCTGTGCATAAAAAAACTAATTTTATGTCGATAGCTTGCCTGCATTGCAAGGGCAACAAAAACAATTAAGCTTCAATAAAATGAAAGGATTCTTCACTTTGCCTCGTTTTCACTTCCAAATTACTTTACTGTTTTTTTTATTGGGAATGGTTCTTGGTTGTGCACCCAAAGGTGCTTCAGAAACCGAAACGATGGACGATTCTGAAATCCTTGTCGGAAAATCCGATACAACACAAACACTTCGCGACGTTACATTCCTGCCCTATTGGGTTACCACGGCACAGTTTGCGGGATATTATGTAGCCGAAGAAAAGGGCTTTTACGAAAAGTACGGGATCAGGATGCATATTATCCCGTTCACGCCTTTTGTTACATCACATGAACTTATTGCTGAAAGAAAAGCTGATTTCGCTGCAATATGGCTGGTAAATGCCATAGGATTAAAAGCAGGCGGGGTAGATATTGTAAACATTGCCCAGCCCTCTTCACGCTCCTCTTTAATGTTGATTACCAAAAAGAGCAGCGGCATCGATTCCATTCAAAAAATGGATGGGAAAAGAGCCGGGATTTGGGGCGGATTTGAATTGCAGCCCCGGGCATTGTTTAAGAAATATAATATTAATGTCGAAATAGTTCCTATTGGCAGCACCAATACCTTATTTCTGATGGATGCAGTGGAAATTACAAATGCAAGCTGGTTCGATGAATACCATTCCATCATCAATTCGGGATATGACCCCGATGAGCTTAATACGTTCTTTTTTGCCGATTATGGATTGAACTTTCTTGAGGATGGCATTTACTGTATGAGGAAAACAATGGAGGACGATCCTGACTTGTGCCGAAACTTTATTAAAGCAACCCTTGAAGGCTGGCGTTATGCTTTCGCGAACATGGATGAGGCCGTCGATATTGTTGTAAATCGCGCCAAAGGTGAAAACCTGCCTGTAAACAGGGTGCATCAAAAGTGGATGCTCGAGCGGTACAGGGATCTCTACCTCCCCGTAGGCTCAACAAATTTTCATAACGACCTGTCGGAAAAGGACTATAATTTTGCAGCAGGGGTTTTATTTGAAAATGGGCAGATAGCTGAAATACCCGATTTTGGGTCTTTTTTCCAACCTCTGCTTATTGAATAAAAAAGTAAACAACAAAACAATGGTATCGATCAAACATATTACACGTGGAAAAGGATTGGCTTTTAAGCTGATACTCTTTATCTTTTCAAGCATTGCAATTGTTTTCTTTTTGATCTTCATTTATAATTACAATATCTCAAAAAAGATTGTTCAGAAAAACCTGATCACAAATGCTGAAAACCTGACAAAGGCAACAGTCTATAAAATTGAGAATATTTTAAGCCAGGTTCAGCGCATTCCATTGAATTATGCCAAAATAATTGAATCGTCGGATTTTTCAGAAGAATCATTGTATAAATTTCTACGCCAGGTTGTTGCCAATAATCCTGAAATTTATGGCGCTGCACTGGCATTTGAACCTTATTATTACGACAAGAAACAAAAATATTTTTCACCTTACTTTTACCGTAGTGAGGGCGATATCAAATTTATGTACATTGGGGGTGATCAGTATGATTATTTTTCGATGGACTGGTACCAGGTGCCAAAGGAATTAAACCGGCCAATATGGAGCGAGCCCTATTTTGACGAAGGTGCGGGCAATGCCTTGATGTCGACCTATTCAGTTCCAATTTACAAAACCATCGACGGGCAAAAAGAATTCATCGGTATTATTACTGCCGATATATCGTTAGATTGGCTTCAAACATTTATGAATTCAATAAAAATTTACGAGACCGGTTATAGTTTCATGGTTTCAACCAACGGCACAATGGTTACCCATCCCGACAAGAATATCATCATGAATGAAACCATTTTCAGCATAGCCGATAGCCAGAAGTCTCCAATGCTCAGGCAAATCGGTAAGAACATGATTCATGGTGAAACAAGTTTTGCCGAATTCCATTACAGAAACCTCCAGACAGGCAAACTCAGTTGGATAGCCTATGCCCCAGTAACTGTTAATAACTGGTCGATTGGGCTTATATTTCCAGTAGATGAACTTATGGCCGATGTAAACAAACTTGTAAGAAACCTGTTTGGGCTCTGCATTATTGGCCTACTGATCATCCTTACAGTTATCTATGTGATTTCAAGGTCAATTACCCAGCCTTTGAGGAGCCTGACAAATGCTGCCGGCAAATTTGCACAGGGCGACTTCAATGTTACTTTGCCTGAGATAAGATCAAAAGACGAAATTGGCCAGCTGAATGACACCTTTATATTCATGCAGGATAAACTTGCTTCAACAATTAACGAGCTAAAAGAAGCATCGGAAAAACTGAAGATTTCGAATGCTAAACTTGAGGAATACAGCCGCACCCTTGAACAAAAGGTTGAGGAACGGACTGCCGAACTTAAAGAAAAGAACATAGAACTTGACCTTGCCTTTGAGAATGTGAAGACATTGAACCATATTGGTAAAAAAATTACTTCCACACTCGATATTGAACAAATTCAGGACATTGTATACGAAAATGCCAACACCTTGCTCGATGCCACTTCCTTCCTGATTATGATTTATGATGAAAGCGAACAGAAACTCGAGTGCAAACTATCCATAGAAAATGGTGAAAAATTGCCTCCCTTCGAAATTTCAATGGCCGAAAAGAACCGCTTTGCCGTTTGGTGTGTCGAAAATAAACAAACCGTGTTTATGAACGATGTTGAGAATGAGTACAAAAAATACATCTCCGAACGCTCGGCACCAAAGGTTGGAAAAAGTGTTGCATCGCTTATTTATGTGCCACTGGTTATTGAAAACAGAATACTTGGTGTGATTTCGGCTCAGAGTTATGAAAAAAATGCCTATACACCATTTCAGCTCGATATGCTCAATAACCTTGCAAACTTTGTGGCCATTGCTTTTGAGAATGCCTTCTCGTATGAAAAGATCACAAAGGCAAATAACGATCTGAAGGAAGCACAGGCCCAGTTGGTTCAGGCTGAAAAGATGGCTTCGCTGGGGCAGCTCACAGCAGGGATAGCCCATGAAATAAAGAATCCCCTCAATTTTGTAAATAATTTTGCCGAACTGACGGTTGAACTTACCCAGGAATTGTCGGAGGAAATTGAAAACCTGACCGATACCCTCGATCCCAAGGATAGTGAATACCTGCTGGAAGTCATTGGAGATATCCGTTCGAATGCCCAGAAAATAAATGACCACGGGAAACGTGCCGACAGCATTGTGAAAGGTATGTTGCTCCATTCACGGGGTAAAGCCGGCGACATTCAGCCCACCGATATCAATGCCGTGCTGGCCGAATATGTTAACCTCGGGTATCACGGAATGCGTGCCCAGGACAGTTCATTTAATCTAAAGATCGAAGCAGATTATGATAGCTCAATCGGAATGGTTAATGCCGTTCCGCAGGATATCAGCCGCGTCTTTCTGAACATTATCAACAATGCCTGCTATGCCACAAATCAAAAGAAGCGGGAGTTAAAGGATGCCTATTTCCCGGTTTTGCAGGTAATAACAAAAAACATGGGAGATAAGATTGAAATCCGGATTCGGGATAACGGGACAGGCATTCCGCAGGAGATACTCGACAAAGTCTTCAATCCATTCTTTACAACAAAACCTGCAGGGCAAGGTACCGGACTGGGCCTTTCTTTGAGTTTTGATATTGTTGTTCAGGAGCATAAAGGCGAGATGGTTGTGAACTCAACTGTTGGCGAGTACACCGAATTTGTTATTGTAATTCCAAAAAATCTGAAATAATTACATAATTAATGAATACATTATGACTGATACTGTTGAAGAAGCGATTAAAATTATGGTAGTTGACGATGAAGTTGACCTGGAGCCGTTAATCCGACAGAAATTCCGACGTAAGATAAGAAGCGGGGAATATGACTTTGTATTTGCCCACAATGGACTGGAAGCGCTTTCAAG
>JAFGEV010000414.1 GCA_016931385.1 Prolixibacteraceae bacterium
TGCAGCACATTTTTGGCCTCATAGTTCAACGGATAGAATAGCAGTTTCCTAAACTGTAGATCCAGGTTCGATTCCTGGTGGGGCTACCAGAATATTTTCAATAATCATTCTCCCGATCCCTAAAGTTTTCATTTATATATTAACTAAGGCGTTTTGGAAATATCTATTCTTCAGGTTTAATAAATCCGATTGGACGGCGGTACTTACGTGGCACATTTCAAAAGGCATGCAATTCTGCTAGTGTTTGATTAATCAATTCGAGTTGCATTTGTGTATCTTCGTTAATATCGTTGTAATCTGAAAATACCTCCTCAATATATTCTTTGAGCTCTTTGATTTCGTTTTGAAGTTCTGTAACCCTATCTACAGGTGAGCTTAATAGCTGTTGACGAACAGCAACAAAAGCCCGCATGATATTACGGTTCGTTTCAATAGCTGTATCAGAACTAAGAACGCTGCTCAACATGGCCACACCTAATTCAGTAAAAGCAAAAGGCAGATATTTTATATTACTCCCTCTGCCCTTGTTCAAGGTCACAATTTGTGATCTTGAAAGTTCGTCCCTTGTTAGTTCAAACATAAAATCATCACCTTCAAAACGTTTCAGATTACGCCTTACTGACTGTTTAAGTACTCTGGTTTCAACACCGTAAATTTCTGCCAAATCGAAATCTAACATTTCATGATATCAACGGATCAGGTAAATTTTACTTTGGATGATTGATAGTTTCATAAAAATAAATTTTAGCTTAAAGCTAAGAATTACAGTTTTAAAATAAAAACTATTCAACAACTACCGCGCCCCGGCCAAAACTCCTGTACGTGTCAGGTTCAATGTCGATATCGGGTTCAATAAGTTGGTTTTGATGAATACGAAAACTAAGGTACTTGATCGTTATTCCCCTGGCAATCCATTGTTTTTCGTAATAGGTTTTGATCTGGAGTTCTGGGCTGATGCTTTCACCGAAGTGAACATTTTCGATGTTGGAAATGATCTCAAAGCCGTTCGCTTTTACCATCTCAAGCGTGTATTGGTATTGAAAATTGCTGTCGGTTTTCAGGTGGATGATTCCATTGGGTTGAAGAAAATTCCGGTAATAATCGATGAAGCGGGTAGAGGTAAGCCTCTTTCGGGTTTTTTTCATTTGAGGGTCGGGAAAGGTGAGCCAGATTTCGGCAACTTCGTTTTTTCCGAAGAACTGTCCGATCATTTCGATATGGGTACGAAGGAAGCCAACATTTTTCATTCCATTTTCGGATGCAGATTTAGCTCCCTGCCACATTCTCGATCCTTTTATGTCAACACCAATGTAATTATTTTGAGGGTAAAGCCCAGCCAGCCCAACGGTATATTCACCTTTTCCGCAACCAAGTTCAAGTATGATGGAAGAACCTGTTTTAAAAAAAACCTTATTCCAGTTATTTTTTAAAGGATGGTCGTTGTGAAGAATTTCGCGAAAAGGAACCTGTACTACATTGCTGAAGGTTTCCATGTCGGCAAATTTCGAAAGCTTGTTTTTCCCCACTGTTCAAACTATCTTTTCTCAACCCTGAGGCCTATGTTACTTATTCCTTTTAATTCATCAATACGCATGGCTTGTTGTAATTTAAACCGATAAGGCCCCTTAACCGGGAAATAAACATCTTCCCTGAAAGGAAAGCTGTTGGAATACACGGTGTTCCCTTTTCCGGTCCATTTTCCGTCAGGTAAAGCAAGCTGATATTCAACAGTATCCCTGATGCTTGTTGAATCGGGGGCTTCAATATCTACAAAAAGCCAGAGGTTACTATACGGATAGTCTCCAAGGTTACGTACATTAATAAACAGGTTGAATGATGCATGGGTATCATTTATCTCAAATTCAAATTGTGCAATTGAATCTTTGTGCCACCCCGAATGGTCAAATGTTTGATAATCGTCGTAATGGTTCGATGAAATACACGAAACCAGAACAAAGCTGAATAATAATAGCAAATATGCAGGTATTCGGGTCATGGTTGGTTTTTTTCAGGGTTGTTCCTATTTTGTTGCCTGCTATATCCCCTTTGTTTTTTAATGTTTTGAGGTTGATCGGTTTGTCTGGTCCTCCTTTTTGAATCCCTTCTCCCCCTGCGCCGGTCGCCTTTTGGTTTATCGAAACGGGTCAGGCTATCCTGCCCAACAACATTTTCGTACTCGTTAATTTGTTTGGGTTTAGCATTGTTGAAATCATCAATGTCGATAAGTTTTTCGGGTTTCTTACCGTTTCTGTTCATACTGATAATCTTCTGTACCCTTTCAACGGGAACCCCAATTTGTCCGGTTGGGGTATTTGAATCGAGCGAATACCAGTAAGTTCGTTTGAAAACATCGGTTTTGAAATAAGAATAGGTGCCTTCGCCTGTTTCAAGCCTGATCCTTGGGGGAAAATATTTTTGTTCGTCAATGTAACTGTCAACCTCGTAGTTTATGCAGCATTTAAGTTTACTGCACTGGCCTGCAAGTTTCTGGGGGTTCATCGATATTTCCTGGTAGCGTGCAGCGCCGGTAGTTACCGAGCTGAAGTTCGACATCCATGAACAGCAGCACAATTCGCGTCCACAGGGGCCAATCCCGCCAATACGGCCGGCTTCCTGCCTTGCGCCAATCTGCTTCATCTCGATTCGGATACGGAAGGTCTCGGCCAGCACTTTAATTAATTGGCGAAAATCGACACGGTCTTCTGCAATGTAATAAAAGATGGCTTTGGTTCCGTCTCCCTGGTATTCCACGTCGCCAATTTTCATGTCCAGTTTCAGGTCGGCTGAAATTTGCCGGCTTTTGATCATGGTTTCATGCTCACGTTTCATGGCAGCTTCCCATTTCTCAATGTCAACCGGTTTTGCAAGGCGGTAAACTTTTTTCATTTCGCCGTTAACAAGGGTAACTTTGTGGCGTTTCATTTGCCTTATTACCAGGTCGCCAACCATTGAAACCATGCCTATATCATGCCCTGGGTTGGCTTCAACAGCAACCATATCACCAACCTGAAGGTGTAAATTGTTAACGTTACGGAAATAATCTTTTCTGGTGTTTTTAAACCTTATTTCAATAAATTCACCGGGATTATTCGTATTTGTGATGTCGTTTAACCAGTTGTAAACTTCTAACTTAGCGCAGGTGCCGGCTTTAAAACTGGTAGGGCAGCCTCTGTATATCGGATCTCCTGTATTCATATATTTTCAATTAACCTGTGGCCCCGGTTCTTCCGGGGAATATATTGTTGGTTTAGCCTACAAAAATAATTATAAATGTGATTGTTGAAAATCAGGGGATGTTAAAAATAAAAAGAGATGAAAATGGATCGTGAAATTTAGGGGTTTTCTTTAGGAGCTATGCCCTGATCATTTTAACTATCTTCAATGATAAATCAAGAAAAATTATTCGGGGATTCCCGTTTTGAGATATATCGCGGTATGCTTTTTCAAATTCGTCGAAAAAGATCTGAATGTTACGCTCGTTGATGAAAGGGCTGAAATTATCGGAAAACTTTTTCTCTTGTTCGTCAAGAAAAACAATTTGAGGTTGATTCAGGTTTTTGATAAAATTCTCACGCAACATCTTCATGCTGTACGAAAGGAAATTTTTCTGTTTTTCACGGCCAATGCCTGAAATTTCGTCCACCCAGTCGAAAAGGGCCATCCAGTCACGTTTATAAGCCAGCCTCATAATGTTCGTAAAATGGTTGAAATGGAAATTAATTTCTTCATCAGAAAAAATGAGGTCTCTTGCTCTAAGGTAGCTTCCCCTTGCCAGGTGTACCAGGCCATTTATGTCTTTCCCTTCAGAATCAGGAATATCCTTTACTGCCGAAGCTAAAGCGCTATTTTCAATACCTGTAAATTTTACTAACTGAACACGAGAACGAATGGTTGGCAACAATTCTTCTTCGCTCTCGGTAATAAGGATAAATAGCGTATTTGGCGGTGGTTCTTCAATAATTTTCAGCAGTTTGTTTGCACACTGCACATTCATTCGTTCGGCCATCCAAACAATCATAATTTTATATTCGGCCTCGAAGGTTTTCAGGTTCAGTTTTCGTATGATCTCGCTGCTCTCGTGCACAAAAATGCTACCCTGTGCGTTGGCAACATCAATAGCGCCATACCACATTGGCAGGTTGAAATAAGGGCTTTTTAAAACCAGTTCGCGCCATTTGTCGATGAAATTATCGCTGACGGGTTCTTTGAACTTTGACGTTTTTACCACCGGGAAAACAAAATGCAGGTCGGGGTGAATGAGTTTTTTAAATTTTTTGCACGAGGGGCATTCACCACATGAATCGGTTTCTGAAGGATTTTTACAGTTGATGTACTGTGCATAAGCCAGCGCCATGGGCAATTTACCAACACCCGAAGGGCCGGCAAACAGCTGAGCGTGGCTAATCCTGCTTTCTTTCACGCCATCGACCAGTTTCTTTTTAATGGCATTTTGTCCGATAACTTCGCTGAATTGCATGGATACAAATATGAAAAAAAAAGGTGAGTTTTGGGAGGGATGTTAATAAGTGGGGAAAGTGAAAAGAAATTTTTAATTTATGTTCATGGTTAATTCCATGATTTGTGGTATTTTGTATGGTACATTCCCCTCCATTACTTAAAAGTGCCAGGCAATGTCGATATTTTTTTTTCTTGCTTTTGTTCCAAGATCATATTCATCAATTCCAATGAATAGTATCTTTTGTTTCTTAAAAAATCTTCGAATACGGGTTTAAGTTCAGGTATTAAACACTTGTCTTTTGCAGTTGAAAGTAACCCCAATGTTCCGATGCAATTGATGCCAAGATTTTCAGCAATATCTCGCGCTTTTTTGTCATCAATTAAAAGAAAGTTTGCCTTAAGCTCTTTGTAAAGTATTAAAGACTCAGATTCTCCATAATCCATAATAAATGTAAGCTCGTTAAATCCATTTATTTTATAAGTTTTGTCTTCAAAATACAATTTAATTTTGGCAACGAAAGGTTTGCTCTCATCTCTGGTAACTTCTTCCCAAACGGCATACGGAATTTTAACTTCATCGAAAAGTTTGTCAAGGATTTCAAGTTTATCAACCAAAGTGAGTGAAATAATTGGCCCTGCATCTGCAATTACAATTCCATTTTTCATTCGTTTAAAAATGTTTGTATTTCATAAACTCATTTTAGCTTTTGAGAATCATTAAGGACATCCTGAATTGTTAAATTCGAAATTGGAAAATTATACTCTGCAAGGATATTTTCAAACTCGTACCTTGATAAACCTGAAATCTGGGCAGCTTTTCCTAATGTTAGTTTTTTAAGCGAATAAAGCCTTATTGCCAATGAAATTTTAATATTTTGCTTAAGCTCGTTTTCAGATTCATTCAGGGTCAAAAATATGTCTGACGGTAAATCTATTTTTATTTCTTGAGTTTTCATAATCTTCAAATTTTGAGTATTTCAAAAATACGAAATATTACTTGATAAGGTACAATTTTATTAATTTGGACCTGATTTGAATATTATTCAACAATAATTACCCTCTGCTTTTTCCCTTCAACTTTATATTCCATTTCCCTGTAACCAATTTTTCCTTCTTTTGAAATAGCTTCAACAATGATCATCATGTCGCCAACATTGTCGGCATTGTAAAAGCTGGTTGAAGCAAAGCCCTGTTCGTTAGTGCTTAAACCGGGCTGCCAGTGGATGAGCGCACGCAGGTCGGGTTTGTCCCAATCTCCGGGTTGAAGGTTTTCGTATTTTGGTTCATAAAACTCTTTTGGTGTTGAGAACCTGGGTATCCTGAACCGGTTAACCCCTTTCGGGGTAACATAAGCCTGGTAAATCCCTTTTCCGGAAAAAGTATTAATATTTACGATACTGCCACATTCGATTGCTTTTATAAATTTTGCATCCGCAAAAATTGTTGTTAGTGTATTTCCTGTAGTTTCAAGATAAATATTTACAAAATTATTTGCACATTTTATTACATCTATAGAACTGACTTCATTGGTTGATAAGGTATGAATCAAGTCCTGATTCAAGCGGTCGTACATGCCGTCAACCAATACCAGTGTTATATCAGAGCCCAAAACACGCAAATTCACACTTGAACCATCATATGATTGTGATATCTCAATATCTTCCCGGTTGCTGTACATGAGCACGTTGTACAAACCAAACGACCAGTCTTCCTCTTTCTCCTGCAATTCTTTACCGTCGATGACCAAATCGGGAACCCCGCAAAGTTCGATGATCCTCCTGCTTTCTGGGCTTCGCCGGTAACCGTCAACATCCACCTGGCCGATAAGTATAGACCCGGAAGCAAGCTGGTACGCTCCTTCCACTTTTTTACGCTCTTCGTCATTTTTTACCAACTCCACAATTACGCTGTCCGGTTTATCAATTGCTGCGCCATGTTCAAACGTTACCGGCGGGACTTTCCTTTCATCGAGGCTTACAATATAGTCCATTTTTTTGCCTGATTTTTTTGCGCTTTGTATCACGACCGTCATTTCATCGCCATATTCATCGCCCAGGTCAAAACGGAACCTGCCCGTACTGTCGGACATCGTGGTGGCAGCCTGGAAACCGTCGCCGAACGACATCATGGTCAGTTTGGCAACCTGCGCTTTATCGAGAAGCCCGTTTGTTACACGGCCCGTTATGTAAAGGTTGCGCTCCGGCTCAAAAGAAAGTTCCCCAAATGGTTTTGAGTACAAGTATTTCCTCCAGCCCTGGGTAAGCATGAGTGCATCGATGTCGTCATCGGTGCTTTCACTGTTAAAATAAAATCCGGGGTTCTCAATCCCCCCTTTAAGTTCCGAATCGAGCAAAAAATACGAAAGGATGTTTTGTCGTGTTTGCTGTATCGTGCCAAGTTGCTCTTTGTTGATGGCCAGCACCGACAGATTGGCGTCAACAGGCATCCCATTATTATTGGTGGTTTTTATATCGAGGATAGTTAGCTCACGTTTTGCATAAGATGCTTTGTCTGTTGTCATTTCGATTCTTAAACGTTCACCTGGTCTTGAATTGAAGAAAAGCCTTTCGGCAACGGGCTGCCCTTTTGTGTCGAGCATGGTACAGGCAATGATGCCCTCGGGGAGCATGTCCGCCGGGATGGCGCCCCCCCAAAGCCCGTTTTTCAATATAACTTTCTTGTTGAAATATGCCATGCCGCGGCATGAAACTAGCATTTCGATGCTGTCGTTTTTCATATAGTTCGATGCGGCAACAAGGAGGATCTTGCCTCCTTCCCTTTCCACAGCAAGCGTGTTCCCCAGGGGGCTGGCTGCCGGCAACGGGAACAAAAGGAACTGTGCAGTGTCCAGTTTGGAAACCGTCCGGGCATAAAGGGTTTTTGCAGAATCAGCTTCACTCAATATTAAACTTCCCATCCCCAGGGCATTGCTTTTAAATGGTGTAAAAACAGAGTCGTTTTCATCAACAATATCCCCGTGGACAAAAATGCCTTTGCCGTTGACATCAACTGCTTTGAACCCCACCTTTGACGGCAGGCCGTGAACAAGTTCCCCGCTCTCGGGGAAGAATTGGAGATCGGTATAATCCTGGTCGAGCAGGATGGTCTTTGAATACTGCGCCCGGTTACCGGTTTGCATCTTCAGGGTAACAAAGCGGCAACTGTCGGCCATTTTGTAATCGAGCAGGTATTTATTTCCTTTCCACTTTCCAAGCTTGATTGAATCGGTTTTCGAATCTGTCGTTACAAAAACGGTCAGCCGGTTTGTGTGCAGGCTGTCAATCGTAAACGGGTCGAAACAGGCTTTTAACCGTTGTTGCCCATTGCCCTTTTCCTTGACCAGCTTGACACTGCTTATGGGTGTACCCATACTGTTCGTCGTGCCGTCAAAAACATTGATGTATTGCGTAAAAAAGAAATCGTTCCCAAAGTTCCTGTCCCATTGGGTATAGGCACGTAGCTGGTAGGTGTTCCCCTGAAGGTTTTCATCAAGCCCGAAGTACCCGTTTCCAATGCCCTCGTTTAGTTTGATAATTTTCTTATTAATGATCCTTTCTGTAGGACCAATCAGTTCAACGTAAAGCACGCCGCTTAACGCAGTTGGTATATGGTCGAAAGCGTTTGCCACGATGCACTTGAACCAGAGGGTGTCGGGGAATGAATATACCTGCCGGTCGGTCTGTAGGTAAATTTTCTCGGCAAGCAGGGCGTTTGATCCAGTGCCGTTGTTTGTTTGGGCTATGTTGCTAATACTACATAGAATGAAATAAAGCGCGATAAAAAAATGGGGCAGATGCTTTTTCATAATGTTGTGCCAGGTACCGGATTCTTTATGGATAAAGGTTTTGGCCATAGTTTGTGAGCATATAAAGTAATCGTTTCTTAATTTGACAGCATTGTAAATTTATAAAAATAAATGGAATTAGGATACTTATTGGAAATACACTTTCTTACTAAATATTCACGTTGAAACTTTAACCTGCAGAATATTATTCATATCCAAAGACATGTTTAAAAAAAATGGATAGGCATATTAAAATAATACAAAGAAGATGTAATGGGTTTCAGTTTCATTTTTCCAAAGCCTTTATTACAGACGCTTTAAAAATATTGTACGACCAGGTAGCCCCGCTCACAGCATCAACCGAATCGATGTTTTGTTTTTTTATAAGTTCCTTTGGGTAATTCACTACGCCCTGCCAGTCGTTACGGCATTGTTGTTGGTAAAATTCATTGTTTGGAAAATGCTTTTCATAGTCGGGACCAAAAACTTCATTTTTTAAAGTATCGACAATCTGAAAACTAACTTCGGAAATAACATTATTGTTTAGAACGATTGTTACAAAACCCACATAAGGCTCTTCGGTATAAACCGATTGTGAACGTCCGTGAAGTTCATTCTCCCCGGCTTTTGCACTCCAGTTGACCAATAAAATGATCAACAATATTGCCAGTAATATAAAAAGTTTGCTCATTGTAATCAATTTAATTTTCTTCAAGACAACTAATTCTAAAATCACCCTGTTTTTTCAAACAAATACCTGTTCAGTCAGGTTCATGATTTGTTCATTTTTTTCAATTTTGAATGCTTATCTTTGTGGCTTGAAAAATGAAAACAGTCATTAGTTTTTAGTCAATAGTCAGTAGGAAGAAGTAAGAAGGGAAAAGAAAATTCTTTTGAAATGGATTTTCATTTTTTCTCATTTTATTGAAAAACCTACAGATAGTGTTTCAACCATACAATATGAAACATTTCAATAACCGGCCAAATGACTAATGACCAATGACCAATGACTATAAAATATGAATGATTTCAAACGTACACTGATCACTTCTGCCCTGCCGTATGCCAATGGCCCTGTTCATATTGGCCACCTGGCCGGGGTTTATGTTCCAGCCGACATTTATGCCCGTTATCTCAGGATGAAAGGTGAAGATGTCCTCTTCATCGGGGGCAGCGACGAGCATGGAGTACCCATTACCCTGAAGGCAAAAAATTCAGGTATCACCCCGCAGGATGTGGTCGATAAATACCATAACATCATTAAAGATGCGTTTGGGCGGTTTGGAATTTCGTTTGATGTGTATTCGCGCACCAGCGCAAAAATTCACCACGAAACGGCTTCAGAATTTTTCAAAAAACTTTATAACGAAGGAAAATTCATTGAAAAAACAAGCGAGCAGTATTTCGATAACGAAGCCGGGCAATTCCTGGCCGACAGGTATATCACAGGCACCTGCCCAAAGTGTGGCAACGAAAAAGCGTATGGCGACCAGTGCGAAGCCTGTGGAAGCTCGTTGAATGCCACCGACCTGATCAATCCGAAATCGACCCTTAGCGGTAATCCTCCTGTATTGAAGGAGACTAAACATTGGTACCTCCCACTCGATCAGTATGAACCCTGGTTAAAAGAATGGATCATTGAAGGGCACAGGGAATGGAAAACCAACGTGTATGGCCAGTGCAAAAGCTGGATCGATGGTGGATTAAATCCGAGAGCTGTTACACGCGACCTCGACTGGGGCGTACCTGTTCCAGTTGAAGGAGCCGAAGGTAAAGTCCTTTATGTTTGGTTCGATGCGCCCATCGGATACATTTCAGCAACAAAGGAACTGACTCCGGAATGGGAACTTTGGTGGAAAGACAAAGATACCCGCATGTTGCATTTCATCGGAAAGGATAACATCGTTTTCCATTGCATTATTTTCCCGTCGATGCTGAAAGCTGAAGGAACATATAATTTACCTGACAATGTGCCGGCTAACGAATTCCTTAACCTGGAAGGCGATAAAATTTCTACCTCGCGTAACTGGGCAGTGTGGTTACATGAATACCTCGATGAATTTCCTGGTAAGGAAGATGTGTTGAAGTACGTACTTACAGCCAATGCCCCCGAAACCAAGGATAACGATTTTACATGGAGAGATTTTCAGGCACGCAACAACAATGAGCTGGTTGCCATACTTGGGAACTTTGTGAACCGGGCGCTGGTGCTTACACAGAAATATTATGAAGGCATTGTACCGGCCTGTGGTGAATTGCTCGAAGTTGATAAAGAAGCGCTGGCCCAGCTTTTGGTTTTAAAAGCTGAAGTTGAAAAAAGCCTCGACAGTTTCCGTTTCCGTGAGGCGCTGAAAATTGCCATGGACATGGCACGCCTTGGAAATAAATACCTTGCTGATATGGAACCGTGGAAGGTTGTTAAAACCGATCCCGAACGGGTAAAAACCATAATGAACACCTGTATGCAGATTACGGCCAACCTGACTATTGTATTTGCGCCATTCCTTCCTTATACGATGGATAAGTTGCGTGGTTTTATAAATCTTGAAAGACTTGATTGGGACCAACTTGGCCGTAGCGATCTGATTCCCTCCGGACATCAGATAAACAAGCCCGAATTGCTGTTTGAAAAAATTGAAGATCCGGTTATTGATGCACAGATACAAAAACTGATGGACACCAAAAAAGCCAACGAAATGGCAAATACAACAGCATCGCCACAAAAGGCGTCTTGCAGTTACGACGATTTCCAGAAAATGGACATAAGGGTAGGTACCATACTTGAAGCCGAAAAAGTTGCCAAAACCAAGAAATTGTTGAAATTGAAAATCGACACAGGCATTGACCAACGCACTGTTGTTTCGGGCATTGCCGAGTATTACGAGCCGGAGAACATTATTGGCCAACAGATATTGATTTTAGTAAACCTTGAACCAAGAAACCTGCGCGGTATTGAGTCGCAGGGCATGATCCTGATGGCCGAGGATGCCGATGGAAGCCTGAAGTTTTGCAGTCCGGTTATGGCTGTAAAAAACGGTTCGGAAGTGAAGTAGAAGCCCCATCCTAACCTTCCCCCAAGGGGAAGGAAATGTTATTGCAAGTTCAAAACTAAGTACAAAATTGTCTGGCTCTATAAGCTTTTTGCCAGCTTTTTGAGAGAAAGAGAGGGACATTAATTTTCCGTAAACTGCCGTGCTGAATGGCGTAGTTCGGTCATTTACCCTAACTTTGTTACAATGTTTATCGAAAATTGCCCTAACTTTGTTACAAATGATCTAAACGCTGTATATCAGGTTAAATAAAAAAACAGTGCCAACACAGCGTTGGCACTGCATACGTAGATAACCGTGCTGCCTTGTGCAGATCGGTTTCCTACACACTATATTTCAAGCCATTCCCTTACGCGGGAATGGCTTTTTGTTATACTGTTTTCAGAAAAAACATATTAATTTTGAGAAAAACATACGTTTTATGAATGCGATTGATCTACAGAAAGAGCTTATCTCAAGGATTACAAAAATTACCGATTTTGAAGTATTGAATTCAATCAGAATTCTTTTATACTTTAAAAATAGAGAAGCCTTCCTCGATATATCTCCCGAAGAAGAAGCCGAACTACTTCAGGCAAGCAAAGAAGCAAGAGAAGGTCATTTTATCTATCAATCGGAAATGGACAAGAAAGTTCAAGAATGGCTGAACGAACATTGACCTGGTCAAAAAATGCGGTTATTCAGCTCCATGAAATTCTCTTGTTTTATAAAAACCGAAACCCCTACTGACACACGATTTTCCTACGAACCACGCGAAAGATTGACTACGTCGATTTTCAATTCGCGCGGCAGCGGGGCGGAGCTTTGAAGTTTTCCTAATAATGTCCCCTGAGCGAGTATACTTTCAGAATGTTGTCGTTTATCTGATAAATATATCGGTGTTCACCGGTAATGCGGCGCGACCATTTACCTGTTAACTGGTGCTTGAGGGCTTCGGGTTTGCCAATACCGGAATATGGATTGTTGAGTATGGCTTCGGTTAACTGTGCTATCTTTTTTAAAACAGCTTTGTTCCCGGTTTTAATCCAATATTCTAAATCTTCATCGGCCCTGGGCAGGTATATTATTTCCATAGCTTGTTCAGTTCGTCGAGCGAAACTTTCCGCCCTTTGCCTGTCTCAAAATCGGTATCTCCCTGCAGAATTTTATCAACAAAATCTGGGTCATATGACAAATCTTTCTTAACCTCGAACTTAATCTTCAAGGCCTTCATGAAAGCTTCCAGTGCTGTTACCTGTTCGTTGTTTGCAGGTTGGGCTATGTAAATGTTGTTTGTTTTCATATCTGACAAAATTAATTAATAAATGGAAAAAAACCTAAGGCCATCGCTGTAAGCAGGGATGGCCTTAGTATTTTTAGAATGAATAGATATTATTGAGTCACTACTTCTTCGACAACGCTCTCTGTCGCACCCATGTTTTTTTCAGTTAATATGGCCTGGTACAAACTGGCAAACGATGCCCTTATCACAATTATTGCCGGGAATATACCAACAAATAAACACAGCAAACCCACAATGGCAATGAAAAATGAAAGGATTGCAAGCCCGAATATTGTCCAGCCAAAACCCCTGGTCATGCGCCAGCTTTCTTCAACGGCCTGTATCGGATCAAGTTCTTTATCCATTACAAGATAAGGGACAAAAGAAAGCCGGCAGGCCAATACAATGCCAGGAATTATAAGCGCAACGAAGCCAATCCCAATTATTGCTACCTGGAGCAAATGGGCCAGAACGATGTTCAGGTAATTCTTTTGGAAACCACTTACGAGCCAGCGTAAATTTGGTTTCTGGTCGCGAACTGCCTCAACAAACATCATGCTTGAACCAAATGAAAATACAGGTTTGATAAAAAGAAATACAACGATTCCGAGAATTACTAAAAAAACGACCAGCGGGACTGCAACTATACCTTTATCGAATTCAAAACTATAGTTGGGTGGCCCCTGAAATATCCCACTGATAATGACGGCAAGAAACAACCACAAAAAATACTTCTTCATGGTATACCATGCGTTTCCTAAACTCTCGCTGATTGTTGGACGGTGAAAATAATGAATGTTTTCCATGACTATAAATTTTAAAAGTTTCCTCAAATGTATGCCGGCTCTTCCATCCATTTTAACTACTTTGGTAGGAAATCCCGTTTCACTACTTTGGTAGGTGTCCGTTTATAATTGCTGTTTCTTATATTTGAAAACAAATTGTTGTTATTCTGAAATGTTAAATTTTGCCTTCATAGTTACATTTATTCTTTCGGTATCAATGGCAGCTTTGGGAATATTGCTTTCGGAGAATGTCAGAAAGAAAAACCGGGGCTATCGTATTTTTACTATCCTTATGTATCAGCAAATACTAATGTATGTATTTGCTTTTTATGCCATTTGGGGGCAGCTATTAATTAAGTGGATCATTTCCGACGAACTTGAAAACCCGGAACTAACAGGCAAAATTCTTTATTACCTTTTTGTTTGTGCTATTCCTTTCCTTTTATTTTCATGGTGGTTTCATCTCGATATATCGTTCAGACCAAAAAAGCTTTCAGGTAAAATCATTATTCAATCTCTTTCTTTCCTATTGGCTATTGCAATTGGGGCAGGGTATTTGTTTATGTTGCCCGACACCACCTTACCAATCGACCGGTTAATTCAATCTATTTCGATAGGAAATCTTACAATACTGGCTACATCGGGCATATTTTTATTCTTCAATACAGCAAAAGATAATTCCTTTTCAAAAAGGCTAATATCATCGTTGTGTCTTCTGTTTTTTGGAATTGTAATCGCGGCAGGGGTAAAATATTATCCCGAAAATCAATGGTTGGCCATGTTCTCAATTCTAATTGTATTCACTTCAGCAGCATTTTTACCTTTTATTTTTAATTACGTTTTAAAACCCGAAATAAAGCATTCCGATGACAATGCAATAAGCTTTATATCCTTTTGTGAAAAATTCGGCATATCAAAAAGGGAGGCTGAAATTATTGAACAGGTTTGTGCCGGCCTTACAAACCAGGAAATTGCCGATAAACTTTTTATTACACTGCAAACTGTGAAAGACCATGTAAGCCGGATATACCTCAAAACGAGTGTTCGAAACCGTACAGAACTGGCAAATCTTGTGAGGGAAAACCAATAACTTGTAATTTCTGTAAAATCATCAGGATAAGTGAAATCGATTTTTCAAATCGATTGGCGGATTTGGAAAATCCGCCTCCCTACATCGTCCACTTGGCACCAAGTGTTGGGCAGGCCTTGAACCCTTTTACTCCGGCAAAATTATAACCCAGTTCGACCTCTCCGCCAACCGAAAAACTCCGGTTTAAGTTGAACCAGAACTGGGGTTCGGAAAGGAAAATGAAACTTGTACCCATGGCTGCCTGTTCCTCGTGCCAGAAATCGGCAAAACCACTTAATGAAATCTTTCCTTTCAGGAGATTCAGATACCAAACGGTTGTAACCTGGTAATTGTGTGGCGAAGGATTACCCTGGATGTATTTATACATGGCCGTGAACGAAATCCCTTTTGAAAAGTCATCGGCATTCCATGTATAGGTGCCACCGGCAAGGTAGGCATTGTTAATCTGGAATGAAATGCGGTCATCATCGGCATTCAGGTTGGTATGAAGCCCACCATTATATTCAATGTGAACAGTGAGCGGGGCATCCCATTTTTTCAGCTCGCGCGATATTTCCCAGTAAGCTTCGGTAGGCCCGTTTTTATCGTAATTAAAGTCAACAAAATAATAGGTACTCCCGAGCAAATCGGGGGCAAACCTTTCAATGGTTGAAGTTATGTAATGGCGGCCTTCGCCAAAGTCATAATGTAATTGCAGGTTCTGAGAAAAGAGTTTCAAACCTGCAACCAGAAGAATAGAAACAATAATTACTTTTTTCATGTCAAATTAATAATTGATTGTAAATTAATCGCCGGGAACAGAATCGAGTGCTTCATACAAAAATTCATTAAAAGGAGCCATGAGCCTGAATTTTGCAATAACAAAATCAATAATGTCGTTTTTTAACAATCTCGTTTCATTAAAATTCAGAAATGGTGCATAGGATTTGTACCTCAGCAGGTCGATGTGTTCAAAATCTTTTGGAAACCCTTTGGGCGCTGTTTTGAGTTTATCTTCATCGTAAAGGAAAAAATTCGATTTAAAGTCACGATCGTTAAGCAACTCCAGGAATTCAGAAGTGTGGTCGAAAATATATTGGCGAATGGCCTTCAGCTTTTCAGGAGGCGGCATGTAAATTCCACCGGCTAAAAAACATTCCCCGGGCTGGATATGGAAATAGTAACCCGGGTTGCCATCCTTCCGTCCTCCTTTTGTAATGTAACTTCCATAGTTGGTTTTGTAAGGGCGTTTATCTTTTGAAAAGCGAACATCCCTGAATATGCGGAACATACAGTCTTTCGGGTTGTGAAAGGGAATATGTTGATCAAAATCCCTGATCTCGTTTATTAAAACTTCGGTTATGTGTAGAAACTGATCCTTTGTTTTTTGGTATATTTCTTTGTTTTGTTCAAACCATTCACGATTGTTGTTGGCCTCGAGCCCTTTTAAAAAGTTGAGTATTTCTTCCATACGCTTTCTTTACTATCTTTAACTTGAAAAATGACCGTTCAATTTACTAAATGAATTTTAATATTTGTGGAATCAACGACCGAACCCATAAAAAAAATTGCCCTGATTGTTGCAGGGGGCAGCGGGAGCAGAATGAAAGCATCTGTCCCAAAGCAGTTTTTACCCTTAAATGGGATACCCGTTTTAATGCATACTGTAAGGCGATTTTTCGATTTTGACCTTTCTTTTGAAATAATTATTGTTTTGCCCGAAAATCAATTTGACCACTGGAAAGAGCTATGTGCCAAATACCGGTTTTCAATTAAACACCGGCTTGCTCCAGGCGGAGAAAATCGATTTCAAAGTGTCCAAAACGGGTTAAACAAAATTGATGGGGAGGAAGGTATTGTATTTATTCACGACGGGGTTCGTCCGCTGGTTAGCAACGAAACCCTTCAGCGCTGCCTGAAAACCACCATTGAAAAAGGGAACGCCCTTCCGGTAATGCCACTGGTTGAATCGGTACGTGAAATGACGAATGACGGTAACAAACCTGCCGATCGTTCAAAGCTTTTTTCAGTGCAAACGCCCCAGGTTTTTCGGGTGAAGGAGATAAAGGCAGCTTACGAACCTGGATACGATCCTGTTTTTACTGATGACACCATGGTGCTTGAGCGCCTCGGTAAAAAAATATACATGGTTGAGGGAAACCGCGAGAACATCAAAATTACGCACCAGGAGGACCTGACGGTAGCGGAGGCATTGCTGAAAGAATTTTGAGCTTTCTGCAAATTTTTCCTGACCTAACATGCCAAATAATTAGCTAACTTGAAAAACGTTTAATCAATAATACCAAAAATCATGAGACTTAACTTTTCCCCGCAGTTGTTGCTGCTAATTGTTGTTTTTGCAGTAACATCCTGTACTTCATCAAAGAAAAAACAAAGCATTTCTATCAATCAGTTTCAGGAATATGTAAGTGGTGTAACCACGGGTGCCATAAAACGGAACGAATCGGTTATCATCAAATTTACACATGATATTATTGCTGAAGATCAACGTGGCTCAGAAGTTCCAAAATCGGTCTTTAACATCAGCCCTGATGTTGACGGAAAAGCAATGTGGGTAAATCCTGATGCGATTGAATTCAAACCATCGAAATTGTTTGAATGGAATACAGAATATAGCGGAACATTAAATCTTGACCGTTTGGTTCAAGTTCCTGATGAATTGAAAAAACTGGTGTTTACTTTCCAAACATCGCCAAAACAGATGTTGGTCCATAATTCAGGGATCTCAATTTCTGCCAATGGCGATGATTCTTATCAGTTAAAGGGTGAAGTTGAAACTTCGGATGAGTTTGTTCCTGATGAATTAGAAAAAATATTTTTTGCCTTTCAGGGAAAGAAAAAACTGAACATTAACTGGGAACACCACCCAAAATCGTTCAGGCATTTATTTACGGTGTCGGGTATTGCACGAAAAGATGTCGATACCGAAGTTGTTCTGCAATGGGATGGGGGAAAGATAGGCATCGACGGAGATGAAGAAAAGCAAATTGTTAAAGTGCCGCCTTTAAACGATTTTAAAGCCTCTTCGGCCAGGGTGGTAAATACCCCCGACCAATATGTCGAAATTTTATTTTCTGATCCTGTAAACAGTGAAAAAGATTTGCGGGGACTGGTCTCAATCGATAACCAGTCGATAAGTAAATTCAGGGTTGAATACAATGCTTTAAGGATATACCCCGACCGGAGGCTGAACGGAATGCATACAGTTACATTAAATGCAGCGCTGGAAAGTACTTTGGGCTATAAACTGGGTGAAAAAACGAGCTATACCCTCAACTTTGGGGGATTGAAACCGGAAGTAAAACTACTTGGAAACGGGGTGATTGTGCCTCAAAGCGAAGGCTTGTTTTTCCCGTTCAA